>SLMM01000130.1 GCA_007133565.1 Bacteroidales bacterium
CAGATCAGGTTTTGTCATTCTGCCTTTTTGTCACCCTTTTGCTGCTCTGTACAATGAGGTTTGCGTGTCATTATTACATATTACTGCCATGACTGGCAAATGGCACAATGATTGAAAGATCTAGTAACCAAAAAAACAGTATAATAAACCGAAATTGAATTATGGGTAAAATAATTGGAATAGATCTGGGCACGACCAATAGTTGCGTATCTGTAATGGAGGGTAATGAACCTGTTGTTATTCCCAACAGTGAGGGAAAGAGAACAACCCCCTCAATTGTTGCCTTCGTTGATAATGGTGAGAGAAAAGTTGGTGATCCGGCAAAAAGGCAGGCGATTACAAATCCCGAAAGGACTATTTCATCCATAAAGCGTTTTATGGGTGAAACCTATGATAAGCTTTCAACCGAGATCAATCGTGTGTCGTTCAAAGTTGAAAAGGGAGACAACAATACTCCCCGTTTGGCTATAGGCGACCGCAAATACTCACCGCAGGAAATATCGGCAATGGTTCTTCAGAAAATGAAGAAAACTGCTGAAGATTATCTCGGGCAGGAGATAACTGAAGCGGTTATAACCGTTCCTGCCTACTTCAGCGATTCCCAGAGGCAGGCTACCAAAGAGGCAGGTGAGATAGCAGGTCTTAAGGTGAAGAGGATAATTAACGAGCCAACAGCTGCTGCTCTGGCTTACGGACTTGACAAGAAGTCACGCGACCTTAAAATTGCCGTTTATGATCTTGGAGGCGGCACCTTCGATATATCTATCCTTGAACTTGGCGATGGCGTATTCGAGGTTAAGTCAACAAATGGGGATACTCATCTTGGAGGAGATGATTTTGACCAGGTGATAATTGATTGGTTGGCTGAGGAATTTAAGAAAGATGAAGGTATTGATTTGAAAAGGGATCCAATGGCGCTTCAGAGGTTAAAAGAGGCTGCAGAGAAGGCCAAAATTGAACTATCAAGCTCCACCAGTACGGAGATTAATCTGCCTTATATTATGCCTGTTGACGGGATTCCCAAGCACATTGTAAAAACCCTTACCAGGGCTCACTTTGAAAAACTTAGTGACAAGCTTATACAGGCCACCATAGAACCCTGTAAGAAGGCTCTTAAGGATAGCGGCCTTTCTGCATCGGAAGTCGATGAGGTTATCCTGGTGGGAGGCTCAACCCGGATACCGGCTATTCAAAAAGTAGTTGAGCAGTTCTTCGGTAAAGCTCCTTCAAAAGGGGTTAACCCTGATGAGGTAGTGGCAATAGGGGCTGCCATTCAGGGGGGTGTTCTTACTGGTGAGGTCAAGGATGTGCTTCTGCTGGATGTAACTCCCTTATCTCTTGGAATTGAGACTATGGGCGGGGTCATGACCAGGCTGATTGAAGCAAATACTACCATACCAACCAAGAAGACTGAAACATTTACCACTGCAGCGGATAATCAGCCCTCGGTTGAGATTCATGTTCTTCAGGGTGAACGGCCTGT
The DNA here is from genome assembly GCA_007133565.1 of Bacteroidales bacterium. Taxonomy (GTDB): domain Bacteria; phylum Bacteroidota; class Bacteroidia; order Bacteroidales; family PUMT01; genus PXAP01. The sequence goes on from SLMM01000130.1 coordinate 1,484, forward strand.
AGCTTCTGGAAACAAGACCATAGGCAGATTCCACCTTGATGGAATTCCCCCTGCACCCAGAGGTGTCCCGCAGATTGAAGTGACTTTTGATATTGATGCAAACGGCATATTGAATGTGTCGGCAAGGGACAAGGCTACAAACAAGCAGCAGAGCATAAGGATTGAGGCATCGTCTGGTCTTACCGAGGAGGAGATCAAGAGGATGCGTGAGGAAGCAAAGTCTCATGAGGAAGAGGATAAGAAGATGCGGGAGAAGGCAGACAAGATGAATGCTGCTGACAGCCTTATTTTCCAGACTGAAAAGCAGCTTAAGGAATTTGGAGATAAACTTCCTGATGACAAAAAAGGGCCTATTGAAGAGGCCCTTGGTAAACTGAGAGAAGCACACAAAAACCAGGATCTTGAGGCAATTGACAAGGCTACTGCCGAATTAAACACTGTATGGCAGTCCGCTTCAGAGGAGATGTACAAGGCAAGCCAGGCTCAGTCCGGTCAGCAACAGGGTCAGGAAGGGGCACCTGACAGCGATACTACAAAAAAGGATTCCAAGGGTGAAGATGATGTGACAGATGTAGACTTTGAGGAGGTTAAATAGCATCCGGTCATGATGATAAAAGGGCTGCCCGTACAGGCAGCCTTTTTATGTAGCACATACGAGCCAGGGTAATTATATTGCAGGGCTGTCGCAAAGAAAATAATAAGTAGCTTACTGTTTCGTTAATTGAAAAGGTTTACCGGGACAATTTGCCCCTGATATAAAATAATATATGTCTGGAATGATATTTTTCAAGTTACCGGCACTCTCAGTCTTTTTTGCCTTCCTTCTATTACCGATAGCTGCGCAGGAAGACAGCACAAAAAACTTTACTGATGAAAACGGCCATCGCCAGGGTTACTGGGAGCAGAGATACCCGAACGGGAATCTCCGTTACAGCGGCCAGTTCAGGAATGACCGGCCTGTAGGCGAGTTTACCAGGTATTTTTCCTCCGGTAACAAGATGGCCTTTATGGTTTTCTGTGACCAGGGAATAAGAGCTGATACAAAATTATATTACGAGAATGGGAAGATTGCGGCAAAAGGCATCTATCTGGACGAAAAGAAAGACAGCGTTTGGAGGTATTACTCATTCTATGATCAGCATCTTACATCGACCGAGACTTACGATGCCGGCGTAAGGGATGGTATATCAGCCGTGTATTACCCTAACGGGAATTATGCAGAAGTTTTTACATACCGGAATGATCAAAGACACGGTTGGTGGAAGCAATATTATGCTGACGGATCAGTCAAGGTCATGTCAGAATTTTCTGACGACATGCGTCATGGCGATTTCGTATATTACTCCCCTGGGGGACGAAAAGAGATAGAAGGCAGGTACTACAGGAACAGGATGCACGGTGAATGGTTTTTTTTTAATGAAAGAGGGGAGGTTATATCACAAATCAAATACACAGATGGTGTGGCCGAGAATGAGGATGAACTTATAGAGAAGCAGCAGGAAGAATTCAGGATTATTGAAAAGATGAGAGGAAAGATACCGGAGCCCGACGAATCAGAACTGTTTCTTCCCGGGGGGCGTCGATAATAGAATAATTAACCATCAATAACAAAAGCTATGGAACATGCTGATCTGATACTCAAAATACTTAAAGAGAACGGTGCAATGCGACCCGGTGAAATAGCCGAAAAAGCCGGATTGGACAAGAAGGATGTAGACAAGGTCATTAAGAGCCTTAAGTCAGATGAGAAAATATTTTCGCCGAAAAGGTGCTTTTACGATGTAAGGGGCTGAAAACTCCGGGTCTTTTCCCAGGGTTATCTCTTTTTAGCAGGGTTTTTACCTTTCTTCTTTTTCTTCTTACCGGGCCTGAAGGCGGGCCTTTCGGTATATTCGGGGCCTTTCCCGATATGAGAGGGTAGAGGCAGTTTGTGGATTTCGTTTCCGATAAGACGTTCGATGCTCCTGAAGCTTCTTACCTCTTTCTGGTTTATGAATGTCAGTGCCACACCTGTCTGTTTGGCTCTTGCAGTGCGTCCAACCCTGTGAACATAATCTTCTGCATCTGCCGGAACGTCATAGTTTATTACAATATCGATACTGTCGATATCAATACCTCTTGAGACAATGTCGGTGGCTACCAGTATTTGAAATTTTCTGTTTTTAAAGTCATTAAGAACAGCTACCCGTTCACTTTGGGCAAGGTCTGAGTGAATAGCGCCGCAGGTGAAACCGTCATCTTTGAGTTGCCTGTAGAGGGCCTTGACATTTTTTTTCGTTGCGGAGAAGACCAATATGCTCTTAAGATCGGGCTTGTCATGCAGCAGGTCCATTATCAGGGCCTGTTTTTGTTCGTCATAGACGAGGTATGCTCCCTGTAAAACTCCTTCGGCAGGTTTAGCTAAGGAGATTGTAATTTCTGCCGGATCAGAAAGTATCTTTTTTGCGAGCAGTCTGATCTTGGGTGGCATTGTGGCTGAAAACATAAGGGTCTGTCTTTCTATGGGGAGAGTCTTTATGATTTTTATTATATCATCATAAAAGCCCATATCCAGCATCCTGTCAGCCTCGTCAAGAACCAGGGTGTCAAGGTTTTCGGCCCTGAGGTACTCCAGGCTTATCAGAGAAATCAATCTTCCGGGTGTGGCGATTATCATATTAACACCGGCTGCAATGGCCGATTTCTGCTGTTCCCATGTGTCTCCGTCCCCTCCTCCGTAAACAGCTACTGAACTGACCGGGATAAAGTAAGAGAAGCCCTGGAGGTGCTGGTCTATTTGCATGGCCAACTCTCTTGTAGGAACTATCACCAGTAGCTTGGTGCCTTCAAAATCATTATTCTTAACAATCTTCTGAAGTACCGGAAGGAGAAAGGCAGCAGTTTTTCCGGTACCTGTCTGGGCACATGCTATAAGATCTTTTCCCTGCATGATCAAAGGTATTGCCTCTGACTGGACCGGTGTAGGCTTTTGAAAGCCCATTGCATCAATGCTTTCCTGTATCAACGGATGAAATTCGAAATCTTTGAAGCTGTGCATATCATGTATGTGCTGAATTCCGGTAGTTTGCAGTTATTTAGAAGGGTGGCTGCTCATTATTAAAGTCAATGTTGCCTTTATTGTCGAAACCTTTTGAGAACTCGTTATCTTCGTTCATTTTGGATCCCAGTGTTATGGACATGTCATCTCCTATTGGTTGAAGTTCATCATCAAGCTCTGTGAAACTGGCAGATTCTGAATGGAATTTCAGCTTGACATCGCCAATAGGCCCGTTTCGATGCTTGGCTATAATTATTTCGGCAATACCTATGTTGGAATTTCCGTCATCGTCTTCAAGGAACCCGTAATATTCAGGCCTGTGGATGAAAAGGACCATGTCTGCATCCTGTTCAATTGCACCAGATTCCCTGAGGTCGGAGAGCTGCGGGCGCTTTGTCCCGCCCCTGGTTTCAACGGCCCTGTTTAACTGTGAAAGTGCAATTACCGGAACATCCAGCTCTTTGGAAATTGCTTTTAGTGAGCGGGATATGGTTGAGACCTCCTGTTCACGATTATACCTGGTTTCTGATGTTCCGGTCATAAGCTGCAGGTAGTCTATAATTATCAGCTCAATGTTGTGCTGCCGCTTAAGCCTCCGGCACTTTGCCCTTAGCTCATATATTGAAATGGCAGGTGTATCGTCGATAAAGATGGGGGCATCGACAAGGTTCTTGATCTTTACCTCAAGCTGCTCCCATTCATAATCATGTAGTTTCCCGTTCCTTATCCTGTCTGACGGGAGCTTGGTTTCGCTTACAATAAGCCTGTTGACCAGCTGGAGAGATGCCATCTCCAGGGAGAAAACCGCAACTGGCCTTTTATGCTCAACTGCTATGTTTCTTGTCATTGAGAGAACAAAGGCTGTCTTTCCCATCGAGGGCCTTGCAGCTACAATAACCAGATCGGATTTCTGCCATCCTGATGTTATGCGGTCGATCTTTGTAAACCCACTCGGTACACCACTCAGGTTGTCCTCCCTTTTACTGGACTCTTCAATCTGGTTAATTGCTTCTTTAATAAGCACATTGATCTTGAGCGTCTCTTTTTTTATGTTTCCTTCAGCAATGTTAAACAGTTCTGTCTCAGAATAGTCGAGAAGGTCTTCAACATCGCTGCTCTCATCATAAGACCTGTTCTGTATCTCTGAAGATATCCTGATAAGTTCACGCTGAATGAACTTCTGGGCAATAATCCGGGCATGGTACTCAATATGAGCTGCCGAAGAAACGCGGCTTGTCAGCTGTGTAATATAGAATGCTCCTCCTACCGCTTCAAGCTGCTTCAGTTTTTTAAGTTCTTCGGTAACGGTCAGGATGTCTATAGGCTTTTCTTCAAGCGAAAGCTTTATAATTGCAGAGTAGATCTTCTGGTGAGCCTCCTTGTAAAAGCTTTCCGGCTTAAGGAGGTCGAGCACTGCAATAAGAGCATCCTTTTCAAGCATTATTGCTCCAAGCACTGTCTCTTCCAGTTCGATCGCCTGGGGAGGTACCTTCCCGTAATCGTGGACTGGCTGTAATCTTGCAAGACTGCTTTTGACAGGTTTTTCCATTATATTTGTCTTTCTTCCGGCAAGGCACAAAGGTAAGAAATAACATTTGCCATATACAGAAGAACAAATTTTCTTTTTAAACAAACGGATGTTGAAAAAAACATTGTATTTGTTCAAAACATACCATAAATGATCTGTTTTTCAAATGCCAAGATAAATGTCGGGTTACACATAACAGGTAAGAGGGCGGATGGTTATCATAACATAGAGACTATGTTTTACCCGGTAGGCCTGTCCGATATAATTGAGGTATTGCCATTAGACCCTGAAGGTCAGGATACATTTCTCAGCACCGGTAACGCTATCGATGCTGATCCTGATGATAATCTCTGCTTGCGTGCATTACGGGTACTGCAGTCTGGTGTTGCAACCGGCAGGGTTCGAATTCACCTTCATAAGATAATACCCCAGGGTGCGGGACTTGGCGGCGGGTCATCAAACGCTGCCTTTGTAATCAAAGGGGTCAATGAACTGTTCAAATCTGGCATGCAGGAGAGTGAAATGGCCTTATTGGCGGCACGAATAGGCAGTGACTGCCCTTTCTTCATATATAACAGTCCGATGTTTGCAAAAGGTCGTGGCGATATCCTTGAGCATGCGGGTATTGACCTTTCCGGTTACCGGATATTGATAGTATTCCCCGGGTTTGGGGTCAATACAGCCCGGGCATACAGCAAAATCAAGGTGAGGCAGGGGAGAAGCCCGCTCCGGGAGGTTATCGGACCGGATCCTTCCAATTGGAGGGGAAGTGTAGTAAATGATTTTGAAGAGCCTGTTATTCAGGAGTATCCTGTTATTGGCGACATCAAGAGAAAGCTTGATGCTGCAGGTGCGCTTTATGCATCGATGACTGGCAGCGGGTCAGCAATTTATGGTATTTTTGCCGGGAACACCGATACTGCCGGAGTGAAGGAGATGTTTAACGACATGTTTGTGTGGAGCGGTGTACTTGGATAAATTAATCCACTGTAGCACCCCGGACCAGTCAGGAGGTATTGGCGGACTGGCCAAAGCCCAGTTCAACCATAAGCTTACCTTTGGGAACTTTGGTTCCTCCCTGAACATTCAGGGATTTCACAATTCCTTCAACCGGACTTTTGATGAGGTTCTGCATCTTCATTGCCTCAAGAATAAGAAGGTTATCTCCTTTTCTTACACACTGGCCCTCTTTTACGAAAACCTTCAGGATCGTACCCGGAATAAATGAATAGACCTTATTCTTTTCATGTTTTGACCAGGGGCCTCTTTTTTGATATTTCTTGTGAAGCGTAGTACGGTATTTTGTGCCGTCAATGCAGAGTGAGCGGCATCTTATTTTTTTCCCTTCGCAATCAGTACTTTTCATTTCGTAACTTGTTAAGGATATAGTATTCCAGGTTAAAAGCTATAAAGGTAACCGCACAGGTTATTCAATGTTGTGCATTAAGGCCTGAAATGTTTCCTGTTTGTCAGAACGGAGGAATCCCATGCTTTTTATTTGGAAGAAAAACAGACTTGTTACCTGATACTTCAATGGCATGCAAAAGTAACTTTCTGGTCTCTTCCGGCTCAATTACCGAGTCTACGTAACCTCTTGCGGCAGCCACATAGGGATTGGCAAACTTCTCCTTGTATTCCTTGACCTTCTGTTTTCTTGTTTTATCAGGATCTTTTGATTCCATGATCTCCCTCCTGAAGATTATATTTGCTGCACCTTCGGGTCCCATAACGGCAATCTCGGCAGTAGGCCAGGCAAATACGAAATCGGCTCGTAGATGCCTGGAGCTCATAGCGATATAACCCCCTCCGTATGCTTTCCTGAGTATAACTGTCATTTTGGCAACGGTGGCCTCACTGTAGGCATAAAGTACCTTGGCTCCATGCCGGATGACACCTGCATGCTCCTGATCAATTCCGGGAAGGTAACCGGGCAGGTCGACCAGTGTGATTATGGGAATATTGAAGGCATTGCAGAAACGTATGAACCTTGCTGCTTTATCAGACGAATCAACGTCAAGGACACCTGCCAGTACCAATGGCTGGTTGGCTACAAAACCGATAGTCTCTCCGTTCATCCTTCCAAAGCCTATTACCATGTTTGAAGCCCACAACTCCTGTATTTCGAAAAAATCAGAATCATCGGCTATCGCCTTTATCACATCCCTGACATCATAGGGTTGCCGGGGATCGCCGGGTACAATGTCTGAGATCTTGTATTCCGGCTTAGGTTCGCGCGGTTCAAACCTGGTGGCTTTTTTCATGTTATTCCAGGGAATGAAGGAGATAAGCTTCTTGATCTGGTCAAAACAATCTGCTTCGCTTTTTGCAAAGAAATGGGCATTTCCGGTGATTTCACTGTGAACGCGCGCGCCGCCGAGATCTTCCATTGAGATCTCTTCTCCAAGTACGGTTCTAATGACTTCCGGGCCGGTGATAAACATTTTCGAGATTTTGTCTACTACGAAGACAAAATCTGTAAGTGCCGGTGAATAGACCGCACCGCCAGCACAGGGCCCCAGGATTACAGATATCTGTGGTATTACTCCGGAAGACAAGGTGTTCCTGAAAAATATTTCGCCGTACCCGGCCAGTGAGTTCACACCTTCCTGGATCCGTGCCCCACCGGAGTCATTGATCCCTATCAGGGGGACCTTCATCTTGAGGGCGTGGTCCATTATTTTTGTTATTTTCCGTGCATGCATCATACCCAGCGATCCTCCCGCTACTGTAAAGTCCTGGGCAAACAGGCAAACCGGAGCACCATATATCGTTCCTGTACCAATTATTACCCCGTCGCCATGCAGCACCTTTTTATCCATGTCAAAATCTTTAGCTTCGTGCTCAACAAAAAGATCATATTCATGGAATGAGTCCGGATCGCACAGAGAAATTATCCGTTCACGGGCAGTCATTTTACCCATTGCGGCCTGTTTCTCAATAGCCTTGTCACCTCCGCCTTTCAGTACCTCTTCCCGCTTCTTGTGCAATTCAAGGATTTTTCTTTTTAATCCCATATACAGATAATTTGGTTTATTGGAAAATAAAGGCCGGTTGCCTTAAGCACAACAGACCGGGTTGATTAAATTCGAATACAACGTTACAAAATCATACATTATAAAAAAAATTTTCAAATCGATATGTTGTTAAAATGGTGACTAGTGCACTGATTATTAATAATTAAAGATTGCCTGTTTTTTAAATGTATGCGTCACCGGAAAATCTTGTGGCTATCACATTGTCTCTGGCATAACCCCATTGGTAAAAGTTTGTACCCCAATACTATTTTGGTGCAAGCCTGTAAATGACATACGCGATGATTGCGTAAACGACATTCGGGATCCATACAGCCAGAAGCGGACTCAAAGGGCCGATTACCGAAAACATGGTACTGAATCTCATGAACAGGATATAGGAAAAGCTCAGAAGCAACCCCAGGCCTATATGTAATCCAATTCCCTCCCTCATCTTTTTTGATGAGAGTGACATACCTATAAGGGTCAGTATGAATGTGGAAAAAGGGAAGGATATCCGGCTGTATCTCTCAACAAGATAGTAATCGATGTTGTCGGCTCCCTGCATTCTCTGGTGCTCAATGAATTCGTCTATCTCTCTGAGACTCATTGTTTCGACAATGCTCTCCCTGCGTCCGAATTCGGACGGGTGTACATTCAGGGTGGTATCAATCCTGATGCCCCGTTCAATCTGTTCGCCGTTTTCATTGAAATGTCTTGTCATATACTGCCTTAGAGTCCATTGGCTCGTTGTTGTATCATATTGTGCATAGTCGGAGGTGGTTTTTGATACAAGCTTGTTGCCGTCAAACTTCTCTATTGAGAAATGGTAGGCAATATTTGATGTATGGCTGAAGTTTGAAAAATAGATATATACACCGGGTTCAATCTGCTTGTGTACGTCCCTCATATTGGCACGGGCCGGCTGCCTTCGGTAATACCTTTCTTCAAATTCCAATCTTTTGGCGTTTGAGCCTGGAAGCACCCTGTCACTCATTACGAAGGAAAACAGGGCAATGATAAAAGCTGAGATGAAGTAGGGCCGGAGAAGGCGCCTGAAGCTGATACCGCTGCTCAGGATGGCTATTATCTCTGTGTTGTATGCCATCTTTGAGGTGAAGTATATAACTGAGATAAACGTAAACAACGGGCTGAACAGGATGGCAAAATAGGGAATGAAATTCAGGTAATAGTCAAATACAACCGCCCTCCATGGTGCTTCCCTCTCAATGAAGTTGTCAAGCTTCTCGGCAAGGTCAAAGATCACTGCTATGCTTACGATGAGCAATATGGAATAGAAGAAGGTTCCCAGAAACTTCCTGATAATATACCTGTCAAGTATTTTAAGTCTGTATTTGTTCATAGTCTCCTGCCGATGACCGGAACGATTGAATTCTTCCACGTCATAAAGGTTCCTGCCGATATCTCCTCCCTGGCTCGTCTCATAAGCCACGTATAAAACTCGAGGTTATGAATACTGGCAATAACCGGACCAAGCATCTCGCCTGAAACGATTAAATGACGTAAATAGGCTTTGGAATATTGTGTTCCTGTTTCACTGGTGCCACCATCGTCAATTGGTGTGAAATCATTTTTCCACCTGAGATTTTTTATGTTTATAATTCCCTCTGATGTAAACAAGGTGCCGTTCCTGCCATTCCTGGTAGGCATCACGCAATCGAACATATCAATACCCAGTGCAATGCATTCGAGAATATTGACAGGAGTCCCTACACCCATCAGATAGCGCGGTTTATCCTCTGGCAATATCCTGTTGACTTCGGCAACCATCTCGTACATGATCTCTGCCGGTTCTCCAACCGAAAGTCCCCCGATAGCATTGCCCGCAGCTCCGAAACTGCTGACATATTCGGCCGATTCTCTTCTCAGATCGCTGTATACGCTGCCCTGGACAATAGGGAAAAGATACTGGTCGTATCCATACAGAGGGGATGTTTCGCAAAATCTTTTCCATCCTCTTTCCAGCCATCGGTGGGTGAGGCCGGACGACCGGGACGCATAATCATGGTCGCAGGGCCACGGGGTACATTCATCAAAGGCCATGATTATGTCGGCTCCTATAGTCCGCTGTATATCAACAACATTTTCGGGGGTGAAAGTATGTTCTGATCCGTCAATATGCGACCTGAAAAAGGCTCCTTCGTCTGTCAGCCTGCGGTTTGCTGCAAGTGAAAAGACCTGGTATCCGCCACTATCTGTAAGTATCGGCATGTTCCAGCCCGCAAAGCTATGTATGCCTCCTGCCATGCCTATGGTCTCAAGACCGGGACGCAGGTATAGATGATAGGTGTTTGCGAGTATGATTTCTGCCTTTACCCGGTGTTCCAGTTCGTGCCTTCCCACACCCTTAACACTTCCTGCGGTGCCTACGGGCATAAATACCGGTGTTTGGATTTTACCCCTGCCTGTTGTTATTATTCCTGTCCTGGCATCGGTATCGCTGTTTCGTGCATTGAGTTCAAAAAACATATAGGAATAATCTGACAAACATGGTAAAAGGAATTGCGTGTCAAAGATAATCAATATTGTTAATCTTTATTTGCGGCCTTATTTGATAAAATACAAAATGTTTAATAAAATTGCACATCCTATAAAATTCAGCTGTGGGCTTTTATTTTGATCAAACCGGTCTGAACTGGTTAATTGGCGCAGGAGTATTTATTCTGGCATTTCTTGTTCAGGGGTTCTACTTTTTGATTTTTTATTTAAGGATTTCTTTTTACAGGAGCAAAGAGGCAGAAAGAGGCTCCGGCGAACCTGTTTCGGTGGTTATTTGTGCAAGAGATGAGGCCGGCAGTCTTGAAAAAAACCTGCCCGGTATTCTTGAGCAGGATTACCCCGACTATGAAGTGATTGTTGTTGATCATGCTTCAGATGACAATACCGGAGAGGTGCTTGAAAGCTTTGAAAAAAAATACAAAAACCTTCGCACAACGCGAATAAAAAGGGATCCAAAATTCGATCACGGGAAGAAGCTGGCAATGACAATAGGGCTTAAGGCGGCAAAGCATGAGTGGGTGCTTCTTACTGATGCAGATTGCCGTCCTGCCAGTCCTCTCTGGATTACACAGATGCAGAAACATTTCGTCTCACCCCGGGAAATTGTCCTCGGGTATGGCGGATACAGGAGAAAAAAGGGTTTATTGGATAAGTTTATAAGGTTCGATACTTTCTTTATTGCTTTACAGTATATATCATTTGCACTGGCAGGCTTGCCTTATATGGGTGTCGGGCGGAATCTTGCCTACAAAAGGTCGCTGTTTTTCAATAATAAGGGTTTTGCTTCACATCTGAAACTTAAATCGGGTGATGACGACCTGTTTATCAATGAGGTTGCCACTGCTGAAAACACCTCAGTCGAAATTTCGCACATCTCCCATACACTTTCTGAACAACCCGGCGGATGGTCTCAGTGGATAAGACAGAAAAGGAGGCACCTGACTACCGGGTTTCATTACAGGAGGTCGACGCAGATGTTGCTCGGACTTGAATTAGGCAGCAGAGTTCTGTTTTATTTTTCATTTGTGTTTCTGATAGTATCAGAGCCGGCTTTATGGCTCTGGATAACAGCATTTTTTACTATAAGACTTGTCATTCAGCTGGTAGTGTTCAACTTATCGATGAAACATTTGAATGAAAAAAAATTATTACTATTTTCGCCTATATTTGACATAGTGATAATATTGATAAATATCTTCTGTGTGACCACAAATTTTATTACCAAAAAACAACGCAGATGGAGGTAAGCCAAAATCTCTCCGATAAGGCCAGATATGACTACGATTTAGTTCTTAGAGCGAAAGTAGGAGATGAGAAGGCCTATGCGGAATTGCTGGGCCGGTATCGCGATGCGATATATTTCATGTTGCTGAAGATGGTTAATAATCCCAGTGATGCTGAAGACCTGACAATTGAGGCATTTGGGAAGGCCTTCAAAAGCATAGGGCAATATGCCCCCAATTTTGCATTCAGCACCTGGCTATTCAAAATAGCCACAAATAATTGTATTGATTTTATGCGCAAAAAGAAAAGCGCACCCCTTTCAATAGAAACGCACGGTGATGATCAGGACGACCCGTCGCACAGTATCCAGTGTGATAATCTTGATCCCGAAGAGACCATGATCAATCAGCAGAAGATGAAGCTGATGGTCGATATTGTATCAAAGCTGAAACCAAGATACAGGAAGCTCATTGAGCTAAGGTACTTCAAGGAGTACTCCTATGAGGAGATCGCCCAGGAACTTGACCTTCCCATAGGAACAGTTAAGGCTCAGCTTTTCCGGGCAAGGGACCTTTTGTATAATGTTTTGAACAATACCCCCCATAAATTCTGAGCTTTTGGCTACCGAAACACTGGTTCGCTATTTTCCGCATCTTGGCAATCATTCACTTGAAAAGCTGGGTATGCTTGAAGACCTTTATAAGTACTGGAACTCAAGGATAAATGTTATTTCAAGAAGGGATATGCCAAATCTCTATATAAACCATGTGCTTCACTCACTAAGCCTGGCCAAAGTTATAGATTTCTCACCTGGCGAAACAGTGCTGGATATCGGAACAGGAGGTGGTTTTCCAGGAGTCCCCCTTGCAATTGTGTTTCCGGATGTCAATTTTACGCTTGTCGATTCAACAGGCAAGAAAATAAAGGTGGTTGAGAACATTATTTCCAGCTTGAAAATTAAGAATGCAGATGCCCTGCATATGAGGGCGGAAGATTTGAAAAGCCGTTATAATTATGTGGTAAGCAGGGCTGTATGCGCATTTCCCCAGCTGGTCAGGCTTTCGAAGGGGAGGCTTTATGCAGGTTTGCCATCTGCTCCCTCGCACGGCATTTACAGCCTGAAAGGCGGCAATCTTGAGGCTGAACTTTCATCCTGGGAAGACAGGGTGAAGGTTTATGAAATAGCCGGTTTTTTTGAAGAAGAGTATTTTAAGAGCAAGAAAATCGTTTTTTTACCTTCCGGGGATATCGGTTAATCATAATACCCTTGCCTCTGAATATTACCTCTGGCCCGGGTGCTCCCTGCCGGTACTGACAAGAGATCAGATACTGCCAGGGCAGCGGTCAGTCGATAAGTCTGTAGCTTACAAAAGCAAACCTCTTGCTGTCAGGTGCCCAGGAAGGGACGTTTATGGTCCCCTGTCCCCCGAAAAGTTCGGTAAGGACAACAGGGCCGCCTCCTTCTGCAGGCATGAGCCTGAGCCATACGGTCTTGTTGGCGGGATGCCCCTCAATATCCTTTGCGTATGAAAGCAGTGCAATATTTTTGCCATCAGGCGAGGGGTGGGGAAACCAATCGTTAAGCTCGTCAAAGGTCATCTGAACAGGATTGCTTCCGTCACGCTCCATTCTCCAAATCTGCATTACCCCGCTCCTGTCTGAGTTGAACCATATATAGTCTCCGCATGGGCTGTAATCGGGTCCGTCTTCATGTGCGGTTGTATTGGTAAGCTGTATTTCCGGGCCGCCTTTTACCGGAATAACGTAAATGTCATACTGGCCGTCCCTCAGTGCGCAATAGGCCAGCTCTTTCCCGTCGGGCGACCAGCCATGGAGATAGGATGGCCCTTTATCAGTAATCCTTACCGGTTCACCTCCGTTTATGTTGACTATGTAGATTATGGATGCACCCCCATCTTCTGCGCTGTGATGACTTATAGCCATATGTGTTCCTCCTGGAGAAAGCACATGGTCATTATTGTTACGGTTGGCAAAACCTGTGTCAATCCTTGACGGCTCGCCCCCCTCCACCGGAATACGGTAGATATATCCACCGCTGTTGAAGTACAGGGTGCTGCCGTCAGGCGACCAGTTAGGGGCTTCAAAATGGCTGGTGTCGGAATATACAACTTCTCTTTCCCCGGTTTCAATGTCGATTATCTCAAGAAAGCTTATGATTCCCTTGCCGGGGGAATGTGAAGCTAATGAATGAATTACCGGCACAACATATAGCAATGCGAGTATGAACAGGGTAGTTCTCATGGGGTCAAGTTTGATGTTCTTTATAAAAGCGGCTGGCCGGCTTCTTTCCGTTTACCAGCCAGGGGAATTCCCAGGGTAAAGATATAAAATAACTGTTAATTATTTTTTGCCGGGAAATCCGGAGACATCCGGGTAACGGTTTCGGAATATTTAACTAATTTTAACCCCCTTTTATGATAATTGTTCAACAATTTTAGCATAATTGTGGTTTGTTTCATATAGTATATTTACAGGTTGAAAACCTAAATTGATTTTTTCCATGGCCAGAATAAAATTATTGTATGTCATATGTCTGGTATTTACCGGACTGATTGGAGGGATGTTAACCGATGCATACGGGCAGAGGACAGGAAACAGCAGGTTGAGTGTTTTTCTGGATCTTCAAAGGTTCATTGATGACGACTTCATCAGGCAGGAGATCCCCCTTGTTGAATATGTTAGGGAGAGGGAGATGGCCGATGTCCATATCATAATGTCGCGTCATGCAGCCGGCAGTACCGGGGCCACTTACAGTATCTCATTTATCGGATACGGTAGTTACAAAGATATGAATTACGAGCTGACCTACTGGGCTCCGGCCTCCAATACATCTGATGAAACCAGGCGCGGTTATACCGAAAAGATCAAATCTGGACTTGCTCCCTTCATGGCTGCGTCGAGTGCTGCAGGCAGGATGCGTATTACCTATGATGCTGTACCAATTACGATTGATGATGATGAACTGCCGGCAGAGGACCCATGGAACTATTGGGTTTTAGAGGTTTACGGCGGCGGCAATTTTAGCCGTGAAGAGACAAGGAATTCATTACATATCAGGTACGGGATATTTGCCGACAGGATAACCACAGAAGCACGAACAAGACTCAGGCCTTACAATAATTACAATGAGAGGAACTTTAAGACCGATGACGGCTGGGTAACCTCTGTTGCCCACAGGGGCGGTTTTGACAGCTACCACATAGTGAGCATTGGCGATCATTGGGCGGTTGGCGGGTTTGGGGATATTTATTTCAGTACATTTGACAACCTTAGATTAAGTGCTGAGATATCTCCTGCCATTGAATACAGTTTATATCCATACCAGGAGGCCACCCGCCGGTCGATAACATTAGCATGGAGAGCAGGTGCGGGATATTATAACTACCATGAGGAGACGATCTTTGACAAGGAGGAAGAAATCCTGTTCGGACAGGCGGTTATTGCATCGGCAAACTTCAGGCAGCCATGGGGCAATGTGAGGGCAGGCCTGATAGGTTTTCACCATTTTCATGATTTCCGTTCAAACAGGGCTGAATTATTTGCATTCATGAATCTGCGGATTGTTGAAGGGCTATCCCTTAATTTCAGAGGCAGCTTTGAGCTTATTAACGATCAGGTTGCAATTCCCAAAGGAGACCTTTCGCTCGAAGAAATTCTTCTTGAGCAGCGCCGAAGGGCAACAAGTTATCAGTTCAGTGGCAACGTCGGATTGTCTTATACTTTCGGGTCAAGAATTACAGGTGTGTTCAATCCCCGTCTAAGTCTGTGACAAGGGTTTTTCATCCAACTCTGTAGTATTGATCAGGTAAGGGCGTGGAGATAGTTAACATGATTTTTTGTGAATTGATAAAAAAATGTAACTTTGCAGTCCCCAAAGAAACAATTTAACAGTTAAACGTAATGAAAAGGACATTTCAGCCATCAAACAGGAAGAGAAAGAATAAGCACGGTTTTCGTGAAAGAATGGCGACCGCCAACGGACGCAGGGTTCTGGCATCCAGAAGGGCAAAGGGCCGCAAGCGGCTTACTGTTTCTGATGAGGCAAGACACAAGGTATAGCCTGCTACAGGCGTACGGGTATAATAGATCATACCACAAAAAGCTGTCTTCTTCAGACAGCTTTTTGTGCAGGTATTGGTCAGGTAACTGTCAGGTTTATTTCTCCGGGACATTTTTGAGAGTTTCAACCAGGAACACCCAGAACTTTTCAACAGATTCAATATTTACCTTTTCATCAGGAGAGTGCGGGTATCTTATTGTGGGGCCAAACGATATCATATCCAGCCCGGGATAAACACCTCCTATGATCCCGCATTCCAGTCCGGCATGTATGGCCTTAACCTCGGGTGTTCTGCCATAAAGAGCATTGTAAACGTTTTTCATAACTTTCAGGATCACGGAATCCATGTTGGGCTTCCATCCCGGGTATGCCCCGTCAAACACCACTTCAGCGCCGGCCAGTGTGAAAAGTCCATCCATCATTGCAGCGAGTTCGTCTTTGGAACTATCCACAGAGCTTCTCATAAGGCATTTGATCTCGACAGACCCTTTTTCAGATTTAACGCTTGCAAGGTTTGTTGAAGTTTCCACCAGGCCCTTCATTGAGTTGCTCATCCTGATCACACCGTTGGGGCATGCTATGACTGCCTTTATCAGCCGGCCGGTGGTTTCCTGTTCAATTACAGTTTGGGGCATCTCAGTTTTTATCGCTTCAAAAGTCAGGTCTGGTTCTTCTGCCGAAAGCTCATTTCGGTAAATATCCGAAGAAGAGGCAACACTTTCAGTGAAGACCTGCTCGCTGGAAGAGGGAACCAGGACTACAGCAGAAGCCTCCCGTGGGATCGCGTTACGAAGTCCCCCGCCGTCAACACTGGCAAGCATTGCATTGTGCTCGTTTATTGTATGTCTTAAAAAGCGGAAGAGCAGCTTATTTGCATTACCTCGCCCCAGTCCGATATCAAGTCCGCTATGCCCTCCCTTCAGCCCCTTCACGATCAGCCTGAATGCTGAGAAATTTTCCGGAACAGGTATTTCGCTGTATCTGAAAGATATGTTGGCATCCAGTCCCCCGGCACACCCAACGTACAATTCTCCCTCATCTTCTGAGTCCATGTTCAGCATAATATCTGCGTTAAGCATTCCCCGTTCCAGTCCGAATGCCCCCGTCATGCCGCTCTCCTCGTCAATCGTAAAGAGAGCTTCGACAGGACCATGAACCAGATCATCCGAATGCAGTACCGCAAGTGCTGCAGCTACTCCCATACCGTTATCGGCACCGAGGGTTGTTCCGCGGGCACAGACCCATTCACCGTCGATATAAACCTCTATGGGATCGGTTTCAAAATTGTGCACTTTATCGCTGTTCTTCTGGGGTACCATATCAAGGTGCCCCTGGAGCAGGATTGTCTTTCTGTTCTCCATACCGGGAGAAGCCGGTTTTTTGATAATAACGTTCCCGACATGGTCAACAATCGTATCCAGCCCCCTCTCCCTGCCGAAACTTGTTACGTATTCTGCCGCCCTGCCTTCTTTTTTTGATGGCCTGGGAATTCGTGTAAGGTCATAAAAGAAACTCCATACAAGGGCAGGATTCAGTTCTTTTATCTCTTTACCCATAACTGTTTTTGATGTTTATTTAACTTTTTTTCAGGGGGCGGACTGCTGCAGCTTCGATGACCGGGCAGATCTGTTTCCCTGCTTTACTTAAAACTTCATGGACTGTAATAGATCGGGCCCTCAATACCCAGGGGCAGTCCCATCCATATCCATAACAGCAGCATGGGAATTCTTATCACCATGAAGGCAATTGCATACGGTAACATCAATGAGATCAGCGTACCTATTCCCACGTTTTTTACATATTTCTGTGCAAAGACTATCACGATGGGGAAATAGGGCAGGAGCGGGGTCAGGATGTTTGAGTATGAATCGCCAATACGGTAGGCTGCCTGGGTAAGCTCGGGAGAATATCCCATAAGCATAAGCATCGGCACAAAGATGGGCGCAAGAATTGCCCATTTTGCCGAGGCACTTCCCATAACCAGGTTCACAAGAGATGCCACTATTATGAAAGCCACCAAAAGTGGCCCCCCGGTGAAGCCAATAGCCTTAAGGCCGTCTGATCCCTTTACTGCAAGCACGCTGCCAAGATTTGACCAGTTGAAGTATGCCACGAACTGTGCAGCGACAAATGCAATTACAATGTACATTCCCATTGTTGCCATTGCCTTGGCTGTCATATCAGCCACATCCTTGTCGTTTTTGATGGTTTTGGCTATTCTGCCATAAACAAGTCCGGCTACGAAAAACACAACAAGCATAATCGGCACGATGGAGTCGTAGAAAGGTCTCATTGACCTCTTGCCGGTTTCCGGATCAAAGTCTCCGCGAAGGATACCGTCTGCCGGGATTGTTGCAAGGGCTACCAGTCCCAGTACGATAAGCACTGAAAAGAGTGACCATTTGAGCGCCTTGCGTTCGTGTGGCAATATCTGATTTGTCTCTTCAATTGTCACGTCATTATCCGGCTCATATGCACCCAGTCTGGGAACCAGTATCCGTTCCGTAATCCAGGTGCCGGCAATACCTACAAGAGGAACAGATGCAGCCATCAGGTAATAGTTTGAAAGCGGATTAACCGTGTAGTTGGGGTCTATTATCTGGGCTGCGGGTTCGGTGAATGCTGCTATCATCGGATCAAGCCCTGTTGGCAGGAAATTGGCACCGAAACCTCCTGAAACACCTGCAAATGCAGCAGCTATACCGGCAAGCGGATGCCGGCCCATACTCAGGAATATTACACCCCCAAGAGGTATAAGAACTACATAACCGGCATCTGCAGCAACAGAGCTCACCATCCCGGCTACTACTATAGAAAAGGTAATGAGGAATTTGGGCACTTTAGAAACAAAGAGGCGGAGAGCAACTGCGATCATTCCGCTGTGTTCGGCCACGCCAATCCCGAGCATGACAACCAGGACCAGGCCCAGTGGTGGAAACTGTGCAAATGTATCAACCATTTCAGTAAATATGCGTTGCACACCCTCACGTGATAGCAGGTTTATTACGTTTATTGTTTCGAGAGGCTTGCCTTCACTGTCTACCAGCCCCGCCTCCTTACCCGGGTGATCGACGGTTACCCCGCCGAATATCCATGATAACAGAAGGACAACCACCATAAGTATGGCAAATAGCGTAACTGGCTGTGGCAACTTGTTGCCTATAATCTCAACCTTGTCCAGTGCTCTCTGAAAGAAACCCTTTTTCTCTTTTTTATTAGTGTCAGCGTTTTCCATTGTTCATAGAGTATGATTATAATTTTATGCAAAAGAAAGCGTAAATGTAAAAAAAATCATGCTACTCTGCATTTAAAAATGAACATTATCGCATCAATATCCGTTAATAGCCTTAGGTCGTTAAAAAGAACTAATGATTGATGTTAAATAATTTTAAACATACACATATATTGTTTTGTTAGCATTATTTTTGCATGTATAATACTGGTTTTGTTTTTTTGTTTCTCCGAAATACAGTAAAAGCAATAGATTTTTAATAGGTCTTAAAGATAATTAAGGATGAGCAGGTATATTATCATTTTTGCAGTTGCCCTGTTTGTACAAACAGCAAATGCAAATCAGAATGACAGGATAAAATGGTACAGCTTCGAGGAAGCCGTTGAACTATCTATGCAGAATCCGCGAAAGATCATGATTGATATATACACTGACTGGTGCGGTTTTTGCAAACGCATGGAAGCCGAAACATTCAATAATCCCCAGGTAGCAAGGTATATTAACGATAATTTCTATGCTGTGAAACTAAATTCCGAAACAAGAGACACTATATACTTCCAGGGGCACAGGTTTGTTAATGAAGGTGAAGGCCGGCGGTCGCCCCACCAGCTTTCCATAGCATTGCTTAACGGGCAGATGTCATATCCTTCAGTAGTATACATAAATGAGGACCTTGAGCTGCTCACAGCGGTTCCCGGTTTTATGAGGCCGGCCGACATAGAGCCTATTCTCCGGTATTTTGCCGAAGATCACTATCTGAATACCTCATGGGAGGATTTCAGAGAGAATTTCAGCGGAAGATTCAGATAGAACTCCGGGGATATTCCCGGGAAGCAAATATAGTCACTCCCACAGGAAATCAGGTGGCAGGCTCACAATATTTCCGCGCTGGCTGATCAATACCCTTCTTGAAGCAAGGGTTGAGTTCCCTTCTGTAATACGAACACCTGCTGCATTTGGAACCCTGTAGTATAGCCTGCCTGCCCGTTCCTGCTCTCCGGGCGACCGCGATACCCTTTCAAGGTTTACCGTTTTGTCTTCTGCTGTAATTTCAATAGTTACGGGCCTGCCGCTGACATCATTTGCAGTAAGGACGCCCTCTGATTCGGAGAATCTGAAAAGAATTTCATAATCATCTTCTCCGTTAGCATCCGGGGTATAGTCAAAAGTAAAGCTGTGCCGTTTTTCGAAAACCTTGCCGGTGAAAAGGCTCAGGTATTCTTCTTCCTGCCTCTGAAACTCCCCGATTATCGCTTCCAGTGCCTTACCATCCGGAAACAGGTCAAGGTCGCCCGATATAAGCTTGAATCTGTTGCTCCTTAACTCGAATATCAGGTCTGCCACTTCAGCTGCCCTTGCTTCCATGTTTTTTGTTACCGATTGTCTTTGCAGAACGGGCACGTTTACAAATGCAGTGTCCTGCCTGACCATCCTCATGACTGTTCGTGTCTCCTCAACGACCAGTGGGTGAATGGACAGGTCTTTGTAGACCGGCTCTTTGATTCTTGCATCAGCAGCCATTGAGTAACCTTCAAGATCCGGCAGCTGCTTCTGGTTTACCGGTAGGATGAAACCTTCTGCGCCCAGTCTGAAGAAATTGGTGACATGCCTGTCATTAGTCTCCAGCAGGTAATAATGATCGGGATCAGCCTCCTGGTAGCTTTCGATAATTATATTGCCGATAAGCCACTGGTCAAAGTTTCTTTCAGGAACGCCGGATATCCCGAGGTATCTTTCTGCGAACTGATAGTATGGCCCTCGCCGGGTAGTAAGCTGGACGGCTTCAACAGTAATTCTGAGTGTGGTTTTGGGCAATGAATAGATCAGGGTGTACATTTCAGGGTGGGTGGCCTCTTTCGAATTTACTGCCACTGTCCTGTGCTCTGTTCTGTTGATGCCCGCACAGCCTGCGAGCAGCATTGAGATGGCAATGATCAAGACAAATTTGTTATTCATGACCGGTAATTTTTAATTTTATTGAACGCAAACCCAAGCCCTTCGCTTATATCCCTGGCTATCATTGATTCCTCTGAATTCAGGGAACAGGCATAATCACCTGCCAGTCCGTGTAAATGCACCCCGGCAATGGCAGCATGTTCCGGAACGTATCCCTGTCCCAGCAAAGATAGGATAATTCCAGTCAATACATCACCTGCTCCTGCAGTTGCCATACCGGGATTCCCGCTTCCGTTGAAATATATTTTTCCCGTCGGTGTTACGGTTGATGTATGGGCGCCTTTGAGGACTAAGATGATTTTATATTCTGATGCAAGTTTTACCTGGCTTACCAAACGGTCATGCCCTGTCTTATGTTGACCGGCAATGCGGTCGAATTCACCGGGATGGGGTGTAAGCACGGAGTTCTCAGGTACCATTCTGAGCCACTCCTTGTTGTGCGAGATTATGTTGATGGCGTCAGCATCCAGCACAAGAGGGACCCTGGTACTTTGAAGCAGCTGCTTCAGGGCCTTGCTTGTTTTTATCCCGGTTCCGGTACCTGGTCCGGCACCTATGGCATCGAACCTGTCAAGTGTGGGTAGAGCGGTAAAACATGAATTTGATCTGTCCAGGCTCAGCATAGCCTCGGGCACAGCCGTTTGCATGATCCCACAACCTGCCGCAGGCACATGCACCGTAAGCAGTCCCGTCCCCGTCCTCATACATGACCCGGCTGCCAGAACAGCAGCGCCCATTTTGCCTGTGCTGCCTGAAATCAGCAGGCAGTGTCCGTTGTCACCTTTATGAGAGAACATCCTTCTGCTTTTTATCATGCTTTTCACAAAGGGTGTGTCGGCATAGTGCATGGATGTCCTGACCTCATTCAGGAATTTCTCATGCAGGCCGATTGGCAATACTTCCCACTGCCCTGTAAAAGCTTCATTCTCGGCAAACATGAATGTCAGTCTGGGAACCTGGAAGGTTAGTGTATGGCTTGCCCTGATTATGCAGCCACCCTTGTTTTCACGGTTGTCATCACCAAATAGGCCGCTTGGTATGTCGACCGAGATCACTTTTGCACCCGAAGCATTTATGTGGTCAATTATTTTGGCCGGAAAACCTTTCAGGGGCCGTGAAAGACCGGTACCAAAAAGGGCATCAACCACCAGGCAGGAGGGTGTTATCCCAGGCAGGTCTTCTTCATTTCCAAGGATTTCGGGAGGAAGGTTCATCGCTTTGAGCCTTTCGAGATTGACTGAAGTATCAGACGAAAATCCGGTTGATGAGGTCATGAGGTATATGCGTGGCGAATATCCCCTATCTTTCAAAAGCCTCCCAAGCGCCAATCCGTCTCCTCCGTTGTTGCCTGGTCCGGCAAATATCATTATCTGCTCATCAACCGGCACGTTTTCTGAAAACCAGCCGGCGATTGCCCCGGCTGCCCTCTCCATCAGGTTGACTGATGAGATTGGCTCATTTTCCATAGTATACCGGTCGGCCTCTCTTATCTGGTCTGTGGTCAATATCTTCATCAGCAATAATTTACCGGGCAGGATGCCATATTTGTGATAGTTAAGTACTGTTTCCCGATGCAGGATGTAAAATTACAATATATACAGTGCAATTTCACCGAGATTTGCTTTTATTACCTCTAAATTATTTAGTAACGTGATTTTTTCATTGTTTTAGTTCCCAATAAATGCTAAAATTGCAACAATTTTTTTGATATTTCCGGGTCAGGCCGGAAACTTAAAACAGATACTGCAATGACAAAAAGCAATAACAGGGGGCCGGGGGTTATTGCAAGAATGCTCGGGGCAATAGAACGGGTAGGCAATAAACTGCCGCATCCGGCTACCCTGTTTGCCATATTCGCAGGAGGGACGATTATCCTTTCAGGTATCGTGAGTGCCTTTGACATCACGGTTACACATCCCGGAACCGGCGAAGAGGTGAAGCCTTTCAGCCTCCTGACGATCGAAGGCCTGCATATGATACTTATAAGGATGGTGACCAACTTCACCTCTTTTGCACCTCTCGGCACGGTGCTTGTGGCGCTACTCGGTATAGGGGTGATGGAGTCGAGCGGTTTCATGTCGACTGCGTTGCGCAAGCTTGTGCTTTCTGCACCCAGAAAGCTTCTGACCTTTGCTATCGTATTTGCAGGGATCCTTTCAAATACCGCCAGCGAAGTTGGGTATGTCGTGCTTGTACCCCTTGGAGCTATGATATTTCTGGCAGTGGGCAGGAACCCGATAGCGGGACTGGCCGCTGCATTTGCCGGTGTTTCGGGGGGATACAGCGCCAACCTGCTTCTCGGGACCATTGACCCGCTTCTTGCAGGATTGTCGGAGGAAGCAGCTCAGATTATTGATGCATCCTACCAGGTCAACCCTGCAGCCAACTATTATTTCATGTTTGTTTCCACTTTCTTCATAGCATTTGTCGGCACCTGGGTTACCGAAAAAATAGTAGTCCCCCGCCTGGGTCCTTACAAAGGTGATGCTAAACCCGAAGAACTAAGTGATATCAGCAGTGATGAGAAGAGAGGGTTAAAATATGCATCGTGGACCTTTTACGTGATAGTGGTGTTGCTGTTATGGGCCACAATGCCAATTAGCGGCGGGATATGGGACAATATACCTGGCAGCGGTTTCTTGCGTGACCCTGCAACAGGTGACTTGCTCAGGTCGCCTTTCATGTCGGGTATAGTTGCCATGATCTTCATTATTGCTGCAGTGATTGGAATTGCTTACGGCATCGGGGCAAGAACCCTGAAAAGCAATGCAGATGTCATAAACGGGATGGGCAAGTCGATGTCTACCCTGGGAACCTATATTGTCCTGGTATTCTTTGCAGCCCAGTTCGTTGCCTATTTTAACTGGACCAATCTGGGGCTGATCTTTGCAATTAAGGGCGCTGAAGGTATAAGCGCCCTCGGGATGGGAAGAATTCCTCTGATGATCAGCCTTGTTTTGATTTCGGCACTCATAAACCTTATAATTGGCAGTGCCTCGGCCAAGTGGGCCATCATGGCCCCGGTATTCATACCGATGTTCATGCTGCTTGGTTATTCACCTGAATTTACTCAGCTTGCATACAGGGTTGGCGACAGCGTTACCAATGTGATCGCTCCCATGATGTCATATTTTGCTCTTATAGTGGCCTTCATGGAAAAATATGACAAGCATGCAGGCATTGGGACCATAATTGCAACCATGCTGCCATATTCAGTGATCTTTCTGCTTTTCTGGATGCTGATGCTGATTATATGGGTCCTTACGGGCCTGCCAATCGGACCGGGAGCAGAGCTTTTTTATACTTTATAATAAACTAAATCAGATGGTATGATCTTTTTATGGGTGGTTCTCGGGTACCTTGCTTTTCTTATGGGTATCAGCGTATATAAAAGTTTTGCGGTTAAAGGGCAGGACGATTTCATGGTGGCAGGGCGGTCGGTGCCCACTTATAAACTTGTTGGCAC
This sequence comes from Bacteroidales bacterium, assembly GCA_007133565.1. Classification (GTDB taxonomy): domain Bacteria; phylum Bacteroidota; class Bacteroidia; order Bacteroidales; family PUMT01; genus PXAP01. The sequence goes on from SLMM01000130.1 coordinate 25,539, forward strand.
ACTCCTCTGCACATGGATAGGGTCGGGAAGCCTTCTGGCAGGAGCAGGACTCGCAGCAAGGGTAGGACTCTCTGAGTTATGGATGGCAGCAGGTGCCTGGGTTGGCATTATAATCGTATTCTTCCTTGCTGCCCGGGTCAGGAGAATTGCCCAGTACACAGTACCCGACATACTTGAACTTCGCTACAACAAGTGGGCGCGCATTCTCGGGACCCTTGTAATTGTTATCGCATATACCACTATCGTAGGGTACCAGTTCAGAGGCGGGGGCTTTGTTCTCAACCTTGTTGCCGGTGTACCCGAATGGCAGGGAGTGATCATTACCGCTGCATTCATCATATTGTTTACCGCTTTCGCGGGGATGATATCAATTGTATCGGTAGATATCATAAACGGAGCGGTCATCACTCTTGCAGTAATTATAGCAGTGCCGCTTGTATATATATACCTGGGTGCAGGTGAGCATATCTCTGAAAACCTTGATCCATCCATGCTTACAGTATTTGGCGATTACAATTTCCTGTGGGCAATGGGGATATTCTTTCCAACCTTCCTGCTTTTATTGGGTGAATCGAATATGTACCAGAAGTTTTTCTCGGCAAAGAATGAAAAATCTGCAAAAACTGCCGTGGTCTGGTGGGTGCTCGGAACCATAGTTGTTGAAACTGCAATAGCTTCGCTTGCAATTCTTGCTTTCAGCCATTTTAACAGCCTGCCTTCATCTTCTGATCTTTTTCTGTCTGTTGAGAACTCAGAGCAGATAATACTCCATACCGCCAGGTACAGCACTGAAGTCGGACTGCCCCTGTTAGCCGGACTTCTGCTTATATGTGCAGCGGTTGCAATCATTACATCCACGGGTAACAGCTTCCTGATGGCGCCTTCGACCAACCTTACCCGCGACATATTCCAGAGGTTCATCAAACCTGATGCCGGACAGAACCAGGTGGTACTCTTCCAGCGGTTGGCGCTTGTAGGTCTCGGCATACTTGCCTATATGCTTCTTACCCAGTTCAGGACAATTCTTGATATGGCCTTTACTGCCTATACTATGGTTGGAGCAGGGCTGACACCTGTACTGTTGGCTGCATTCCTCTGGAAGAGGGTGACAACAGCGGGTGGCGTGGCCTCAATAGCTACAGGTATGGGGGTGACTATCCTGATAACTGTTATTAATTCCATAATGCCGGAACCATTCATAAGTACCAGCTATATTGTCATACCTGCAGCAGGAGCGTCCATCTCTGTGCTGATAGTGGTTTCACTTCTGACTAAACCGGATCCTGACCATAAGTGGAAGAAGTTCTATACGAAGGAAGCATCACTGGCCGAAGCTATCCGGGAGCAAAAGCAGTTGTGAACTGCCCCTTTGCCAAAGGCTAATGGGCTTCGGACTTCAGACTAATGGGCTTCGGACCTCACACTAATGGGCTTCGGACTTCACACTAATTGGCTTTGGACCTCAGACTAATTGGCCTGGGACTTCATTGGCTTTCAAATGCCTGCAGGAAACCCGTATTGGTTTTTTGTATCGACCAGGTTTCTTATTAACAAGTTATTAACAAGTTGCCGGCAGTATATACCCTTATTACCGGTGGAGCTGAAAGTCTGGCTGTTAATATCCCTCAACAGTGTTTTTTCGATTGTTGAAAAACTTTTGTCACGTTTCTTGAAAACAGGAACCTCTTAATAGAGGGCGTTTCCAGGTAGATGTTTAGGACAGGTCAAAATGCCCGGCTCTGACCGGAAAGCGGTTGGGGTCATACCTTTTTTAACCCTGAATGTTTTACAAATACTGAAAAAATGTACAGGTCTGTCTGGAAAAATTATCACAAATCGGTTTGTTCAATCGAATTTTACAGCAAAAATGGTATCCGGTTCTACAGAGCAACCGGGTTCAGGTATAAGGATCATATAATAAGTGATCTTTGCAGGGAAGAACTGGTCAGGGCCGAAAGGGTTTTACTGAGTTTTTTTTGCGACGGCATTAATGGTCCCGCCTGTGTAATCGATCTTAAAGCGGGTGAACTTTCTAAAAGGATAACGGGCGAGATAAGGAATGATTATTCAGGAGTGAAATTTATCAGGCTTACGCAACGCGAAATGATTGCCGTACCCTCCCTGGCTTCAGGCATACCTCCACACCCTGCTACCGGCACCCCTGTTGCCATTATCGGGTTCAGCCGATCCATTGACAGGCCGTATCTTAAGACTGGCATTGTCTCTTCCCGGGTAATGATAGGAGGTGACAAGTTTGTTCATATTGAAACGTCATTGGAACCTGGAAATGCAGGTTCTCCGGTAATTGACGGAACTACTGGCAGCCTGGTGGGGGTAATAACCGACTGTGTGTCATCACAGTTGCGGGACTATAAAATGATCAGTGAGATAATTGAATTGAATATAAGAACATTAAGCCAGTCCAACGGCAGCTATGTTAAAGGAGGTATAGACATGTCCCAGGCTATCAGGGCAAACCTGCACATAATAAGGCACCTCTCCAGGAACATTCATCTCTCATCGCACAGGAACCATGGGTTTGCAGTTCCTTTTGCCCGCATAGCAAGATATGCAGAAACAATTGAACAAGGCAAGTCAGGCATCTATAAAGGAGGATGAGCAGCTGTTGAAATAGAGAAGTCATATCTCTATTCATCTTCAGCGGAGAAGTCTTTAAGTATCTTTTCTATATCTTTTTCGGTTGAGTAAAGCTTTTCCCTGCAAAGTTTCAGGAGAAAATATGCTCTTTTTACTTTCCCGGCAAGATCGTCAACATCAAGCTCTTCATTTTCAATTTTGTGGAGGATACTCTCTATCTCTCTTACGGCTTCATTGTAACTGATTTTCTTATCAGCCATATTATATGTTTTTACTGTTATACTCTGTTGAGTACTCGCTTACCTGCCCATTACCTATAGGCAAATTAAACCAGAAACTGCTTCCCACACCCGGCTTACTGTAAAATCCAATTTTCCCCCCGGCTTTTTCAATAAGTTCTTTGCAAAGAATCAGGCCCAGTCCCCCTCCCTCTTCGTTGCCGGTGCCTTTCCTGGAGTTATCGCCGTCTACCCTGAACAGTTTTTTCTGCATTTCCCATGGGATGCCTATCCCGGAATCATCAATACTGACCCTGACATCTTTGGGTGACGATGAGATCGATATGTTTATGCTTCCCTGTTCGTTTGTAAACTTAATGGCATTGTCGATAAGATTTCTGATCACGCTGGATAAGAGAAGCTTGTCGGAATTAATAATCAAGGCCTCAGGTATGTTTGCCCTTAGGCTGATCTTTTTCTTGTTTGCACTGATCCTGAAGAAGTTGATCTCCGACTGTATAAGGCTCACCAGATCAAATTTCTCAGGTAGGTAGTGCATGGTACCTGTTTGCGCAGCAGACCACTTGAGAAGGTTTTCAAGCAGTTTATAAAGGTTTTGGGATGACTGGTGTATCATCCCGATATATTCTTTTCTTTCTTCTTGATCGATATTGCTGAAGTTGGTCACTATGATCTCTGAAAAACCAAGCAGGGCATTAAACGGGTTTTTAAGATCGTGTGCAATGATCGAAAAGAACCGGTTTTTGGTAGCATTTAACTGTTCAAGAGTGCGGGCAGAGCGCCTGAGTTTGTCATTTGTCTTTTCAAGTTCGCTTATCTTATGTTTCAGCAGCCTGTTTGTTTTCATGATGGTTCTGTACCTCAGCGCAATGATAATTGTAAATATTACCAATACAGCAAAAAGTGAAGCCAGTATTATGTTTGTAATATTCTGGCGGTTCAAATGCAACTCCTGTATCCTGGTCTCTCTCTGAAGTAAATCGATCCTTCTGTTCTTCTTTTCTGTTTCGAATATCGCCTCAAGCTGTCGTATATTGCTGGCCGACCTGTGATTTCTTATTGAATCCTTGAGCTTGTTATGATTCAGCAGGTTTTCATATGCGGCTTTATGGTTGTTTATTGTTTTGTTGTGGAGGTACAGAAGATGGTAGTTGTTTGCCTCAAGCATGCCCGAAGAGATGGCCCGTGCAAGTTCCATGCTGGTGTTTATCCTTTCAAGTGCTTCATCGTAATTTCCCATCTCCAGAAGCGACATGGCAATATGATAATGGGCCAGTGCTACTGCTGATTTATCGCCTATTTCTGATGAATATGCAAGCGAGTATCTGAAGTGACGCAATGCTTCATCATACCTGCCCTGAAGGTAAAAGATCTCTCCTGTTTGCCTGTGGACTGCCGTCAATGATCGAATATCCCTTTCTCCTTCCTGAATGTCAAGCTGCCGGACAAAATATTCGAGCGAAAGGTTATATCTTCCTTTATCCCGGTAAAGCCTGCCCAGGTTGCCGAGAGTTGATGATATCAGGGCCTTGTCCCCATAAGCCTCTTTTGCTCTTAGTGCCCTCACCAGGTAAACTTCTGAACTGTCATACTGATACAGCTCCCGGTAGAATAATCCGATATTATTCAGGAAAATTCCCTGCCTTCTGTTATCGTTCAGAGAGTCAGCTATCTTGAGAGCCTCGTTATAACTTGAAATAACATCCTCATGATTGCGCAGGAAATAGTGTACATTGCCGATCCGGTTCAAAGCATCTGCCTTCCTTGAGGGAGAGTTGATCTCACCGGCAAGCTGAAGTCCCTCCATAGCATAGTTCATGCTTTCTTCAAATCTGTTAAAGAACCAAAGGGCCTGGCTTATGTCAAGAAGAAGGTCAATCTTGTCGGTTCCTTCTGTTTCATCCACAAGGCCTATAAGGCTGTCCAGTTCTTTCTGCCTGTCCGGGTTGGCTGCACCGGAAAAAGGCATAGAAAGGATGCATAAAAGTATCAGGACCCTCATCCCCGAAAGGTTAAAATCTCTTTTATGTAGGAGGTTCATCATCCTGGTACTGTGAATATGAATTTACTTCCTCTTCCGGGCTCACTGTCTACCCATATACTGCCACCGGACCTTTCGACAAACTCCTTGCAGAGTATGAGTCCAAGCCCTGTTCCCTTCTCATCATTTGTACCCGGGGTGGTTATATTGTAATTGATATTGAATAATTTCTTCTGTTCCAATGGATCGATCCCGATCCCGTTATCAGTTACTGACACCCTTACAAATTTCCCGTCTTTAACGGCAGATACAATAATCTCTCCGTTTTGGTGGGTGAACTTTACAGCATTGTTTACAATGTTTCTGATTACAGTTGCAATAATGTTTTTATCAGCAAAAACGGTAATATCTTCGGCTATATCTGTATTCACCGATATCTTTTTCCTTTCGGCATTTGCCCTTAAAGTACTGAGGACTGTATCGGCAAGGGGCTGAAGTTCAAATTTTTCGGGCTTGTAGCGAATGTTTCCGGTCTGGCTTTTCGACCATTCAAGGAGGTTTTCCAGCAGCTGGTAAAGATTGGTGGCCGACTTGTTGATTATATCAATATATGTGAATATCTGGTCAGAGGAAAGGTCATCGTAATCCTGGTTAAGTGTTTCTGAAAAACCCAAAAGTGCATTGAACGGATTTTTAAGGTCATGTGCTATTATTGAAAAGAACTTGTCTTTGGTTGAGTTGAGCTGTTTAAGGTTATCCTCGGATTCCCTTAATTCACTATTGGCGCTTTGAAGCTGCAGGTTTTTTTCATTCATCGCCATGTTAAGCTTTTTCCTGTATCTTATTAAGCTCAGCATTACGATCATAAAAACTGCTGTCAGTATTGCCCCTATTGCAAGTGCCCAGAGAAGCGCCTGCTGCCTTTCGATCCTTAATTGTCTGATATTATGATCTTTTTCAAGTAACTCCAGTTCCCTGAGCTGGTTTTCCCATTCGTGCCTCACCTTTAATTCAGCCACCCTTCTTGCTGCATCGTCTGTATAGATACTGTCCTGGTACGCATCATACTTTTCGAAGTACATCAGCGATAACTCAAAATCTTCCATGTCATTAAACAGGTTGGACCTGAAAAGGTAATTTTCGGAGATCAGCTCTTTTGCATTCAGCGGCATTGCCATTTCGAGAGCCTCGTCAAGGTATTTCCTGGCCATTTCAAAATCCTTCTGAAGGTAAAACAGTTCACCAAGATTGTTATAGTTGTTTGCCAGCCTGTAATTGTCTCCAATTACATGGTTTATCTCAACCGATCTGGTATAGTAGTCAAAGGCATCCTGGTAGTTACCCATTCTTGTATGTAATATCCCTATATTATGACATGCGGTGGCTATACCCTGTATCTGGTCAGTTTCCTGGTAACTCTCAAGGGCTCTGGTGTAGTAGTCGAGTGCAGTGTCGTATTCTTCCTTTTCATACCAGATGATACCTATATTGTTAAGGATATGTGCAACTCCCCCGATATTGGTTCCGGTTTCGTTGTATATTTCGAGCGAACGGTTAAAGTATTCCAGGGCTATATCAAGATGGTTAAGTTGTTTGTGAATTATGCCCATATTGTTTTTGACAGATGCGACGCCGTTACTGTTGCCGGTTAGTAAGAAACTGTTAAGTGCCCTGAAATATTTCTCCTGTGCCTCGTCATAAAGGCTCATTCGTCGGTACATGCTGCCCTTGTTCAGGAGAACTGATGCCAGTCCGGTCTCATCGCCTGTCTTTTCAAAAATCCCGAGTGCCCGGTCAAAGTGAACCGCCGCCTTTTCAAAATCATGAAGCTCAGAATAAACATGGCCCATAATATTGGAATAATAAGCCACCTGTTCCTCATCTTCCATGGAGATACTGAGATCAAGGGCTTCCTTCAGGTATTTAACTGCTTCATCCCTGTTGCCCATAACATTGTGCAACAGGTACATATTGTTCAGGGAGCCCAGTATGCCATATGTGTCGTCAATGATGGTGCGGATATCCAGAGATCTCGTATAATAAGCCAGGGCCTCGTTGTAATTGTTTCTTAGATACTCGGCATTGCCCAGACGGTTAAGTGCATCAGCCATACCTTTTTGGTCGCCGAGCATTTTTGCAAGATCCAGGGCTCTCATTGCATAACCGGTACTCTCTTCAAGTGATACCGGCCAGTAGGCTCTGGATATGTCATTATATATCTCAACTTTATCAGCATCAGGCACCCTCCTGAGCAGGTTAAGCAGGCTGTCGATGGTATTGTCTGCAGCAATCACTGTGGTTACTGAAAGGAAGATTGCGGCTGCTGTGATTATATATTTATACCTTCTTTTCAAATTATTCAGGGTCTTTCTTGTAGTCTGCTGATAAGTTTATGAATGACACTTTGCTTATTATACGGCCATCATGCATTTTGGTTTCCAGTGTATCATCACACCCTGCCTGGTTTGCATTCTTGATAATTCTGCCATCAATGGATACAATCGCATAACCTTTTTTGAGTATGTTGTCAGGATCGACAAGCCCGGCCTTGGTTTCAAGCAGCAAAAGTTTCTCAGACCTGGAATCGATCATTCTTTTTGTTTTTTCGGGCAGCAGTTGCGTTTGCACCTCCGCCTCCCATTTTTTTAACCGAAGTAAGTAATTTTTTGCATGTATTCCAAAACGGTAATGGGCAGATTGGATTGCATGTTGTTTTTTCTGAATGTATCCGTTTGCCGACCTTGCCAGAATTGAGCCGCTCGTACGGAGAGCCGCCCGTGACTCCCGGATTCTGTTTTTAATTGTTGCGGGCAGGCTTGAAGCCAGTGCATCGGTTACCTGACGGTTTTGTCTGATAAGGTGTGTTACCCCTGCAACAAGGCTGTTACCCAGGCTAATGACCTGTGCTTCTGCTTCCCTGAATTTTGCTATCAGCAACTCTGCGGCTGCCGTTGGTGTTTTTACGTTGGTATTTGCAACAACGCCGGCAATTGTACGGTCCCTTTCATGACCGATGCCGGTTATGACAGGAAGGGGAAACTGTGCAATATGTGCAGCGATCTCGTAACTATCAAAACAGTTCAGGTCAGATGCTGATCCTCCGCCCCTGAGTATTAAAACTGCATCAAACCGGTCTGCACTGACAAAAACTGCATCGAGGGCATCAGTTACTGACCTTTCTGCACCGCTGCCCTGCATAAGGGCAGGAAATAGTGTGATTATGAACCTGTAACCATAAGGATTATTTTCTATCTGGTGAATGAAATCTTCGTATCCTGCCGCGCGTGCAGAAGATATAACTGCGATCCTGGACGGTATTGAAGGAATTTCCAGTGACCTGTTCATGTTGATTATTCCTTCTTCTTCTAGCCTGCGAAGGATCTCAGCCCTTCTTCTCTCAAGGTCGCCGATGGTGTATACCGGGTCTATATCTTTTATATTGAGGCTTAGTCCGTACAGTTCATGGAATTCAACTGTTACCTCGACCAGGACCATCATACCCTTGCTGAGGCTTTGCGAGGTTGATGTTTCGAAATAGGGTTTCAGCATCCTCCAGGTATATGCCCAGACAGTTGCCCTGCATCTTGCAACGATGCTATCGTTATTTTTGTCTTTCTCAACAAGCTCAAGGTAGCAGTGGCCATTTGAAGCTTCCCTTATCTCATTGATTTCAGCCACCAGCCAGTAACTCCCTGAAAAGGCCACGTAAATGGCCTTTCCTATCATTTCTGTCAGTTCAAGAAGCGTAAATCTGGTCTTTCCCATTTTATTTGTCCTTTCCGGCAACTACCAGCACTATCTCCCCTTTTACATCGCTTTTGCCGAAATATTTGAGGAGATCATCCAAACTACCCCGGGCTGTTTCCTCGTGTATTTTAGTAAGCTCCCTCGATACCGATGCCTGGCGTTCCGGTCCCATTACATCTGCAAGTTCCTCAAGTAATTTAACGATCCGGAATGGCGATTCATAGAAAACCATGGTCCTGGTCTCATTTTGAAGCTGGGCAATACGTTTTTTTCTGCCTTTTTTATGAGGGAGGAATCCTTCAAAGCAGAACCTGTCGCCCGGTATGCCACTGTTTACCAGCGCCGGTATGAAAGCTGTTGCTCCGGGCAGTGTTTCCACATCAATATTTTTCTGAATGCATGCCCTTACAAGAAGGAAGCCCGGGTCTGAAACAGAAGGTGTTCCGGCGTCAGTTACAAGCGCTAGAGTCATCCCGCCTGTGATCATTGCCGTAATTGTATCAACCTTTTTATGTTCATTGTGCTGATGATATGTAATGATTCTGTTTTTTATGCCGTAATGTCTGAGAAGTATTCCCGTTCTCCTGGTATCTTCAGCAAGTATGCAGTCTGCGCTTTTTAATACCTCCAAGGCTCTGAGGGTTATATCCTCCAGGTTTCCGACGGGGGTGGGTACCAGGATCAGCCTTCCCATTCTAGAAGTTTTTTAACCGGTCGGGTGTTTCCTTTTAACAAGGCTTATAAGCTTTTCCGCCACTTTGTTTCCTTCTTCCCAGTCATAATTTTCTTTAAGGAATTTGACTGCTTCTTCGAAAGTCGCAGTCTGGTTGAGATTATCAATGCATTGGTTGTACTGGTCAGGTCTTCCCTTGAACAGTTCCTTGATGAAAAGAAATTTTTCATTAAGCCCTATTGAATTCCTGAGGTCTGATATCGGCCTTGATTGCATCTTTGAAGTGATGTCTGTTCCTGTTTTTTTATCGGCCATTGCCTTGTTGAGATAGTTTTGGGAGGTCTGGAAACGGTCGGCTACAATTTCTATATCTTTTTGGCCGTTCGG
>SLMM01000037.1 GCA_007133565.1 Bacteroidales bacterium
GCTCTCGGCTGGATGGGTGATTGGATGAAGTACAACAGCCGGTCAATTTACGGCTGCACGCAGGCCCCTGAAGAATTTGAGGCACCTGAACATTCACTCCTTACCTATAATCCCGAAACCAACAGGCTCTATATTCACCTGCTCGACTACCCCCTTATCAATTACAGGCTGCCGGGTATGCGCGGCAAGGTGAAGTATGCGCAGTTCCTGCACGATGCATCAGAGATACAGGTCACATCGCCATATGGCCACTGGAGACGGGAAGATGTTGATCCGGATGACCTTAACCTGCGGCTGCCGGTAACCAAGCCGAATGTCGAGATCCCGGTAATTGAGCTGATCCTTTATGATTGAAAATACTATGGATCTTTTTAAAACCAGACTAATACGGGTGTTGCCCCTTTCGGTCCTGGCAGCCTCCTGCTCAACAGCAGATGAGGCACCGGATGATCTCCGGCCCAACATCGTTATGATTGTTTCAGACGATCACGGCACAGATGACCTGGGATGCTACGGCAATATGGCTATAAAAACCCCCAGCCTTGACGCGCTCGCTGCAGAAGGCATCAGGTTTACCAATGCATACTGCACATCTGCCTCATGTTCGGCAAGCAGGTCGGTAATACTAACGGGACTTTACAACCATGCCAACGGGCAGTATGGGCACGAACACAGCTTCCATCATTTCAAAACTTTTGAAACTGTAAGAAGCCTCCCGGTCATTCTGAAAGAGCACGGCTACAATACTGCCCGGGTGGGGAAATACCATGTAGCTCCCGAAGAGGTATATCTTTTTGATGAAGCAATACCGGGGCACTCAAGGAATCCTTTTGAGATGGCTGTCAACAGCAGGTACTTTCTTACCGAAAACAGCGAAAGCCCTTTCTTCCTCTATTTCTGCACCAGCGACCCCCACAGGGGCGGAGGCGTGGTTGAGGATGACCCTTACAGGCCGGACAGGTTCGGGAACCGCGACGAAGGGTATGAGGGCATTGAAGAGGTGATATTTGACCCGGATGAGGTGGAAGTCCCCTGGTACCTTCCCGACACACCCGCCACCCGTGCAGAGCTGGCACAGTATTACCAGTCCGTTGCCCGCATGGATCAGGGCATAGGAAAGCTTTTTGAGATCCTGAAAGAGGAAGGATTATGGGATAACACGGTAATTATGTATCTGTCCGACAATGGTATTGCTTTTCACGGTGCAAAGACCAACCTGTATGACCCGGCAATGCGGCTGCCGTTCATTGTTAAAATGCCAGAAGGCAAAAACAGAGGCAGGGTGACAGATGCTATGGTAACCTGGGCCGACCTCACCCCTACCATCCTTGACATTGCCGGAGTCCTGAAAGCCGAGCTTGAAACAAGGAGAACAATCGCCGGAGACACAGGGTGGTCTGCCCTGCCCCTTTTTGACAGCTTCCATGGCAGGTCATTCCTTCCGGTACTCGAAGAACCGGATACCGGCGGCTTTGACGAAATCTTTGCCTCACACACATTCCATGAAATCACCATGTACTACCCTATGAGGGTTATCGAAAACAGGGAATTCAAACTGATCTGGAATATAGCAAGCGGACTGAGTTATCCTCATGCAAGTGATTTGTGGGAATCGGCCACATGGCAATTTGTAATTGATACGGATATAGATACTTACGGTCCCCGAACCGTTGCCGATTACCTGCAAAGGCCTGAATTTGAGCTGTTCAATATGGCAGATGATCCGTATGAATCGGTTAACCTGGCTTATAACCCGGCCTATGCCGGAGTTCTTGAAGAGATGAAGGAAAAGATCAGGCTGTTCCAGGAAAAGACACGCGATCCGTGGATAATAAAATGGACCCATGAGTAGCACCGAAGCGTATCCAATTCAGTCAAAATATTTAAATCACACTAATCAAAAAAAATCATGCTGATAATCAACAAACACCCATCTGCCCTTGTAAAGTCCGTCGGATTTTGCTCCTTTGGTATTATGGCTGCCTGCGGTCCTCAGCCAAAGGAAGAAGCCCCGCAACCCAACATAATCTTTATAATGAGTGACGATCATGCCTGGCAGGCGGTAAGTGCATACAATCAAAGACTTCAGTATATTGCTCCTACACCCAATATTGATCGTATAGCACAGGATGGGATGCGTTTTGACCGCTGCCTGGTAACCAACTCAATATGCGGCCCGTCAAGGGCAACAATACTGACCGGCCAGTACAGCCACCTGAACGGCATGGCCGGCAACGTATATATGTCGGGAGATTTCGACGGAACGCAGCAAACCTTTCCCAGGCTTCTCAGGGATGCCGGGTATAGAACTGCAATTATCGGGAAATGGCACCTTGGGTCAGAGCCAACGGGGTTCGACCACTGGGATATACTTCCCGGCCAGGGGCATTATTATAATCCAACATTTATAAACAGAGATGGCCGCTATGATGTCCACGGCTATGTAAGTGATATTATAACAGACAAGACCATTGAATGGCTCAGGAGCATTGAAAATGAACCCGGACCTTTTATGGTAAAGGTTCACCACAAGGCACCTCACCGTGAGTGGGAGCCCGGGCCCAAATATCTTAACCGCTTCCAGGGAGTTGAGTTTCCCGAACCATTCAACTTGTTTGACGACTGGTCGGGGATGGGGACTGCCGCAGAGGAACAGGATATGACAATTGAGCATACCATGCGGATCGAAGCAGATCTCAAAATGTGGCCGCCCGGTGCATCAGGAGGTGTGTACAACAGGACTGTCGGCAGGATGGATGCGGAGCAGCGGAAGCTGTGGGACATGACATATGAGCCGATAAGGGAGGAATTTGAGAGGCTCGATCTGCAGGGGAAAGACCTGGTCAGGTGGAAGTACCAGAGGTACCTGTACGACTATCTTGCCACCATCCAGTCGGTGGACGAAAGCGTTGGCCGTATACTTCAATATCTTGAAGAAACCGGACTGGATGAAAATACCATCGTTATTTACACATCCGACCAGGGTTTTTACCTTGGTGAGCATGGCTGGTTCGACAAAAGGTTCATGTATGAGGAATCCTACCGAACACCACTTGTTGTAAAATGGCCCGGGTATATTGAGCCCGGAAGCGTAAACAAAGACATTGTATCAAACCTTGATTTTGCCCAGACCTTCCTCGACGCTGCCGGACTACCTGATCCTGAAGATATGCAGGGCAAAAGCCTTTTACCATTGTTTGCTGGGGAAACACCGGCTGACTGGCGCACGGCACATTATTACCACTATTATGAATATCCTGCCGTGCACAGTGTTAAAAGGCATTACGGAATTGCAACCGACCGCTACAAGCTTATGCATTTTTATTATGATATTGACGAATGGGA
>SLMM01000049.1 GCA_007133565.1 Bacteroidales bacterium
ATTCCCTTTTTTCTGAACTCGTCAGGAGTGGATGCATCCGCAGTCCTGAGCAGTTTGCCGGTCTCATTATCCAGTTCCTCAACCCTTTTTACAAGATTTTCCGCCTCTTTTTGCCTTGCATTAAGCTCATCACTGTATTTATCCGTCTGTTTTCTTTTCTCATCAGCCTTTGCAAACGCAACTGCTATAATGTGGGCAAGAGACGCGATATTGGCGTTTCCGGCATCTTCACTTAAACCGGCAACAGGAGCAAGTGCAAGTACTACCTGTTCATACTGGTCAAAGAAGCTTTTTCTCTCCTTTTGCCTGGATTCAATTTCCATTATCCTGTCAATCATACCGGCACATTTATCTATCGCTGCAAGTAGCTGAAGCGATGATTCGGGGGGGACCTCTCCCCTTACGCCTATTCTTTCAGCCATATAGCTATTATAGGCCGATAATATCTTCTCTTCCTGTTCCTTAAGGTTATCAATTTCATCATCTGCCTGCCTGGCAGGCTTTTCAGCACCTGGAATCCTGCTACCTGCAAATATCGCAAGGGCTGCAAGTACCAGCGCTCCCCCGGCTACATGGAGTGAATAGTAAAATGCAGGTATCGAAGCGATCAGCAGCAGAACTGAGGCCAGGGCTGCGATATTGCGGACAAAGGCAGGCCAGGCAGCCTGACGCATTGTTTGGGCATATGCCTCAGCCTGAAGCCTCTTATTTTTAATTTCATCCAGCCTTGAAATATATGACTGGATTGCAGACCTGTGAATTTCCCCGCTTTTCAGCCCTTCAACAGTGTCAGGGGTCCATGACCGGTCAATCCCCTCCACCAGCTCGTTCAGCTCTTTCCTGTATTTCCCGGCAGCTGCAGCATCTTCCCTGTAATCTTTCAGCATCGCCGAATACATACTCAGGTTTTCCTTAACGTATTCAACCCTGCCCGCTTCTTCTGCAAGCTTCCGGTTATAGCCTTCATCCCGGGCCAGTTCTTTCAGCTCGGCAATACCTTTGTTGCCGGCACCGCCATCTTCAATTATTCTTAACCTGTCAGTCAGCTCCTCTCTCTTCTCCTCAAGCTTTTCAAGTCTCTCAATACCTTTTTCCGGATAACCGGCTGGAACCGGCAGATCTTCAAGTTCTCTCACAACCCGAAGGTACTTTATACAACTGTTATGGCACTTAAGCAGATTTTCAAGCCTTGCAGCCAGAGCTGTCTTCTCCTGAAGTTCCGCCTGTAACCCACGGCTCTCCTCATCAAGCTTTTCAAGCAATCCCTGTAACTCCCTTCGTTTAGGCATCAGGTTCTGCTTAGCTGCTATTAACTCTTTAATCTCACCGGCTCTTTTCAAATAATCGCCGATCAGCCTTCCTCTACCTCCCGGCTTATGGAATGTCTCAATATCCTTTCTTATATCCTCCTCAATACCGGCAAGAGAAATATTACCCAATCCCATGCCTACACTGAATATTTTGTCCTCTACTCCCGACTCCGCCAATGCATCAAGATTTACCAGCTCGTCGAGGGTAAATGCATACACCTTGTTATATATTGCTTCGTTTGTATTTCCAAGCAACCTTACAAGCTCTTCGTCGCTTTCGAACTCTTTCCGGCCTGCAATTACCGATAGTCTGCCGCTACCACTCCTGTCAATAACCAGTTCCTCCCCGGCTGCCATCTCAGCAATTATCCGGCCCCCGTGTGCACCGCCCCTGACAGGCGGCATTCTCCTGTCTCTGAACCTGGGGTATCCAAACATAGTATACCGGATGAACCTGTGCAATGTACTTTTGCCAGCTTCATTTTTCCCGATAATCACATTTACCCCCCGCTTAAGTCCGTTAAGCCGAAAATCATTGTAAAGGCCAAACCCGTCAATATGTATCTCTTTTATATGCATCAAAAGATTTATTATGCTTCGCTATTCATCCATTGCATCACCAGCAGCATCATCAACCAGCCTGTCCAGAAGCAACCACTTTGCTTTTTGTATTATCCGGTGCATCTGATCCGGATCCGGCTCACCGGTCTCCCTGAATATTCTGGCTGCCGGCAATTCCTTCAGTAGGCTTTCGAGCATCTGTCTGAGTAACCGTTCGTCATTTTCAATCCTCCCGATACTCCGTATCAGTCCACCAACAAAATCTTTTCTCCCGGCAAGAAGCCCGGTATCAACAGGCGGCCGTGTCAGCAATTCAATGCTGTCAACAACAGGAAAACCAGTCCCGTCATAGTAACGGCTGTTTAAATCGCCTGCAATCTGTTCAACCTCACCCTGCCGGTTAAGCACACGGTGAAGGGAGGTCCGCCCGGTCAGCCTGATTCTCAGAACGAAGCGGTCTGCCTCATTTTCACCCAACGCATTGTCTAAAGCGTTATCAATAAAGGTATTAAGTCGACTGAAATCATCAACACCCGTAAGATCAACCTCAATTTCTTCAAACCTGACATGATGCACTGGCACGAACTCAAGTATTGTCCTGTTACCCGGCAGAATCTCCACCAGGTAACAGCCTTTTTCTCCCGTTTCGCCGAAATCCCTGCCCTGGGGATTACCAGGATAGACTACAGGGGGATCATCATTAAGTACCCTTCTTTTGTGTACATGCCCCAGTGCCCAGTAATCAAAAGGATTTTCAAGCAGCTCTCTGAGAGCGAAAGGCGCATATTTTTCATCATGCCCAATAATGTCGGCCATGCCATGAAGCATAGCGATGGATACAGGCGCCGGGTTTTCACCTTTACGGTAAAAAGGCACGAGATTCTGGTTAATATGCGCCGATTTGTAGCTTATTCCGTAGATATCGGCAACTGGTTCACCTTCAATATAGTGAGTAACTCTCTCAACCCCTGATGATCCGAACCTGTAAGCCCCGTCTGGAATGGAAAAGCTGTTGTCCCATGCACCGAGATGGTCATGGTTGCCGCAAATGAAATATACAGGTATACGTTGTGCTGTCAATCGCTGCAACTCATTGATGAATCTTATCTGGGCTGCCAGGCCAGCGCTCTCACTGTCAAAAATATCTCCTGCAACAAGCAGGAAATCAACTTTTTCCTTGATACAAAGATCAGTAATATTAACCAGGGCCCTATATGTAGAATCTTTAAGCCGCTCTGCTAATTCAGGATTCCATTGAGAAAGCCCCTTGAATGGTGTATCAAGGTGCAGATCGGCAGTATGGACAAATTTTAATTGTTTCAATGTTGAATTTGTGTTATATTGGATGCCCAATAAGAACTGGTTTATATTCCGAACTAAAATATATATTCTCAGTAAGATTAACCACCATTTCAAACCTTAAATATTAACAAAATGGACAGAAGAAAATTCATAACAAGTACAGGAGCCG
>SLMM01000178.1 GCA_007133565.1 Bacteroidales bacterium
CCATTTGGATGCGGCATCCCTGCATCTATTTCGTCAAGCTCTCCGGGATGCGGCTCAACTCTCACGCTTCTGAATGACGGTTCGGCGGGCGTTATCCCTGCCATCCCCGAAAGGAAAAAATATAGAGGTGAAGCGCTCCATGCATGGCAGTCGCTCCGCGTGGGCTCCGGCCGCTCGGCAAAGGTGGTGAGCCCTATGTCAAGCATGTCTTCCCACTGTCCGAGCTGCTGCGCCAGTTGATTGCCTTTTCCGGTCTGCAGCATGGCCCTGAACAGGTAGAACCTGAAATACATGGTGGCCTGGATAAGGTTCCGGTCTGTCAGAACCTTTTCCATCACGCCCGGTGCCCTGGCGTTGTCAAGTGCTCCCGACAGGATCCCGAAGATATTGGCATGCTGGCTGAAGATATCCTTGTCGGGGGTGTCGGCAATAAGCTGCCTGTCGTCGCACCAGGCATTGCTGATGACAGCCTGGTTGAGTGAAGCTGCAAGTTCCCTGTACCTGCTGCCCAGTCCCGGGTCGCCAATAAAATCCATCAGTCCGGCTGCCTTGTTAAGGGTGTATGCAAGCTGCAGGGTGAGGATTGACGAGTTGCCGGTCATTCCGCCGGAAGGCACTCCTCCAATTCGCAGGTTGTTGTCCCACGGCCATTCATCGGCCCAGTCGACGAAGTTCCAGTAGGGATTGGGGCCGAGCATGCCTGTTTCACTGTCGATATGTTTAAGGTACCAGTCGATAATGTTTGTGATACCCATATTAAAGCTCCTGATGAACTGGTCATCTTCCCGGTGCATGTAGTAGTCGTGTACCATGGTGATCCATACAAGCGAGTATGGAGGGATGAACTGGGGACTGTAGGACGGGTAGCGGCTGTAGGTGATGCCCTCGTGGATGCGGGATATGTCGAACAGGTGGAGCGCCTTGCGCATGAGCCGGTCGTCGCCCGAAACGTAGAGCGATATGAGCGCCTGTATGCGTGTGTCGCCGGCGTAATTGAGCTGCTCGTAGTAGGGGCAGTCGTAATAGGTTTCCTGGGCGCACAGCCGCGCGGTGCGCCATCCAACCTCCCATATGTCGTCGAAAAGCGGGTTTGAGGTATTGAAGAAGGCGTTCTCCCTGAACGGGTAGGCAGAATATATCCCGTAAATATCATTTATCGTGAGGGGCTCACCTGCCGTTTCTATATCCAGCTGCATGTATCTCCAGGTGCGGTACCAGAGAGGGGAGAAGGCCCTGTCATTGCCTCCGTCTGCTATGAAGATGTCGTACACGCCCTGTATCTCCATACCTTCGATCCTGTCCCTGTGCCTCTTGCGGGAGGTTAGTCCCCCGACATCATCTTTAGCGAACAGCGCCTCTGAATAGGTAATGCGTATGTTACTCTGGTCTCCTCCGGTAACCGACAACACCGGGTATCCCTTGGTGAGGTGGCCGTTGTCAAGCAGCAGGCTCACACGGCTGTTGGCGGGTATGGTTGCCGGCTCGCCATGTAAAATGCCCGATGCATCGATCCTGGCACCTGCAGTGCGCCGCAGTTCCGAGAGCCGTTCCTTTTTGTTTTCCATCATGGGGATCATCCTTGGTGTCATCACCCAGTCGATATCGGTCCCGACACCCCGGGGCCTGGCGCTCATAAGTTGCCTGGCATTGGCCCAGCCCGTTGCGTCGAACCCGGGCTGTTCCCATCCCCAGGGGTAGAGCGTTGCGTCAACCCTCTCTCCGGGCCCAACGACAATGAAGGTCTGCAGGTGGGCAAAATCGGTGATGGGACTGAAGGCCGGGTTTTGGGTCACCTTCCATGTGTTGTTGGTGTTGACTATCTCTTCGCGGGGAATGTTGCCCTGGAGGAGGAAACCGGTCTTTATGCTGAACTGTGCCCAGGGCCTGTGAACGCTGTAGTTCCAGACCACAGCGGCGATCACGTTTGGGCCGGACTGCAGGAAAGGGGCTATGTCAACCGTCTCGTAGTGCCAGTTAGCCGGGTCGCCGCGTGCCGGACCGAATGCAGCCTCACTGCCATTGACATACAGCTTGTAGCGGTTATCGGCCGACACGTTTACCACAAATGTTTCGGGTGCAGCATCGAGGCCAAACTCCTTCCTGAAGTGAAAAACCCCAAAGTCAACAGTGCTTGCTGTGGGGTGCGTGATCCAGTAGGCGGACCAGAAATCATCAAGGAGGCGGGAGGCCGGCAGGGTATGGTGGCCCGGCTGCGGATTGCTTATGCCCGATCCAACTTCAGGTGGCAGGGAAGTCGGCAGCCCGGGGCCCGGCTGCGGATTGCTGCCTGCAACATCGTTGGCGTTAGCCGTTACGGGTTGCAGGATCAGCAATGCAGCTAAACATAACTGGCGGAAAGTTTGCATGGTTCAGGTTCAGATATAGCCCCACTCCTGCATGATGGCATAGTTTTCTGCCATGCAGTCCATCGGTTCCTTGCCCTGGTAGGCTTCCTGCTCGATAATGAACAGCTCGGTGCCCTGATCTCTTGCCAGGTCGGCGGCCTCCCTCACCCCGACAACGCCCTCTCCAAGAATGGTGCTCTCATATCTGCCGTCTTCCCTTTGTATCATATCCTTAAGGTGGATGTTGTCATATCTTCCCGGATACTGTGCCAGCACCTCGCTTGCCCTGGCTCCGGCTATGTACATATTGCCGGTATCGAGCTGCATCACAACCTTGTCGGCATCGGTATTTTCCATGATCAGGTCCCACAGCGCCACATCGTTAAGCTTTACGCTGAACTCAAAGTCGTGGTTGTGGTAGCCGAACCTCATGCCGTGCTGCTGGCAGAGCTCACCGCACTTGTTGAATATATCCATGAACCACATGAAATTGTCGTATGTGCTGTACATATTGGGGTCCATCCAGGGGCTTACAACGTATTCCTGTCCCATGAAAGCGGCATCTTCGACCAGCCTCTTCCACTCCGGGGTGAAGTCGCCGATATTATCATCCCAATGGGCGGGAGCAAGTACCGTATGTCCCGAAGGCATCTTCATTCCAAGGTCATCAAGCACTTTCTTGAACTCGGCCGGCTCCCATCCGTAGAATTTATGGTCAACATAATTGGCATGTTCCACATGTGTGTAACCTATCCCGGCAAGCTTGCGCAAGGATCCCAGAGGATCGTTCTGCATATCACGTCTTATGCTGTAAAGCTGAATTCCAACGACGGGTTTGGGCCTTGCCAATGGAGCGCACCCTGCCTTTGCCAGCAGGGCGGTCCCTGCCAGTGCCAGGGCGCTGGTTTTGAGAAAGTCTCTTCTGGTAGTTTTCATGAAATTTTTGGTTTTGGTTAGAAATTGATTGGTGGTTCCTGTCAGTCAAAAAACGG
>SLMM01000019.1 GCA_007133565.1 Bacteroidales bacterium
AGGTGCAGCATTACTGCAATTGGTAAAATAAACCTCAAAACTTCCATGTAATTCCTCCTGTAATTTGATGATAACGTGCTTCTATTGTGTTGATACCTGTATCAAACTCGCCCGGACTGATAACAATGCTGCTCTCCTTCATCACAAGGCTGTAATGCAAAGATAACTCGATACCCCGGTCGAAAAGTGGCGAAATGGCAGATACTCCGTACCGTCCTTTTGTTACAGCCGTATCATTATAAACATAGTAAGCCCCTGTTCCTGCATAATTAGACATATCGCCCATGGTGCCCCCAACTTCAAGCCACAGTTGCGGTAAAACGCGCATACCTGCAACCTGAGATAAAACCCATCTTCCCCCTTCACTCACTGAATCCATATCATAATACCGGGTGATTTCACTTACTGAGTAAAGGTTCAGGTTCCCCATAGGGAACAGTCCAAGCAAAAAGCTTCCCTGCGCGTGCTGCCTCTCGTTGATATAGGTATATCCTGCTGAAATACCGGTTTTTACCAGGCCAAAATTCCTTTCCAGTGCCAGGTCAAAAGCAAAATCGTGCTGGTTGAGATATTGTTCAACCAGCATTGAACGTCCTCCCCTTCCGGCAACCACTGCATAAGCTGGAATTCTGACATTAAGGTAATGAAGCGAGGGAACCAGCAACAATCCTTCGCCAATCAGGATTTTACCTGAAAGATAGTACTGGAACTGAGTATGCCTTGCATCTTCAAAAAATTCACTTTCTGTATTCTCCCGGGACCAGAAAAGGTAGTTCTTTGCAAGGTATCCCAGGCTATGCATCAATAAAACCGATGACCCCGCCTCATGCTCAAGGCTGGCACCGAACAACCGGAATTTGCGGGTAACCGACTGTGAACCGTTGAATTCAGGGTCGCCGAACGCTGAATATTCATCTATTACACTTCTGTCATGGATATAGCTGCCGGTCACATTAAGTGAAACCGAGCGAACAGGGCTTCTCGTGTTATAAGACAGCTTACGCCTAACTGTTGCCGGTGAACCTCCTGCAAAATTGCCGGCTTCCAGCTCCCTTCCGGAATAGATGTATGACCAGTAAAGGTATTCTGATGCAGCAGTGTCGGCTGAATTAAACTCAAGTGCCCTGTTGAAATGTGCAACTGCCCTGGCATAGTTTTCAGTCTCAAAAGCAGCAATGCCCATCCTCATCCTCAGGTAATAATAATCAATGCCTTTCTTCAGCGCTTCTTTTCCTTGTTCAGTAAGTTCACTCCATGATCTTTCAAGATATAATGAATATGTAACGGAATCATAGTAAACAAACCCCCGCTCATCAAGCGGAAAGGCTTTTCCCCTGCCAGCCAGCAAGATCATTATAAGAATAATCACTCTTCCCATTCGGCAATAATTTCAGTTTTACCGTCAGCAATTTCTAATTCCCGAATTCCCTTTTTGCCGATTACTATATTAAAAACCTTCTTCACCGAACTCCGGCCCAGGACAAAAGAAGAGGCCTCCGATCTAAGCCGGATCAAACCTGGTGTAACAGGGTTATCAGCCCACACATATTCTACCTGGTAAACTGACTTCAGGAAAATGTGGAAAGGGGCCACCAGGTCCTGAACAAAAAGTAAAGGTTTAGGGAACAGGAGATTAACCGGGAACCTGTCTTCTAAAGTAATCTCCTTGTAAAACCCCTGCTGTATCTTGTAGGCCGCAAGATAAAAGTAATAGAGCAGCGAAGACCTGAGCCCTTCATAATGAGTAAAATACCATATCGTTCCGTCATTTTCAAACCATGCCCTTGCGCCTGTATCCATGCATTGAATATATGTTTTGTTATATATGCTGGTTTGTACCTCCCAAATTGCCGCAGAAACTTTTCCGTTCCGCTTTTCATTTATCCTCACCCTCCTGCCGGGTATAAAATTGAATGCATTTTTCAGCAGGCTGTTAACCTCGACGTTCATAACCACATCGCCTTTACCCGGTATTTCATAATTCATGAAACCGAAATTCCCGGCTCTCATACTGATATAGCTGCTGACAGGGTACTCCATTGTGCCGGAACCTATATATGGGGTGGACTGCATCTGAAAATGAAGGTGAGGGACAGGTGATCTCCCGGAGTTGCCGCAGCGTGCAATAACCTGTCCCTGGCTGACCCTTTCACCTTTTTTTATACTTATCGAGCCCTCTCTGAGGTGACTGAGTTTGGAGTATATATTGTCTTCGTGCTTCAATATGATTGTGTTGCCCCAATTATGAAGAAGGTTTACCTGTCCGATAGAATTATCGGCAATCCCGTCAGTAACCTGCTCAACAGTTCCATCACCAGGTGCAAGCACTGCCTTGTCATAACAGTAGTAATCCCCGCATACATCTCCCGTTCCGCTGTAGGACCTGCCGTCATCATCAAGAATTTCAAAATCAATTGCATGCCTCCACTCATCCTTGTGTGTGAGCTCGCCATTATAACCCTGGGTCACCGTCCAGCTACCGTAAAAGGGAAGCCGTATCTTTGCGGCGGTCATTTTTTTAAACCTGTCTGATGCATTCCTGAATGCATACAGGTTCTTTTCAGGTGAGTTGTACTGGTAAAAAAGAGTGTGAAGATTATTGGTGTTCTTTACCCTGAACTTCATGACATACAAAAACAGGAGCACAATTATATTAAAGGGCAGCGAATATATGGGAAGATAGAAAACAGCAAAGACAGAGCTGAGGCTCATGGTAATAAGTGCCACAATCGGTATAAGGCATATTACGCACAAATAGGAAGTCCTGTTCGGAATTGTATAGAAACCTCCGGCTGCTATTGCAGTAAGTATGTAATTAAACCCTATATAACTGTAATTCAGTTCATCAAGATCTGCCCCTACAATCTCATAAAAGACAAATGCCGAATAAAACCCCAGCAATGACAGGGTAAATGCAATACGCGAATAATAAAGCAGTCCGGCAGCTATGATCAACCCGGAAAGTACATTGAACTGGAAAAATATTGCTCCCAGTGAAATAAAAAATACACGCAGTGTAGGAGGCAGGCCAACCTGGTGCCATAGCTCGTAAATACTGACAAGAGTGCTCCCTCCGATCTGGTATATCTCGTTCAGGGTAAACACGCCCCGCTGACTTATACCCAGGGCTGCCAGGTCTCTTGTTGCAAGTGTCACAACCCAGATAGCAATTATGAAAGGGACGCTGAGATAGGGAAGCCCGTATTTACCTATCACACCCTCAGCTGAAATTGATATGAAAAGAGTCAGTACCGAAGCCAGGACCACAATAAGCAGCAGATGCCATCCAGGTGCAAACCAGATACCAAGTCCAAGTCCGACAAGAAGGCTGTTAAACCCGTAAACGCCTTTGGCAATCGCATACTTGTCGAACCCCAGACGAAGGCCGGCCAGGCTGGTGGTAAGCACAGAAACCAGACCATAAAACCCTGCAAACGGATCAACAAATGTGACTGCCAGAAGTATAACAGAAAAAACCCGGTTGTCAGAAAAAAATACCTGGGAATAACTGTTAAAAACCCCGTTGAAAAAAAGCTGAATATTCTCTTTTCTCACTAATCCCTGCAATCTGGCAGCAATAGTCATGCAGTTTATTTTTTATTCAGAGTTTAAACTTTTTAAGGTGTTCAGGCACCCTCTCAAGAGAGTTGATTGTTTCCAGTTTTTCCTTTTCACGTATCACGTGTATCTTGTTTTCAGCATCTATCATTACCACCCTCGGCCTGGTAGTGATGAACTGCATCCATTGTGTCATATTATATGCCCCGATCCTGCTTATGACCACATTATCCCCCTTTTTCAAAAGAGGCATGACCGAAGCCTCCCTGATAACATCGATGTTCATGCAGAGAGGCCCGTAAATGGTTGTTTCCTCGGTATGATCCGAAACCGGCTGTGCCGGATTTATCTGATGTTCATACCAGAAGGAGGTAAACAGGAGGTTGACACCCGTATCGAGAATAGTAGCCCTCCTACCGTCTGAAAGACGTTTGTTTGCAATAACAGTCCCCAAAAGGTAGCCGGCATCATCAACCAGTGCCCGGCCGGTCTCCAGTATGAGCAGCGGCATGTTGTCGGGACTGATCTGTGAGTTGACAATAGCCGAACTGATAGCCTCGGCATAATCATCAAAATCAGGTGCCGTATCAGTGCCTGCATAATAAGCCCCCTTAAGGGTGTTTTTTGAAGCAAAGCCACCTCCTATATCGATATAATCAATTGTTTTCCCGTACCTGCGCACCAGGCCTTCCGCCAGCTCTGCCAGTTTGGATGCAGCAATCCTGTATGCATCGGCCGATAACATATAGGTGCCGATATGAGTATGCAAACCTGTAAGCTCAAGTTTGCCGGAGGTCATTATCCTGTTGATAGCATCCCATGCCTCGCCGTTTTCATAATTGAACCCGAACCTGTCCCACATGGGATAAACCCCGGTGTCCATGTTAACCCTTATTGCGACCCTGGGTTTACTGCCGGTCTTGACGCTTATCTCATGCAGCATATACATCTCATCAAAATGATCTATGTGGATAAGAGACCTGTTTTCGATTGCCCTGATAAGGTCATCATAAGACTTATCCGGCCCGTTGAAGATAATATGCTGTCCTTCCACACCCAAAGCAAGGGCCTTTTCATATTCAAACCCCGAAACCACCTCGGCCCAGGAACCTTCCTGGTGAAAAACGTTGCAAACAGCATTCAGGTAGTTTGTCTTATATGACCAGGCAAAACGTACTTTAGGATATCGTGTTTCAAAAGCCCTTTTTGCCTCCCTGAATGTACGTCTGAGGGTGTTTTCAGAAATAACGAACAGGGGTGATCCATGTTCGGCAATCAGGTCGCTTACCGCTACCTGGTCAATATGTGTTACCGGGGCTACCCCGGTTTTCATCCCGAACTTTCCGGGCATTCCGGCTTTCAGTTTTTTGATAACCGGCCTTTCAAAAGGTAATTTTTCCATATTATTACTTTAATTTTCTCCTTTGGTTGAAATATGTTCATACCTGTCAATATCTACCAGGAGATCATAGGAATATCTGACAAACATTTTTCCCACAGCATATTTGTCAAAAGGTTTTACCTCCATGCCAAGCGCCATCTTTACAAGTGCTTCGGGAATATTTTGCCCTGCCCCCACAGCAAGGTAGACCCATGCCGGTATTCTGGGATTTATCTCTATCAGGTAAAGCTCCTGGTTTTCCGTTCTTATCAGTTCAAGCTCCATTCCCCCCCGCCATTTTGTTCCGGCAATAAGACTACGGGTAAGCTCCATCATCTTTTTATCATCGAGTGTTATCCCTCCCCAGGCTTTCCCTTTGTCAGTTATATATTGTTTCCTCATAGGCACGGCGCCAATTGTATTGCCCCTGCCGTCGCCAAGTGCCACAACATTAACTTCAGTGCCCCTGACAAATTCCTGCACAACTACAGGAAGCCCCCATTTGGCTGATATTTTCATGAACCAGTGTGTCAACTGTTCTCTTGAATTGACAATATATGCATCGTAAAATTTCCCCTTTACGACAACCGGAAATCCGAACTTCTCTGTAACCCTGTTAATGTCGGAGTAATTTCCAAGTTCGATGCTTTCAGGTACTGGAATATTATATTTTTTTCCAAATGCAGGAAGGTTTGCCTTATGGCGCTCCTCATATCCGGGCAGTGTGGGCAGGAAAGTCCTGATCCCCATCTCATCAAGTTTCCCGGCCGATTTCATGAAGGTATAAAGCTCTGAGTCAAAGTTAGGGACAAGCACATCAATGTTTTCCTTCCTGTTAATATACCCTATACGGTCCATCAATGCATCAACACCATCGGAGGGATATGGTATAAGATAGACCTTGTCGGCCACCCCGGGCATATATATACCTGGTTCAAGATTTTCGTATGCAAGCCCGATTATTCTTATATCAAAACACGGTGAATCCCTCAATGCTCTGATAACCGGAACTCCGGGACCCGGATTATCGGTGTTATTAAGCCCCGTAACCGCAACAGTCACCTTAATTCTTTCCATAAAAGCAGGAGCTTATTGTGGCTGAATGCCCGGGTTATGACCTGAATCTGCTCCGGCATCAGGCCTTTCTTCAGTAAGCCTGTAATATTTGAGCATCGAAACAAAATCATGGTAATACTTCTCCAGGCTTGCCCTGTCAATATCATACCGGGAATTAAGCGCAGTTAAAACTGAGCTGTCTGATCTGCCCTGCTTCAATAACTCTACAATTTCGAGTCCGATATCGTTCAGGGAGTAAGAATCTCCCGAATTCGGATCAAAAACAAATCCTGTTTCACTTACTGCAATATTCTTTTTCAATCTCATATTGATTACCTTATTCTGTTAGCCGCCGCAATTTAAATATATTATAAATCAACAGCAATGTTACTGCAGTTATATCCACCAGGATATTTACGTGCTCATCACTATTGCAGGCAAATTCTATTAATTAAACGGCGGATAATTCCGAAAGGTTGGAATTCCCGATGTAAAAAGGCCGCAACCGTTACAGCTGCAGCCTTTTCGAAAGCACTATTCCAACCATGAAAATTATGAATTAAAAACCTCTCCTGAAGCCTGGCCTGTTACGCATGACGCCTGCACCACGGCCGCCGCGGCCTCCATAGGGAGCAGCCTGCCTCATTCCCGGGCCCGGCCTGGCACCTGGCCTGGCAAAACCCCTGGGTACCGCATCAAACCAAACCCTTTGCTCTTCGGTAAGCACATTGCGGATTGCCTGGTGATGTTCAGCCTGCTTTTTCTCCATCTGGTTGCGGATTTCCGAACGCTCATCGATATTGGCGTTTATGGCAGCCATATCAGCACGGTCGCCCCTCATCAGCGCCCTGTACTGGGCCCTGTTCACATCGATCTGATCACGCAATGACTGCATTTCTCTCAGATGGGCTGTACGAAGGTCCGTAATCTGCTGTTGTTGCTCCTCTGTCAGGTTGGGTATATTGGGGCATACCTGCTCCATTCCACCCCTCCTGTCCATCCCGCGTCCCCTCTGTGAGAAAACATCGGTTGCGGTTGCCATGAGCAGTATAATGGCAAGCGTTAAAGTTGTCTTTATTCCTCTTGTTAACATGACAGTAAATTTTAATTAATAATCGGTTTCCGTTTGTTTCTGTCCTTTTGACGGAAGCAACCGGGAAAGGTTTAATCAGGGTTAAAAAAATATCCTGAGAAGTCAGGGGCCGGGATATTACTGCATCTGCGTTAGCTGGTACCGGGCTCCCTCGCCAATGAGAGAGACAGATTTCTGGAATGCCTGGTCAATCTTGCTGATTATCGGATAGAAGCCCTCATTGTCGATGATATTGCGGGCAATATATGCTTTTATCTGTGTATGTATGATATCGTAAGATTCCGTTATCTGTGCAGGGTTCCTCCTGATGCCTGCTTCCTCGGCAAACTCAACAAAACTGTCCATCAGGCCCTGACGGTCAAGGTAGGCATTTATGTCGCCGGCATTGTCGAACCTGCCCAGGGAGGACCTGTTCCTGTCGGCATAGTCGAATGCAAACCGGTAAACAAGCCCCTGCCTTGTCACCTGGGTGTAGTAAGCGGTTATGCCTGCCGTATCGCGGGGAATAAATACGTCGGGCATTATGCCGCCTCCCCCGTAAACCACATTGCCGCCGGGCGTAACAAATTTCAGTGAGTCGTCAAACCTGATACTGTCTGCTTCATCGAACTCTCCGTGAAGGAACCTGCGGTCAAGGTCATTGAAGTACTCATCAGAGCCGGCATCATAGGGCTTCTGGATGCTCCTGCCGGTAGGTGTAAAATATCGGGCCACAGTAAGCCTCAGGGCCGACCCGTCTGAAAACATGGTCTGGTTCTGCACAAGCCCCTTCCCGAAAGAGCGCCTCCCTACAACCAGTCCCCTGTCATTATCCTGTATTGCCCCTGCAAGAATCTCGCTTGCTGATGCACTCCATTCGTCAATCATAATCACTATTTCGGTTTCAAGGTTGATCCCGTTGGATGTTGCAACAACATCGGAGCGGGGACTGGAATGGCCTTCGGTATAGACTATCAGGCACCCCTCCCCGAGGAACTGGTCGGCTATGCTGGTGGCCTGATCCATATATCCGCCGCCGTTGCCCCTGAGATCAAGGATAAGCTTCTTCATGCCCATGGCATTAAGTTTCTCTGCCGCCTCCATATATTCGCGGAAGGTGGTGCGTGAAAAATTGCTTATTTTAATATAGCCGGTCTCATCGTCAATCATATAGGCAACATCAACGCTGTAAAGGGGTATCCTGTCACGGGTTATCTCAAACTCCATCATGCCGGGTATAAACTGCCTCTTCACTCCAACCGTCACAGTTGTGCCCCGCAAGCCTCTCAACATGCTCACGATATCGGTATCGGGTATGCTGACCCCCGCAACCAGGCTGTCGTCGATCAACACAATCCTGTCGCCCGGCATTATCCCTATCCTTTCAGAAGGCCCCCCCGATATGGTTTGTATGACTACCACCGTATCATTAAGCATATTGAACTGAATTCCTATTCCTTCAAAGTTTCCTTCGAGTGGCTCGGTTACCCTCTGCAAATCACTGGCCGGGATATAGACCGAATGCGGGTCCAGGTTTTTTAACAGTTCCGGTATGGTTTTTTCTACAAGGTCTTCTTTGGATATTGGATCTACGTACTCCATCTCGATAAAATTGAGTACGCCCGACAACTTATCTGTCCGCGGATAGACAAACATCGACCGGTCGCCTGTACGGTCAACCAGCCTCACACCTATCAGCATGCCAATTATTAGGACTATGGCAAAGATAAGGGGTAAAAAAGCGGATGAAGGTTTTATTCTGAATTTCATAGCATTCTGGTTTATTCGTCAACTTGCACAAGCTCGATGCCGGCCCTTTTGAGAAGATGTATCCCCTCCTCACTGCGGTATGCATCAAAATAGACAACCCTCCTGATACCGGCCTGGATTATCAGCTTTGAACATTCCATGCAAGGTGCCGCGGTAATGTATAACGTTGAATTTTCACTGCTATTATTCGATTTGGCAACCTTTGTGATAGCATTAGCCTCAGCGTGTAGCACATAAGGTTTGGTCCGGCCTGTTTCGTCCTCGCAAATATTTTCAAACCCGGATGGTGTGCCGTTATAGCCATCTGAAATTATCATCTTATCCTTTACAATCAGGGCGCCCACCTTTCTGCGTACACAATAGGAATTTTCAGCCCATATACGCGCCATCTGCAGGTAACGGCGGTCAAAGTCGGCCTGCCTTTCCCCGTAAGGTTTAATATTATCTTTAATGGCCATATTATTATTTGCAGGATTTTCAATCTTTGAAAAAAAAGCCTGCCCATTATCACATTGATAATTGCAGGCCTTTGCCAGTGGGCTGTACTGGACTCGAACCAGTGACTTCCACCCTGTCAAGGTGACACTCTAAACCAACTGAGTTAACAGCCCGGATAATTAAGAACACGGTAAAAACTTTCCGGCGGCCCCGTAAGACAGCCAACCCGTTCGAACCAGTACAAAAATAATCTACACTGAGCTAATCACCAAAAATTATTTAAATTTACAAATAATCCTTTTAGTGATGAGCGATGAAATAAACCAACCAGCCGGCGCCGGCCTGGATAATGAAAAGCTCCGGTTTGAGACGTTTATCCTTGACCAGATTTACGACAATGTGTCGTTTGTAGATCTTGACGGGATTATTACTTACGTGAACAAGGCCGAATGTGAGATGATGGGCTGTACAAAGGATGACCTGATTGGAAAGCACGTAAGTGTCTATGGAGATGTATCGCTTGAGGGCGAACCCGGTATGTCAATCTTTGACCAGGTGCTTAAGAAGGGAAGCTGGCGCGGAGAGGTTTATAAGTTCAACAAGCAGGGGAAAAAGATATATCTGGACAACCGTATAAGCCTGATCTATGACGATGACGGAATGCCCTCGGGAATGGTTGGTATTTCTACCGATATTACAGAGAATAAGAATGCAGAGGCGAAGCTGAAAAAGAAAGAGGGTGAATTAAGGAAGCAAAACCAGCAACTTTCAATCCTGAATGAAAAACTTAACTTAAGCAACAAAAGGAAAACAGAGATCAATGAAGAGCTTAACCGGTCTATGAAAAAGGCTGAGGAGAGCGATAAGCAAAAGTCGGTGTTCCTTGCAAATATGAGCCACGAGATCAGGACACCCATGAACGGGATCCTGGGCTTCACCAATCTTCTCAAGAACCCTGGCATTACTGACGAAAAGAAGAAGCTTTATCTAAAAATAATTGAGCAGAGCGGCCGGAGGATGCTCAGCCTGATAAACGATATAGTTGACATCTCCAAAATAGAGGCAGGCCTTATGGAAGTCACCATTGAAAAGACTGACATCAACCGGTTGCTCAAAGAACTGACTGACTTTTTCAGGCCTGAGGCCGAAAACAAGAACCTTGCCATTAACCTTCACGCCGAGCATCCTGATGATCCCTGCATAGTTGAAACCGACAGTAAAAAGCTGGAACAAATAATATCCAACCTTATCAAGAATGCTCTGAAATTTACTGAAGAGGGGCGGGTCGATATAGGTTATGCCGTTGAAAACCGGAAACTCGAGTTGTTTGTAAGCGACACCGGGTGCGGCATAGACAAGTCCGATACCGAAAATGTTTTCCAGCGTTTCTGGAAAGGACATGAAAGCGAAAAGATCATTGAAGAGGGAACCGGACTGGGCCTGTCAATCACAAAATCGCTGGCAGACCTTCTTGGCGGCAGGATATGGCTTGAATCTGAACCCGGCAGGGGATCTGTTTTTTATGTATCCCTCCCCCTTTCGGGGATGCAGCAGCCGGGAGCCGGCTCTGGTAAAGAAAAGGATAGATGCAAACGGCGCGAAGCACACGGTAAAAAGCCCGAAATTATGATTGCCGAAGATGACCACTATTCGGCCGAATATTTAAAGATGCTGCTTACACCCATGGCTGACCGGATTCTTATGGCAAGTAATGGTGCAGAGGCAGTGCAGCTTTGCAAAGACAACCCCGGCATTAACATAATACTGATGGACATCAAAATGCCGGTTATGGACGGACTGGAAGCCACCCGGCAAATAAGAAAGTTCAACAACAAAGTCACCATCATAGCACAGACAGCATTTACCCTTTTCACTGACCATGAAAACGCTATCACGGCAGGCTGCAACGATTACATTACCAAGCCTATTAAGGCACAGGACCTGAAAGACATGATCACAAAGCTTTTTTGACTGCAAGAGCCAACCCTAATTATCTGAATAATCAAAGTTCATATACTGAAGGGGCAAAAGAGGTAAAGGCTGGGCAAAGTGCCTTTTAAGAAATTGCAGATACCCGCCAAACAGCTCATTCTCACTTTTCGTCAGATTTTGCATATCAAAAGTGCGCGAGATCAAAAAAGCAATCAGTCCGCTATAGCTGAATAACAGAGGATCCGGATATTCTACTACCCTGTACCCATCTTCAATATCAAAGCCTGCCTTTTCTGCAGCTATGGCGATAGCCGTTTTCAATCCGCCCAGTGTATCAGCAAGCCCCAGTTCTACCGCATCCCTGCCCGACCAGACCCTGCCGCGTGACAGTGCATCAGCCTCATCGTACGTCTTACCCCGGCTCCTGCCAACCTCATCTACAAACTGATTGTATGAGCTTGTAAGCATATTCTCAATAATCTCTTCCTCCTTTTCTAAAAACGCCCTGTCCATCAGGGGTATATTAAAAAGCGGAAGCGGAACGCCAAAGCCCAGGTCGGCAAATTCTCCTTTTTTGACCTGATCGGTGGTGTATCCAACCTTATCTTTTAACCCGTCATCGTACAGCCAGCCCGAAATCAGGCCGATTGAGCCGGTAAGAGTATTAGGGGCAGTCACAATGTTATCACTGTACAACGATATCCAATAGCCCCCAGATGCAGCCACCGAGCCGTGGGATATGACAACCGGCTTTTCAGCCCTGGCCTTCCTCAGCTCCTCTGCAATAATATCTATTGCCATTACTGAGCCCCCGGGAGATTCAACACGCACCACAATTGCCTTCACATTATTGTCCTTCCTTGCTTTGGAAATATCCCGGGCAAGCGACCTGGCCCTCATGCCAGTTTCCATATCGGTGAACCCCACTGCATAAATAACTGCTATCCGAGGCCTGGCGCCCCATCCATAATCGGACCGCTGAAAGAACCTTTCCAGCCTGTCTCTCTCCAGTATTGTAATTTCTTTACCGTCAGCCTCGTCAAGGATATCATTAATATCATCCCACCGACCCAGCTTGTCGGCCAGGCCGTACTCCAGCGCCATTTCGGAAGTAAAATAGAATTTTTCGTTTACCAGCATCTCATAATGATCCTCAGTAAAGCCCCGGCCGGAAATAATATCTTCCTTAACAAAGCCGTAGCGGTTATCAACCAGCCTCTGCCGCTGCTCACGGTCTTCATCGCTCATACTGTTTCCTGAGAAAGTCTCGAACCCCGATTTATACTCATGCATCCTGAACTCCTTTACGCCTACGCCAATCTTTTCAAGCATATCTCCCAGATAAATGCTTCCCATTACATACCCGGGCAGGTTGATTGTCCCCATCGGGTGCATTACAACAAGGTCGGCTACCGATGCAAAGTGATAGGTGTTGATACCCGCGTTTTCAATATA
>SLMM01000031.1 GCA_007133565.1 Bacteroidales bacterium
TCCTCAACATTGATGTACTGGTAAAAAAGCTCTGACAGGGTTTTCTGGTCAATATCACTCCTGTACCTCATGAGGGAGAATTCGAAAAAACCTGCCATGGGCGGTGGCAGGGAGTATGTGGTTTCGCCGTTGTTCTCATAATCCAGAAGGATCCCCCTGTCCGCCAAATCGTTCAGTATAACCCGGGCATCCTTTAGTGATATTTTCCATATCCCGGCTGCTTTTTTGTCGCTGAATGGCTTTATGGGAAGAAGAGATACCAGCCTGGCCTCCCTTTCGGAGAAAAGAACTTTGAGTATCCTGAACAGGAATTCTGTAGGAGGTGCTCCCTGCGGAAATCTGTTCAACCGCCTGGCCAGACTGTGGTAACTGTCCGATTTTATGGTGTTGTGGTGTGCCATATGTAAATATAATGAAAAAAAAATATGTAATTTCACATTCGGATATGAACACATTCAAAGATCTGCTGAAAGGAAGAAGCGATAGAATGCTTAAGGCCAATATTGCAATTGTTTTGCTGCCTCTGCTGATAATGGTGTTGCCTGCATACGGACAGGAAGAGTACAGGGATTTCTATTCCGGGAGCATCAGAACGACCAATACAGGCATGTATATACTTGGCGGATGGGCAATCACCAATATTGCCACTGGAGCATATGGCTGGTCACGTTTCGATGGTGATAAAAAGTATTTCCATCAGATGAACCTGTTCTGGAACACAGTAAACCTCTCGATTGCCGGTTATGCGCTGTACAGTAACTCTATGCTTGACATTTCGGCAATGGGGGCGGACGAGATAATGGATAAACACACCGGCACCGAAAGAATACTGCTTATAAATACCGCACTCAATGTGGGTTACATTGGTACAGGCCTCCTGATGCGACATTTCTCCGGCAGATCAGAAAAACACGGTGACCTTCTTAAAGGGTACGGTAATTCGGTCATCCTGCAGGGGAGCTTTCTTTTCGTGTTTGACCTCGTACTGTACGGTATACTTAGAAACCAGAGGATTGATTTCATGGATAATATAAACGTAGCGTTATTCCCTGATGGTGCTGCCTTAAGATTTGTTTTTCCATTGTAAAGGTGAATGGCCCTGGCCCCGTAAAGGCTAAATCGGAATTAAATCAACAAGAAATGGCTTTTTACCAGTTAAATACAAAACAGTTTATTCCCTCGACCATTGATGAAGTATGGGAATTCATCTCAAATCCCGGAAACCTGAAGGTTATCACCCCCGAAAAGATGGGATTTGAAATTACCTCCGGCAATCTGCCTGAAAAAATGTACCCGGGAATGATTATCACCTACAATGTTAAGCCCTTGTGGGGCATAAAAATGAAATGGGTAACTGAAATTACCCATGTTGAGGAAAAAAGGTACTTTGTAGATGAGCAGAGATCCGGGCCCTATTCAATGTGGCACCACCAGCACATAATCGAGCCGGTTGAGGGTGGCGTTATGATGACAGATATTGTCTCGTACAAGCCCCCGCTTGGATTCCTTGGCGCTATTGCAAACAGCATGGTTATACGCCGGCAGCTTGAGGGCATTTTTAACTATCGGGAGAAAGCACTGGAAAAGAGGTTCGGAAAGGCAGTCGTTGATAAGCCTGATTAACTGGCTCATAAACACTGGCAAGGTGGGGGGCTGTCTTTATCTTCCGGCAGAAACCCGCCACTCTGTCACCAATCGCCGGGAACACCGGTTTTTAATCCAAACTCAAACCTTACTGATCAAATGAGCTCTGTCAGCCTGGTATTCCCCAATCAGCTTTTCGAAGACCACCCTGCCCTGAGCAGGAACAGGAGAGTAATTCTTGTTGAGGAGTTTCTGTTTTTCAGACAATACCGTTTTCACATCCAGAAACTGACTTTTCACAGGGCATCGATGAAGTTCTACGAGAGCTACCTGCCAAAACCTCATGGTACGAAGAAGCGGCCAGATATGTGAAGTTGAACTTTCCCGGAAACCCCGGCGCAGTTTCAGAAAAGGTGCGTTACCCTGTTACCTTCGATGAGTCCCGGGCCTGGATGGAGAGTTTTTTCAGGGAAAGGTTTCATGATTTCGGGGCCTACCAGGATGCTATCGTCAGGGATGAGACGATACTGAACCACAGCCTGCTGTCGCCAATGATGAACAGCGGACTCATCTCTGCAGAAGAGGTGATAAGGAACACACAGGAATATGGCGCGGCACAAAAGATACCTCTTAACTCACTTGAGGGTTTTATCAGACAGATACTGGGCTGGCGGGAATTTATCAGGGCAGTCTACCAGCTGAAGGGGAGTTTCCAGCGGACCAGAAATTTCTGGGAGTTCAGCCGGGAGATGCCGGATTCATTCTATACCGCCACAACAGGGATTGATCCGGTCGATGATGTTATCAGGGAAGTTCTGGACACCGCGTATTGCCACCATATAGAGCGTCTGATGATACTCGGGAATTTCATGCTGCTTTGTGAAATTGATCCTGACGAGGTATACAGGTGGTTCATGGAGATGTTCATCGACTCATACGACTGGGTAATGGTGCCGAATGTATACGGAATGAGCCAGTTTGCAGACGGGGGAATGATGGCGACAAAGCCCTATATAAGCGGAAGCAACTATATTATGAAGATGAGCGACTACAAAAAAGCGGAGTGGCAGGAAACCTGGGATGCCCTATTCTGGCGCTTTATTCATACGCATCGCAAGTATTTCAGCTCAAATCCTCGACTCGGACTGATGGTCAGGAGCTTCGACAAGATGGATCAGGAAAGGCAAAGGAAGCTGATCTGGAGGGCTGACAAGTTTCTGGAAAGCCTTTAAATCTCTGATTGATTATAACAGAACAGATGACAGACCTTTGCCGGGCTAAACTGTTAATGCGTACAAAATGAGATCGGCGTAGTCAGTATTTTGCTTATCGGTTCAGCTCCATTAGTTTGCAGGAATTTGTACTTTTACCTGAAAACTAACAGACATGCAGGCTTTGTACCAGGTTGATGCTTTCACCCGTGAGATTTTCAGTGGTAATCCCGCCGCCGTTTGTCCGCTAAACAAATGGCTCCCTGACGAGATTCTTCAGAAGATCGCCATGGAGAATAACCTGTCTGAAACCGCCTTCTACGTCAGGAGCGGCGATCAATACCATATCAGGTGGTTCACCCCGGCCGTGGAGGTTGAGCTGTGCGGACATGCCACCCTGGCTGCTGCATGGGTGCTGTTTAACCTTGAAGGCCATGAGGGTGATGAGATCACGTTCTTTTCCGCGTTAAGCGGAATATTAAAAGTGAAAA
>SLMM01000050.1 GCA_007133565.1 Bacteroidales bacterium
GGGACGCCCTTCCTGCCGGACTTAACTCTGTGCCTATGGCAGAGACCCTTAACAACTTTGCAAGGGCCGACGAACAGATAAGGACCTTCATGAGGGGAGCCACATTCACTGACAGGGACAGGTACCAGCCAATACCGCAGTCTCAGCTTGACCTTCAGCCGGGCGTACTGCAGCAGAATCCGGGTTACTAGAATCTGTAGCTGAAAGCAATAAAAAAAGCATCCCTCGGGATGCTTTTTTTATTGCCTTTTTTTATATCTACCAGATCTCGAACTCCCCCTTTGCAAGGAGGTTTCCGCTGCTGTCGAGCCATTCTATTTCGAAATCACCGCAGAGGTTGATGAAGAGCTGTTCCATAACAAGGGTCTGACCGGGGTCAAGTTCGTGATGGATGCTTTCGATGAAGATCCGCTGATCGTTCTGGTAACCGTAAAATCTGGCGGTAACAGCAGTATCATCGAATCTGGGACTCAGGATCAGATGTGCCCATACATTGGTGCCCTGGATAAATACATTGTCCTCGCCCACGCAGGGGTTTTGGGGACTGATATCGGCGCAGAACCTGGCCCTTGCCAGCGGCTCCTCCCTGCACCCGGTAACGGCTGCTGCTGCCAGTGCCAGTAGTAACAGTAATTTTTTCATCTTTTTCAGGTTTAAGGTTATATTATTTGCAAATATAGTTTTATGGCGGCAATTTTTTCAATAAAACCTTCAAACAAAGGTATAATCCCGGATATGAATAAATTTGCGGTTTGTCAACATATAACGGTTAGATTATTTTTTATATACTTGCCATTCCAAGTATTATCAAGCATCATGTTGAGCCATTATATTGTTTTAGCATCAGTTCTGCTGGCCGGTATCAAGGTTGCATCCTGTTCAAAGCCTGATAATGACATGCCTGTAATACCTGCCGAACCGCTTTACTTTGAATATGACCTTGACAACCTTGAAATACACAATGGGTTTTCTGAATCTGAGGCAAGGGGGGTGCTTGAAAACAGTTATATAATAGAGGCAAGCGGACTGGCGGTGAGCCGCAGCAACCATTCAAGGATCTGGGTGCATAACGACAGCGGCGATTTCAACAGGCTGTTCGTGGTAGGTGAAAATGCAGAAGATTATGGTGAATTTCTCATAAGGGGGGCTTTCAACAGGGACTGGGAGGATATGGCCGCAGGCCCCGGGCCTGTTGAGGGCATAACCTATCTCTATATCGGCGAGATCGGCGACAATCATGCACAGTATGAGATAATGTCCATCTACAGGGTGCCGGAGCCTGATATCAGCGGACTCGACTCGGTGGCTTATGAGCCTGTTGACGGGGTTGAACGAATTGACTTTGTTTACCCGGACGGACTGTCGCGTGATGCGGAAACCCTTATGGTGGATCCGTGGACCAGGGATATATATATTGTTACCAAGAGGGATGAACGGTCGATACTATTTGCAGCCCGTTATCCCCAGGCCACAGGCAGGGTGATTGCCCTGGAGAAAGTTGGGTACTTCCCTTTCAACAGGGCGCTTGCAGGGGATATATCGGCCGACGGCACTGAGATAGCGGTTAAGACCGACGACAGGATATATTACTGGAGCAGGAACCTGGATGAGCCGGTTTATAAAGCCCTGGAGCGCCAGCCCTTGCTGCTGCCATACACTGTTGAGCCGCAGGGCGAGGCCTTCGGGTGGATGCCTGACGGCAGCGGGTACTATACACTCAGCGAGAAGGTGGACGATATAGAACCGGTACTCTATTTTTACAGCCGGAAATAAACGGACTGGTATGGCAGTAATGATACCAGGCACTTTATTGCACCGGTATTACCTTAGAAAGAACAGAGCCACCAAAAACCCTTAAAACCTGCTGGTGAGGCGTATCTCAATGCCTGTGAAATCGAGTATTTCGTAACAGATGCCGGAGTAGCATGCCGGTCCCCCTCTCCGTTGCCCCCCAAATACCCGGAGGTTGTGGCTGCTGCCAATTCTGTATCCAATTGATGCCCCTGTCCACCACCTGTATGGCTTTTCGATTTCCCCGCCGGCACTGTCAGGGTCATCCAGTATGAAGGGGTCGTTGCTGACCTCGGCTACTACTGACAGGCTGAACCGGGACCTGATATTGGCTCCCGGGCTGAAAAGCATATTAATTACCTTAGTATCCTCCCTGTCGAAACGCTGTGCCTCAAAATCGGTGTTGAGTAGGAGCCTTCCACCCGTCCGCCAGCCAGCCCCGCCTCCCCAGGTGAACCTGTTGCGTTCAAGCTTCAGGGGGTCCTGGGCAAGATCAACAAAGAGCCTGAAATCGTGACCGGTGCCCAGTGTACCGTCATACCCGACAAAATATTCCCTGAAAACAAACCGTTTTCCGAAGTCATTTACGGCAAGTGTATGATTGAAGGTTATTACCGAGGCATCGGGCAGCATCCAGTATGCCTCTGCCTGGTAGCCCGTTTCATTCAATGCCTGGGAAACATGGGTGCTCCTGTTCAGGAGCCTGTAGCTGTGTTCTTTGACCAGGGCGGGCGGCTCATTAAATCCGGCACCCAGCTCAAAGTCCTTATAGTATTTGTATTCCAGGCTTATTCCTGCCATTCCGGCAGCGATATTAACCCCGGCATAAAGAGCCAGCGGCCCGGCCTCAGGAGTCCCGGAAGGCATCCGGCTGCCTATCTCCCCGGCTGCTTCGGTATACCAGGAGATGTAACTGCCCAGGCTGCCCGAAAGATTAGCAGAGCCATACCACGAAGTTCCCCGGCTGTTGTCAAGCATCATAAGAGTAGCGCCTGCCGATTGCCCCCCGAATGAATATCCTGCCTGGAGGGCTGCAATGTCATCCGGCCGGCGGCACGGTATATCCATTCCCGGGGGGAAGGCATTGTTCAGGGGTTTCCCGTAAAGCGCCCCGAAAGTGAAATTGTTCCTGCTGTAACGCACCGAGGCGCCCGATATGTCCCTGTGAAAATAGTGCTGTGCCCTGTAGCTTTTCTCTTCAAGCAGGGCCCCGTGTATTTCGTACGATCGCAGAAGCAGTCCACGTCCCAGTGTCTCATAGAAATTTCCAAGCTTCACTTCAAGGGGACCGGAAGCGTACTGGAGCCTGAGCTGTGCAATGCTGGTGAAATTCCGGTCACTGTATGGGGTGTAGAACTGCTCTATTGTCAGTCCCGCCCTGAAGCCCCGCAGGTCATAACCTGCGAGGAACCTGTTGTA
>SLMM01000059.1 GCA_007133565.1 Bacteroidales bacterium
GACCGGTACAGAATACGGCGAGTTTTGTCCCTTTATCATCTGTAATATTAAGATGGTTCCTGAAAAACAGGTAAACTATTGATGCACCGAAAAAACCTCCCAGTAACTGGGCTGTTATGTAGCCCGGAACAAGTGCCCATTCAAACATCCCTGCAAAAGCAAACCCGAAGGTGACAGCGGGATTAATATGCGCACCCGAGTGTGGTCCGGCAATTACAACCCCAAGGAATACTCCCAGGCCCCAGCCGATAGTAATGACCACCCAGCCGGCACCATGACTTTTTGTATCCTTTAATACCGTATTGGCAACAACACCATCCCCCATCAGTACCAGGACGGCTGTACCGATAAATTCATAAAGATAAACTGTATCCATAATTAAGGTTAATGAAATTGGTTATTGGTTTTAATCAAAATGTTTTGTATGGTTTATGGCTGACCGCGGATAATCCAGACTAACCTGATGCAACAGGTTTTGACCGGCAGGTCTCAGTCTGACCATGACCTTGCCCTTTTGACTGCATCCAGCCATCTTGATCTCAGCTTCGCGGCTGTTTCCCTGCTCATCTCACCGGCAAACTCCCTGTCGACGATCCACTTCTTTTTAAGGTCATCAATATTATCCCAGTAACCAGTTGCCAGTCCCGCAAGATATGCAGCACCCAGTGCAGTTGTCTCCGCAATTTCCGGACGTACCACGGGGATGCCGAGGATATCGGCCTGAAACTGCATCAGCATGTTGTTTGCCACAGCCCCTCCGTCAACCCTGAGTTCTTTGATATCCAACCCTGTATCTTTCTTCATTACATCAAGCACATCCATTGTCTGATAAGCTATACCCTCAAGGGCTGCCCTTGCAACATGCCCCCTGTTAGTACCACGGCTGATCCCCACAAGCAATCCCCGCGCGTACTGGTCCCAGTAAGGTGCGCCCATCCCCGTAAAAGCCGGTACGAAATAGACATCTCCGTTATCATCAACGCTCGCAGCAAGTTTTTCAACCTCAGCCGATGATCCGATTATCCCCAAACCATCACGAAGCCACTGCACAACCGCACCAGCAATAAAAATGCTGCCTTCGAGGGCATAATTAACCCGGTCGCCGATCTTCCAGGCTACAGTAGTTACCAGGTTGTTTTTTGAAATAAATGGTTTATCACCTGTATTAAGCAATATGAAGCAGCCAGTACCATAGGTATTTTTGACCATGCCCTCATCAACGCACATCTGGCCAAACATGGCGGCCTGCTGGTCTCCGGCTATCCCGGCTATGGGTACCTTTGATGCAAAAAAGGTAGTATTGGTATGATCATAAACCTCGCTTGAACTTTTTACTTCCGGAAGCATACTTCTTGGTATATCAAGAAGAGCAAGCAATTCATCATCCCACTTCAGGGTATTAATATTGAAAAGCATGGTGCGGCTTGCATTGGTAACGTCGGTGATATGGGTACGGCCCTGTGTAAGTTTCCAAACCAGCCAGCTGTCCACCGTACCGAATGCCAGTTCACCCTTTTCGGCCCTTTCCCTTGCCCCGTCAACATTGTCGAGAATCCACCTTACTTTTGTGCCGCTGAAATAAGCATCAATTACAAGACCGCTCTTTTCCCTTATCATCTCAGCATGTCCCTCCTCCCTCAGCCGGTCGCACAATCCCGATGTCCTCCTGTCCTGCCACACAATTGCGTTATATACGGGATCGCCGGTTCTCCTGTCCCATACAATTGCTGTTTCTCTCTGGTTTGTTATTCCGATGGCTGCAACCGCCTTACCGTTAATACCTGCCTTTGAGATTGCTTCGGCTGCAACAGCAACCTGAGATGACCATATTTCGCCCGGATCATGTTCTACCCACCCGGGCCTGGGGAAAATCTGGGTAAATTCCTTTTGCGCAACGCTACGTATTTTACCTTTCTTGTCAAACAGAAGAGCTCTTGAACTTGTAGTGCCCTGATCAAGGGCAAGAATGTAATTTTCCATGTTTTATCGGGTTTTTGATTGGCAATATAGTGTTTTTGAATTATTTTTCCTTATCATCAGAAATCATCGACGGAAGGTAGTTTCTGGTAACCTCTTCATATGAGTTTACCTGCTCCCTGACCCATTGCTCATCCTTACCAAGCTCCGCTGCCATGATCTCTGCTGTTGCATCTGCTATCCTTAGGCTTTCAGCTGCATCAAGCAACTGACAGCGGGTCCTTCGCGACAGGACATCTTCGACAGTTACCGCCATCTCCTCCCTTACAGCCATTACAACCTGTATTTTCTTTAAGAACAGGCTTCTGCTGAGGTATTCATCCAGTGCAGGGTTTTCTCTTGCCAGGTCAGCCAAAGCTTTCCTGTCGGCCCCATAATAGTACCACGGATCATTAAAATCCACACCCTCCTCATATCCTCTTATCTTCATATGCTTTGTAACCGATTTTGTACGCGGCCACCTGTTAACCTTTTCGGCCCGGGAGACCATGTCCTGAGCCATCTTTCTGAAGGTGGTCCATTTGCCCCCGATCATGGTCATCAGTCCGCTGGAAGAAACAATAATCCTATGGCTGCGCGATATCTCCCTGGTCTTCTTTCCATTTGAGTTTTTTGCAGCAGCAAGGGGTCTGAGGCCTGCAAACATACTAAGTACATCACTTCTTTGCGGCGCTTTTTCAAGATACCTGCCGGCAGTTGTCAGAATGAAATCAATTTCTTCCTCAAGTGCAACAGGTTCGAGAGAGGGCCTTTCGACAGGAGTATCGGTGGTTCCTATCACCACCTTGCCGTGCCATGGT
Organism: Bacteroidales bacterium; assembly: GCA_007133565.1. Taxonomy (GTDB): domain Bacteria; phylum Bacteroidota; class Bacteroidia; order Bacteroidales; family PUMT01; genus PXAP01. The sequence continues at coordinate 2,778 of SLMM01000059.1, forward strand.
ACCGCAAAAAGAACCCTTCCATCATCAGTTTTTGGTATCATCACAGCGTCGTCACCAGGCAGGAACGACCTACTCACGACCAGGTGAATTCCCTGGCTCGGACGCATTGTAGGTTCCATTTCCGGTTTGTCCATTCTCATGATCTCGTCGGCAAACACCCCTGTTGCATTTATCAATACCCTTCCTCCTATTTCATATTCCTTGCCGGCAATCATATCCCGTGCCCTGACCCCTGTAATCCTGCCGGCTTTATCTTTAAGCAGTCCCTCGACAGGCATATAGTTAACGGCAACCGCGCCGTAATCTGCAGCAGTCTGCAGCACATTTACCGCAAGCCTGGCATCATCAAACTGGCCGTCATGATAAAGTATCCCTGCTGTAAGCTTATTCCTTGTTACTGAAGACACCCGCTGCAAGACCTCCTTTTTTGGTATCCTTCTTGACCTGCCCATACTGTAGCGTCCGGCCATCAGGTCATATACCGTAAGTCCGGCAGTATAGAGAAATTCGTCAAACCAGCCGAAGGCCGGAATAACGAATGTCTGGTTCCTTACAAGGTGCGGCGCATTGTGAAGGAGTCTGCCGCGCTCAACACATGCCTCTCTAACCAGCAAAACATCCCCCTGAGCCAGATATCTCACCCCGCCATGTACAAGTTTGGTGCTCTTGCTGGATGTGGATTTTACAAAATCTGACTTTTCCAGCAATACAACCGAATATCCTCTGCTGGCGGCCTCAAGGGCAATACCTATTCCGGAAGCTCCGCCACCTGCAATAATAAAGTCGAAATGCTTGTTATCCCCATCAAGCCTTTCCAGCATTAAATCTCTTCTCATAATTATTCTGTATTGACACTGTCTGCTTATTTCGTTTTGTTTCTAATTGCAACACCCACCCTTAGTCCCTGTTTTAAAAGCTATTAGTGACATTTAAGATGTATGTTATAATTGCAATAATACAAAATAATTACTTATTTCGAAACTTTTCGCAACTCAAGTATTTCATTTTGCTCCCAACTAATTGCTTTTCTTTACAAATCTTACCTGAAATGCTCCATGCAGTTACAGGCACCTTGATTAATTCGAAATTTGATGCTAATTTTGAAGAAAACAACAGCATGACAGCAAGTATAGCAGAGCGGCACCAATATATACTTAACAAGCTGAGGGAACATGGTCACGTAGCTGTGGTCGATCTCAGCAGAGACTTGAAAGTTTCAGCTGTTACCATACGAAAGGATCTGAAATACCTGGAGGAGCGTAAGCTGCTCTTCAGGACCCACGGAAGCGCAACTCCAAACAACCCTTACATAAATGACAGGCCGGTAAATGAAAAAGAGAAGATCAGGGTTTCACAGAAGCAGAGAATAGCAAGATATGGTGCCGGACTGGTACAACCAAAAGACAGTATAATACTGGCCTCCGGCACTACCGTTATTGAGCTTGCCAGGCAGATTAAAGCCGATGAACAACTGACAGTGGTTACGGCTTCACTTAATGCATCGCTTCTGTTATCCAGGGATCCGCTTATTGATATCATTCAGCTTGGCGGTTTGGTAAGAAAAAGTTCATCGTCTATTGTGGGACACTACGCTGAAACACTTCTTGGGAACTTCTCCTGCAGTAAGCTTTTCCTGGGGGTTGACGGTATAGACCCCGGATACGGATTTACCACCACCAACTCGATGGAGGCGACACTCAACCAGAAGATGATTAAAGCGGCACAGAGGGTGATAGTACTTGCAGATTCAACCAAGTTTGGCAGAAGAGGATTCAGCAGGATATGCAGTATGGATGAAGTCGATATGATCATTACCGATAATGAAGTGCCGGCAAGCTATGTTGAAAATATGGAGGAATCCGGTATTGAACTTATCATATGTTGAAAAACAAAAGCCGGAATAATTCCGGCTTTTGCTTCACCATTAACCCTAATAATTAACCTAAAACTTGATTGAAACCCCTGAGAAAAAATGCCTGCCTGCTTGCGGGAAAAAACCATCTATGTAGCGTTCTTTTCCCTGATAAATATAACGATAAATCCACGCATTTGTTTCAAATTTTTCATTAAAAATATTACCAACCATCAAATTTATTCCGAACTCCCCGAACCGTGAGGTTTCTATCTTGTAACTAAATCTCAGGTCGCTGAAAAAATATGGGTTCAGCATCCTTTCCCTGCTGGCTGTGTTGTCAATAAACTGCCTGCCGACATATTTGCCGGAGAGGTTAATGCTAAAATTCTCTGTGGGATTGAGTGTTACATCGCCACCGGCAATAACCGGGGGTGAAAAAGAGAGCTCTGTCCTGCCGATATGCCTTAATATTTGAAGCGGCTCATTATCCGGATCTTCCCAGTAATCCCAGTTATCAATATATTCGGTAAAATCAGAAATAATATTTTGACTCACTGAAAAATTAAATCCCAACTCCAGGATTGAAGACACCCTTAGCCCGGCAAGCAACTCCAGCCCTGCACGGTAACTGTCAGGCACGTTTGTCATAACAGGTGCCCCAACATCATTTATCTGGCCGGTAAGTACAAGCTGGTCCTTGTATTTCATATAAAACATATTGGCATTCAAATTAATATTTCGGGACCCGAAATTATACCCTGTCTCAATGTTATCAAGACGCTCCGGCCCTGGGATTTCTCCCGGACGGGCATCCTTGAAATTGCTCCTGTTGGGCTCCCGGTGAGCTACCGAATATGATAAGTAAAGGTTTTGCCGGGAATCAATCTCGTAAAATATGCCCGCCTTGGGGTTGAAAAAATGATATTCATGATCGCGTGAAATATCTCTCAGGTCATCATCAATGCCATCAATTGTATAGTTGATTGTTCTGTACTGGAGATCCCCATATAGATTTAAATTATCTGTCAACCTGTATTCAATTTTTCCGAATACATTAAAATCATATTTATCCCCCCGGTTGAAATACCATTCAAAATTTTTGGGTATGTTATTTGCATATTCCGCCCAAATTATGTGGCCATAATGGTCGCCTAGATAACGGTTTGCCGCACCTCCAAACGTAAGATCATAGTTGCGGCTGCCATATCTTAATGACCAGGTCATACCGAAAAAATGGTTGTCGAGTATCTTTCTCCTGATCAGATCACTTCTGGAAATCGTCTGGCCGGCAAGCACCAGGTTGTCCAGGCCATAATTGCCGAATCTCTGATTTTCCCTGTACTGCTCGTAATAACCATAACCTTTTGTATAATGGAGAGCTGTATTAAGATTAAGTGACGGGGATATTTCCCGGGAATAAAATAATTGAAAATGATCCTGCTGGTAATTATCCGTTTCATTGTCATAATAGACGGTCTCCCCCTCTTCGTTGGTGTAGCTTCCAATACCATTATAACGCCGGTCAATATCAAGCATGTAGGAGGGAACTCCGTCCCAGGCCTGGTAGGTGATTTCCTTGCCTGAAAACACGTTTACCTTAAGCAGGCTGTTTTCACTGTGCATTGCCCCTGAAAGGAAAAATGATTTCAGATCCGAACTTGCTCTATCAATATAGCCATCAGAAGTAATTCTCGAAAGCCGGGCATCAAATGTAAACCTTTCATTAATCATACCTGAGCCGAGCCGGACTGTATTTCTCAGAGAATTGAAGGAGCCGGCGGAAGCCACTATCTCTCCGTAAGGATCAGGAGCTACTGTTTTAGTCTGAAGGTTTATACTGGCTCCAAAAGCCCCCGCGCCATGTGATGAAGTTCCCACTCCCCTCTGAATTTGAACATTATCAACTGACGAAGCCAGATCAGGCATATTAACCCACCATACTCCGTGAGACTCGGGATCGTTAAGGGGGATGCCGTTAACCGTAATATTTATCCTGTTCATGTCAGAGCCCCTGATCCTGAAGCTGGTATAGCCAATCCCTGCTCCTGCATCTGAGGATGCAACAAACGAAGGGGTCAAATTAAGTATAAAAGGAATATCCTGACCGAAATCTCTTTCCTCAATCTCGGCCCTGCTGACATCTGTAAATGCAACAGGCACCCTTGAATGAGCCCTTGTTGCTGATACAATAACCTCCTCGGCCAGGTAGGCAAGCCTCGGGAGTATTATCTCCAGATCTTTGTCTCCGCTTACATCAACATCAATAAACCGGGTTTCATAACCCATATGTGAAACCCTGAGCACATAATTACCATAGCTGACATGCAGCCGGAAAACACCATCTGCATTGGTTGCTGTCCCGTAATAGGAACCATCAATCAGAACATTTGCCCCAATCAAGAGATTGCCGTCCTGGTTTTTAACTGTGCCGGTAATTACCGGATTTGCAAAAGTTGATAAACAAACCAATTGCAATACAAGCAGGCCAATTACCTTGTACATAGATAAAAGTTTTTGGTTAGACTTATAATTGCAATGAGGTGATCTTGCTTATTCCCTACACCGGCATTACCCGGATCAGGTTCAAAGGGTATGATCTCAGCCCGATATATTAAGGCACCCCATTATAGATCCTGTAAAATTAATAAATCTTTCGGTAAAAAAAACAACCGGCCGAATGACCGGTTATCCAGGTGTCAGGATCAAGATTGTTTTTCAACCGAAAGAACTTCCCTGAAAGCTTTTTCGAATGTCTCCTTGGGCAGGGCTCCCTGTGCCATTTGAGGCATACCTTCCATTGGAACAAAAAGTAACGAGGGTATGCTCTGTATACCGAATACTCCTGCCAGTTCCCTCTCTTTTTCGGTGTCAACCTTGTAAATGTTAAGTTTCCCGCTGTATTCACCGGCAAGTTCTTCCAGAATAGGGGCAACCATTTTACACGGCTGGCACCAATCGGCGTAAAAATCAATAACACACGGCGTATCTCCCTGGTATTTCCAATCCTTGTTGTTTTCGTAGTCAAAAATCTTTTCCTTAAAAGTCTCCAAAGTCAGATGCTCAATCATTACTTTAAAATTTTGATAGTTAATTTTTTCATAATTATTTAAACATATAAATATTCTACAACCACATATTGGACAAAAAACGTTCCAAATGCCAATTTGTTCACATTATAATATATAATGCCCAAATATTGTAATTTTGTCATATCAAAGTCAATATTTGTCATAAAAGGTCAAATGAAGGAGCATTTTGACAAAAAAGTTTTCAGGATCATATCGGACATTGCTGCTCAAAATGACACCGAATTGTATGTTGTTGGCGGTTATGTCAGGGACATCTTTTTAAATCGACCCTCCTGTGATATTGATATAGTGGTTGCAGGCAGCGGGATTGAATTTGCTCAGAAGGTGGCAGAAGCGATAGGAGACAGGAAGAAAATCAGTGTATTCAGAAACTTCGGCACGGCCATGCTTAAGTTTGACAGATACGAGATAGAGTTTGTGGGAGCAAGAAAGGAGTCCTACAGAAAAAACTCAAGGAAGCCGGTTGTAGAAAACGGCACTATCGAAGACGACCAGAGAAGAAGGGATTTTACAATAAACACCCTTGCAGTGAGCCTGGAGAAGAATAATTACGGAGAGCTCACAGATCCTTTTAACGGATTGGACGATCTTAATAACAAAATAATCCGCACCCCCCTTGATCCTGCCTCCACGTTTTCGGACGATCCCCTCCGCATGATGAGGGCAATAAGGTTTGCTTCACAGCTCAAATTCAGTATAGAACAACGCACCTTTGAGGCAATTGCAGCTAACCGCGACCGAATAGGCATAGTTTCAAAAGAGAGAATCACCGATGAACTCAACAAGATACTTATGTCTCCCAAGCCATCGAAGGGTTTCAGCCTGATGGATGAGACCGGACTGCTGGAGGTAATTCTGCCCGAGGTACACGCCATGAAAGGTGTCGATGTAATGAAGGGACGCGGGCACAAAGACAACTATCATCACACTTTAAAGGTACTCGACAATTTATGCCGTAAGTCAGATAATTTATGGCTCAGGTGGGCTGCGCTATTGCATGATGTGGGAAAACCTCAGACAAAGAAATACAACACCGAAACAGGATGGACTTTTCATGCCCATGATCATGCAGGAGCAAGGATGATCCCTTCTGTCTTCAGGAAGCTCAGGCTGCCACTCAATGACAAGATGAAATACGTACAGAAGTTAGTACTGCTGCATCTCAGGCCTATTTCATTGTCCGGCAGCGAGATAACCGATTCGGCTGTCAGGCGTCTGCTCTATGAGGCAGGCGATGAGATTGATGACCTGATGACGCTTTGTGAAGCCGATATAACCTCAAAAAACAGGCAAACGGTGCGTCGGCACATGAATAACTTCACAATAGTGAGACAGAAACTCAAGGAAATTGAGGAAAAAGATGCCGTCAGAAACTTTCAGCCACCTGTAAAGGGTGACGAAATAATGAAAATATTCGGACTTTCACCAGGTCGCGAAGTGGGTATTATAAAGAAGGCGATAAAGGATGCAATTCTTGACGGACTGATCCGGAATGACCGGGATGAGGCAATCAGGTATATGAAAGAAAAGGCCCGGGAAATGGGAATTGAACCTAAACAGGTCTGATGACATCCTGCAGATTAATTCTGCCTGCACGAAGAAAAAGCGTATTAAATAAAACGAATGGATTATGACCACCATCCTCAGAAAACTGACTCCAGGAGTAATTAAAAGATGGGTAAGAGCGATCAATGCCAACATGATCCAATTCATTTTAAAAAATAGATTCTCGAAAAACAACAATCTTGGCAGGAATATCATTCTATCAAAAGATCTAATAACCGGTATTAATTGTACCATTTATAGTAATGTAACAATAGAGAATTCGGTAGTATTGGGAAACAATGTCACTATTGGCCCCGGGGCTCTCCTGAAGTATATCTCAGTAGGTGATAACAGCATGGTTGACAAGAATGTTCTATGCGTCAGGTGGGGTATCGGTTCGATCAAAATCGGAAAAAACAGTTATATTGGGGTTAATAATGTACTTGACTGTGCCAACAATATTGTAATTGGCGATTATGTCCATATTGCCGGACCCTCAACTGCTATATGGACGCACTCATCAGCTCCAATGGCTTTAAGTGGGATACCTTTAGGTGATTTATCAGAAACCCATCGTCCCACTGCTCCGGTTGCCATTGAAAACAATGTATGGATTGGAGGTAATTGCACAATATATCCGGGGGTGACTATTGGCAACCATTCAATTATTGCGCCAAATACTGCTGTCACAAAGAATGTAGAACCATATTCAATGGTTGGCGGGGTACCGGGCAAGGTAATTAAAAAAATAGAAGATCAAAAAACTACTTAGAAAAAAGGAACCACCAAGAGGAACAATATCTGAAAAAACAAAGCCGGGAATTCTTTCTGTCGAAAAAATTCCCGGCTCACTTGTCGCGGCGAACCGCTAAAGTGTCAAGCTACTGTTATTATGACTGATCCTTATTGGCAGATCCCGAAAGATCTGTTACGAGGATCCGGGCCTTGTTCCGATCAGCTTTTTACGGCTGATGTTAACGCTGGCCCCTGTTCCTATTATGCGGCCTGGAGATTTTCCCGGAGGAAACTCTCCGTTAGACCTGACTGTGACAGATAGCCCCGAAGGTTTTTCTGTTTCAGCTTAACATCTCAAAGAACAAGTCTTTTATCCCTCACTTGATGTAACAAATATAGCATGAAAAACCTCCCGCCACCAAATTTTTTCACATCTCTGTATCCACAAGAAAAGAACACAGTTTATGAACAATTTGTTAATTTCCTTATTGATCTGATCAGATGAAAATTATCAATGTCAAATGCGAAATCAGCTGCTACTAATTAACATCCTGCCTGCTTTCGTTTTATCGATGTTAACATTTCTTCAGTGATTTTTCCGGGGCAACCAGCAAAAATAATTGCATGAAAACTTCAATTTGCAAAAAGATCAAGTATTATGGGAAGATGGTCACTGTAGCCTCCTGTATACCTGAACCCTTCATAACTCCTGAACGGCTTGTACCCGAACCAGGCATCATCCGGGACCAGGAGAAATTCCTCGTCAAAAACCCTGAACGCCTCCGGGGTGGTATTCATTCCGGGCACAAGACCCATAAGTCCACCCGAAACAATAAACTGGTCAAACAGGTACCATATTCCCTGGTATTTACTACTCCCCTGCCCCTGCTTTTTGATCTCCCATGATATATTGTATAGCCTGCCCGGTTCCGGAGCATCATAATCAAACCCGGCCCCAAGAAACCTTTTAAGACTTTCATCGTGAGGCTCATCGTTGAAGTCGCCCATAACGACAATCTTTGCAGCAGGACTGACCAGAAATAGCGAATCGATAACCGACCTTAAAACTGATGCAGCATGGTTCCTGTAAGGTGCTGTCTCTGCCTGTCCGCCCCACCTGCTGGGCCAATGGTTTGCAAACAGGTGCAACGTATCTGCCGGTCCCGTCAGACCTTTAATATAAACTATGTCCCTTGTAGCAGCAAGAGTGTCAAAGGGAAAACGGACAGGGATGAACCTGCTTTTCAGTAAATCGAACATGTCGGGGCGAAATAGAAATGCAACGTCGATACCCCTGGGGTCTCCAGAGTTCCGGTGTATGATCCGGTAATCAAACCGATTGAATCCTGTATCATAAGCGAGCCTTTCAAGAACGTATATGTTCTCCACCTCACATAATCCTATTATTGCAGGAGTGTGCCATCCTCCGGCAGCGGCAATAGCACGGTACAGGTTATTAATCTTTTCCTGAAGCCTGAATTTATTCCACCGTCTGGCACCTTCAGGTGTAAAAGCGTCGTCATTCTTCATCGGATCATTTACCGTGTCGAAAAGATTCTCCACATTGTAGAAAACTATCCTGAAGACAGGCCTGCCCTCCCTCGTCTCCGGGGTTTCTGTTCTCCCTGCCTGTAACAGCAGTATCAGTAACCCAAGAATGATCACTGCGCAGGCAGGTACCCTGTTAGGAAATCGCGGGATTTTGTCTGGCAGGTCCATATGTCGATGCTGATTGACCGGTTACTGCAACTAATCTTCAGGATACCATTCAAAGGCACCAATATCAGGCGCATCGTCAGAAATACGACTCCTGCCGTCAAAATCAACCGGATGAAGATTTCCCGTATCGGGATTGCCCGCATTGATAGCAGGGGATTCCTTGTCCGGTCTGAAATTGTACTTTGCAGGGTCAACAAAACCGGGATTGACGCCTGTAATACAACTTACAAAATTATCTTCAAAATCTTCAGTAAGAGATAGGTGGGCTGCTATCAGGCAGTGGTCGAACACCACATCAAATGCTCCTTCGGAGTGAACCGAAAATCCAATCTCACTTCCGTTGTTCCCGTAAATTATGGAATTGCCTAAAACGGCCCTTACCGGCGTTACATTTATGCCACCGTCAGAATCTACATAATAATTTTCAATAACAACTGAAGGAGTTCTTCTGGATGAAAAATTCCAGAAATTGGCAAGGGTGCAATGGTAAAAAGTATAATCACCTCCGGCTGTGAGGGCAGCAAGATGGTGCCCGCAGTTGGATATCACTGTGTTGTAAGCATAGATAGCTGCACCCCTGCCTGTAAGCCCTGCATGGGTCATGTTCTCTATCCGGCTGTATGCAAGGTAAAGAGTGGTACTTTCTTCAGCACTGACAGCTTCGACTACCAGACCGTTAACTGCATTTCTGATCCGTACATTCACCAGTCTGTTTCCTGTGCTGCCGGGCATAAGCCTGATACCGTCCCACTGCCCAGGTATATTCCTGTAGGAGGCTTCTGTACGGGCCGCTTCAAAGACAACAGGATTATCGCCGGTCCCTTCAGCTATCAATGACCCGGCCACATGCAACCCGGAATTTCTGTAGAAATACATCCTCACCCCGGGATCGAGTGTAAGCACCCGGCTTGTATCAACCAGGATGTTTCCGTATATAAGATAAGGTTTTTCGGCCGAAAGGGTTTCATCTCCGAAAACCTCATCCCTGATAATTTTGACATCCTGCCCCCATGCAGCAAGCTTGACATTCTGAACATTACCGTTTGTGATAAACATAACCGAATCACCAACAATAACCGGGTGGTTGCCGTTGACCGGATCAATGGTAGCTTCTACAAAAATAAAAATACTGTCACCGCCGCGGATTAAAACATCGCTGAACTTCCTCCCCGGAATACCGTCTACATTGATCCTGAAGGGCGATGAGATGTCCCCTGAAAGCCTGATGCTGGATATTTCGAGACTTCTGTCATATGGGTTGTAAACCTTAAAGTGTCTTGTTGAAGAGCCTATGGTTGTAAATATGGTATCAAAGTGCAGGGTATCGGTAGAAAATACAAGTTTTGCCGAAGGATCTTCATAAACGGGATCTTTTTCACACGACACACCAGCGAAACCAATCGCGATAACTAAAAAAACAAGGGGGGCTAATTGCCTCTCTGATTTAAACATAACAATTGAAGAATATTAAAAATAAACTGTCAAAAAACAGAAAAAGTGTATTTTCGCTAATAAACCGATTATGAAATTACAAAAAAATATTGATCCTTTACATTGTTTCAGGTAAGTTATTGTAATGGAAAAAGAGCAGATGGAGCTTATAATATATAATGCCAGGATATATACCGTTGACGGTGGTTTTACCCTGGCACAATCGGCAGCAATAAGAAACGGGCGGTTTGCAGCCATAGGCAGCAACCGTGAGATAATGGGCAACTACCGTGCTGCGAAAACAGTGGATATGCAGGGGAGATTTGTTTATCCCGGCCTAATTGATCCTCATTGCCACTTTTACGGATACGGCACAAGTCTGATTAACGCCGACCTTTCAGGAGCCGGCTCATTTGGCGAGGTAATTGACCGTATTCTGTCACACGACCGGGAGCTGCCTTCTGCATGGGTGCTGGGGCGCGGATGGGATCAGAATCTGTGGCCTTTAAGCGAATTTCCCCATAAAAGTCAGCTTGATAAGTTTTTTCCTGACAAACCGGTACTGTTGACAAGGATTGACGGACATGCTGCAATAGCAAACACGGCAGCACTCCTTATTGCAGGAGTTGACCGGGCCACAAAAATCGAAGGAGGAGATTTTCTGGAAAAGAACGGAGAACTTACCGGAATACTGATTGACAATGCAATAGAAAAAGTAAAAAAATTTGTGCCTCCCCCGGCTTACGAGCAGAAGGTGGCAGCACTGCTGAATGCCCAGGATAATTGTTTTTCTGTGGGACTGACCTCAGTCGGTGATGCCGGACTGGATCACGATGTAATAGGGCTTATCGACTCGCTGCATAGATCAGGAGACCTTAAAATGAAGGTATATGCCATGTTAAATCCCACACCTGAAAACCTGCAAACTTATATGCGCAGGGGCATATACAAAACCGGCCATCTTAATGTCAGGTCGGTAAAACTATTTGCAGATGGAGCACTGGGGTCAAGGGGGGCAAGGATGATAGATGAATACAGTGATGCCCCCGGTAATTACGGTCTGCTGCTGGAAACTCCAGGTTACCTTGAGAAAATATCACGAAAGGCATGGGAACATGGTTACCAGGTGAATACCCACTGCATAGGCGATGCAGCTGTCCGGATCATGCTTGAGATATACTCGGGAATTCTTGCCGGCAAAAACGACAGGCGATGGCGGATAGAGCATGCCCAGATAGTGCATCCGGATGATTTCGACCTTTTTGCCAGGTACTCCGTTATCCCTTCAGTGCAGGCAATACATGCTATATCCGACATGAAATGGGCAGTTCAAAGGATAGGTCCCGAAAGGATAAAAGGAGCATACGCCCTCAACCAACTGCTGTCTCAAAATGGATGGCTGACAAACGGGAGTGATTTCCCTGTCGAGAGCATCAACCCGCTGCTTGGCTTTTATGCAGGGGTGGCAAGAAAAGACCCCGAAGGGTTTCCAGAAAATGGTTTCCAGATGGAAAATGCCTTAACGAGGGAGCAGGCACTGAGAGCAATGACCATCTGGGCAGCCAGGGCTGCATTTGAAGAAGATGAGAAGGGAAGCATAGAACCAGGAAAACTGGCCGATTTTATTGTAACTAATGAAGACCTTATGCAGATGGACATGGAAAGGGTGCCCCGACTTAAGGTCCACAGCACATACAGCTCCGGCGAAAAGGTATATGCAAGTGAGGATCCCTACTGAAACAAGCCGGATCACAATCCTGCCGGTTTGTGAAAATGCCGGCCGGGTTTCCCCGGCCGGCGACCTGCTTGTTAACCTAAAAACAAGAGAGAAAAATTACAGTCATTGGATGGCTAGCGATTCACCGAGATAAAAATCAAGTATCTTTGAGCGCAGATAGTATTCATACTTAGCCTGTACCTTATTTGACTGTGCCCTGAATAAACTGTTCTGGGCATACTGGTAATCTACAAAATTTATCAGCCCAAGTCCGAATTGCTCCTTTGCATAATTAAAGGCCTCCTGGGCTGCAATTACGGCTTTTTCTGCCGAATTATATCGGTTATATGCATTCCGTGCACCATTGTGCATCTGATGTATCTCCATATAAAGGCTCTGTTTTGTTTCATCGAGATGGTACTGTGCATCCATCACTGAAACCCTGGCGTTGCTGATCCTGTTGCGGGTTGTCCATCCGTCAAATATGGGTATGGTCAGGGTTACACCAAGCTGCCTGTACCTGTTGTCCCTTATCTGTGTCGAATACGGATAATCACCACCGTCTACCGGGTTCACGGCAAGCTCGGAATACCTTGAATAGATCAAACCCTGAAGGTCAAGACGAGGGCTTTGCATTCCCCTCATCACTGCCAACTCCTTTTCCCGGCTCCTGAGCATATATTCAGCTACCCTTACCTGCGGCAGAACGGCTTCTGCCTCTTCATATATATTGTCTACAGTATTCATTATTGCAGCCTCGCCAATATCAATAATTTCAGGAACTTTAATGCGTAAATCATAGCCCGGTTCAAGTTGCATCATCTGAGCGAGATCAAGATAGGACTGATTAAGGTTGTTCCTCGCAAGAGTAAGCTGGTATTCATCGGCAGCTACCTGCGATTCAATCTCATAAAGCCTGCCACCGGGAATATTCCCCACCCTGAAATTTATTCTTCCAGCCTCAAGTTCAAGAGTTGACACTTCAAGCTGCATCTCAGCAATCTCAACCAGCTCCTTTTCAAGCAATATCTGGAAAAAGGCTGCAGAGATGTTCAGCGAAATGTCGTTCCTGGCGCGATCAACCTCTTCAAGCCGGGACATAAGCAGGAATCTGTGCTGCTGTATATTGTTATAGTTCTGGAATCCTCCGAAAACGCTGATCCTTCCCCTTATTCCAAGATTGCCCTGTTGAAATTCGCGGTTTTCCCATTGGTATGTATCGTAATTAAGAGCACGTCCCGAATTGAAATCATGGCCTGCAAAAGCTGTAACTCCCGGGAGTACCCCTATCATGGACCGGTTATAATTGTTCCTGGCGCTTTCTGATACTAGCTTCTGCCTTTTGAGCTGGATATTATTCTCAAGAGCATAATCTATGCAATCCTGCAGCGTCCACATTTCCTGTGCATAACCAGCAACCGCAGTTATAATCAAAATCAGCAATATCCCTTTTAACCGTTCCATGTTCGTTTATTAGTTATGATTTTTTCTTTCTGTACAGAACCTGAATGTGTTTTGAATCTTCACCTGGCGTAAAGATCTGGATCAGTTCCCATTCAGGGTCATAATTCCTGATGGCATTTTTCAGCCTCTCAATTCTTGCAAGAGACAGTGAGATCTGGTCATCAAACCTGCTTAACTCATCTTCAACCTCCCAGGGAAAGGATTCTACCCGAAAGTTATAAGTACTTTTTCTTCCACCGATTGTCAGACTGATTTCAGCAATCTCATCATCACCGAAGTGTGATACCGGAACGCACAGATCCTTCATGGCATTTTCTGGTTGGTTCAACAAATAATTCAATTGTAATAAAGGAATTTGACCGGATGCGGCAACCCATTTGCCCTGAATTATAATGCCGCAAACCGGCACAAATTCCCTGAATTTATTACAGAAGTTTCTTCACGTTTTCTGTTACAATATGTCCGTCAAACAACTGGACAATTCTGTGTGCCTTTTCAGCATCCGAAGGAGAGTGTGTAACCATCACTATAGTAGTTCCTTCTTCATTGAGGTGGCCAAGAAGGTTCATAACCTCCTCTCCGTTCGCACTGTCAAGGTTACCGGTAGGCTCATCGGCCAGGATGAGCTTGGGTTTTGTAACTACCGCCCTGGCTATAGCGACTCGCTGTTGTTGCCCGCCGGAAAGCTGCTGCGGAAAATGCTTTGCCCTGTGTCCGATCTTCATCTTTCCAAGCACTTCCTCAACTTTTTTCTTCCTCTCAGATGAAGGTACATTAAGATAAAGAAGCGGCAATTCGACATTTTCAAATACAGTTAGCTCATCAATAAGGTTAAAGCTCTGGAAAACAAATCCTATATTAGCTTTCCGCATATTGGTACGCTGGCGTTCGGAATATTTTGAAACCTCCGTATCATTGAACCAAAGTTCACCTGATGTGGGATTGTCCAGCAATCCAACTATATTCAGCAGGGTTGACTTACCGCATCCGGAGGGGCCCATTATGGCCACAAACTCTCCGTTACTTATCTCCAGGTTTACCTTATTTAGCGCAGTGGTTTCAACCTCATCGGTCCTGAAGACCTTTACCAGTTCATTTGTTCTTATCATGGCTTTATTGTTTTGTTTGGTTTGGTTATATTGTTTATTCAATTCTTTACTTTAGCACGAGCCTGTCAACATTCCCGAAATTATCATAGCTTGATACTATTACCCTTTCACCCGGCTCAAGTCCCTCAAGAACCTCATAGAACCGGGGGTTCTGGCGACCTATCCTTATATCCCTTCTGTAAGCAAAAGAGCCTGAAGGATCAACAACATAAACCCACTGTCCGCCTGTGCTCTGGTAGAAGCCTCCCCTGGGAATAAGTATTGCATTACGCGATTCCCCGAGTTCAAGCCTTATACGGAATGTCTGCCCGATGCGCATCTGGTCAGGTACCCCGTTCACAAACTCCATGTCGACTGAAAAACGACCTGCCTGAACCTCAGGATAGATCCTTGTGATTACCAGGTCGTACCGGTTGCCTGCAAATTCGAAGTCACCCGTCAATCCCTGCGTAACCCTTGATATGTAATGCTCGTCTATTTCCACACGCAGCTTATAGGAATCAAGGATATTTATGCGCCCCAGCCGCTCTCCCCTGTTGACCATCTGCCCAATCTCGAGGTTGAGGGTTGCAAGCTCACCATAGACCGGAGCCGCGAGTTCCATTGCCTCAAGCCTCTGGTAGACAAGCTTCATGTTTTCCTCCATGTTCCTGAGAGAGGTCTCCATTGCATCAAGCTGCAACACCCTGTAAATGGAATCCTGTTCGTAGCTTTCCCTGTAAAGGGCAAGCCTTCTTTTGGATATCTCATACTGCTCCTTTGATATTTCGTACTCTTCCTTTGAGATATGGTTCTGTTCCATCAATACATTGTTGTTCCTGTACCGACGTTCGTGCTGGCGAAGTGCCAGTTCAAGCTCAAGCAGCTGGTTCCTGTAAGTAAGATTCTGCTGTTCAAGCTGCACCCTGAACATACGCATGTCGTTAACTGTTCTTGCATAATTGGTTTCATGGTTGGAAATATCAAGCAGAAGGGTAGTGTTCGAAAGTCTCGCCAATGGCTCGCCGATCTCGACCATTCCCCCTTCACGGCGGTAGATCTCTTCCACCCTTCCTCCTTCAGTTGCATCAAGGAATATTGTCTGTATCGGTTCTACAGTACCGATCACTGCAATAAAATCAAGAAAGGCATCCTCCCTCACCTTCTCTACCGTGATCTTGTCAACCTCAACATTAAGGCGTGAACTCTTGTCTCCAAAAACTATCTGATAGAAAACCAGCACTACCAGCAGGGCGGAGACTGAAATCCAGGCCAGCCTTCTCCACTTTTTGCCCTTATTCTCTATTTTGCGATCCATGCTCATTATTATATGATTTTAAGAGTTTCCGGTTAAATGATGTCACTAATTATGCCAAAACATGCATTTATCTGTATTCGTGATATTTAACAAGCCAGTAGGTCGGCCGTCACCCTGAATAGTGTCCGGTATTGAGACAGGGATAGTACGGAATCGTACATTTTTACCAGAAGGCAGCCGTTTTGAATCTATAATAATCACTATATTTACATGCGCTAACTGGTAAAACCTAACATTCCCCCCGATCATGGATAATAAGAAAGGAAAGATTCTTGCGGTTGACGACAATGACGATATTCTTTTTGCCCTGAAGCTTCTGCTGAAAACACATGTAGAGCTTATAAAAACAACCAATGATCCCTCGGATATTCCCGACCTGATGGCAAGCGACGATTTTGACGTTATTTTGCTGGACATGAACTTTACCAAAGATGCTATCAGTGGCCAGGAAGGTTTTGACTGGCTTCAGAAGATACTTGAATTGGATCCTGAGGCAGTAGTGGTTTTCATAACAGCATACGGAGATGCCGAGAAGGCAGTCAAGGCAATCAAAGCGGGCGCAACGGATTTTATCCTGAAACCCTGGCAGAATGAGAAACTGATAGCCACCGTATCGGCATCAGTGCAGCTCAGGAGGTCACGGCTGGAGGCAAGCGGATTAAAAACAAGGCAGAAGGAGATAAGCCAGGCTCTTGACCAACCCTTCCAGGATTTTATCGGTGTATCACCAGAAATGCGGGAGGTTTTCACGACAATACAGAAAGTGGCAAAAACAGACGCCAACGTACTTATACTCGGAGAGAACGGCACTGGCAAAGAGTTGGTGGCCAGAGCCCTTTACCGTAACTCCCCGAGAAAAGAGGAGGTTTTTATAAGCGTTGATCTTGGCAGTATCAGTGAAACTCTTTTTGAAAGTGAACTGTTCGGACACGTCAAGGGTGCATTTACAGATGCCATCAAGGATAAGTCCGGGCGTTTTGAGATAGCATCGGGGGGCACACTATTCCTTGATGAGATTGGCAACCTGTCTCTTCCCATGCAGGCCAAGCTGCTTACAGTCATCGAAAGGAAAGAGGTTATCAAGGTGGGCTCAACCAAACCCATCCCGATCGATATCAGGCTTATTTGCGCTACCAACAATAATATACACCAGATGGTTGCAGATGAGACATTCAGGCAGGACCTCCTTTACAGGATCAACACCGTTGAGATACATCTGCCACCGCTGCGTGAACGTACCGGCGATATACCCATGCTTGCAGAACATTTCCTGAGCATTTACAAGAAAAAATACAAAAAGAACGTTAACAGGATCAGCAGCGAGGCTATGACCAAGCTGAACCAGTACCATTGGCCGGGCAATGTAAGGGAGTTGCAGCACGCAATTGAAAGAGCTTTGATTATGAGCGACTCCAACACTCTTCAAGCCGATGATTTCATCCTCTCGTCCCAACCAAAAAAAACGGACGAGATGGAACTGCAAACCTATAATCTTGATGAGATTGAAAAAAGCATTATTCTGAAAGTGATGAAACAGAACAGGGGCAATATCTCTCAGGCAGCTGCAGAGCTGGGCCTGACACGCACATCACTCTACCGCAGAATGGAAAAATATGGTCTATAAAAACTTCAGAACGGTAAGCCTCATCAGGATACTGCTGCTTACAGCAAGCATATTCTTGTTTGTCTATACACTGGTGAATTATAGCTTTCATATCACCCCACTGCTGATAGGACTTTTAATCATTCTGCAGATAGTGTTGCTGTACAAGTATGTTGACAAGGTAAACAGAGACCTTACCAGCTTCCTGGAGTCCATAAGATTTTCTGAGTTTACGCTTACATTTCAGACCCGTGGAATGGGCTCTTCTTTTGACGAACTGAACAAGGCATTCAACGATGTCATAAAGGATTTCCAGAAAGTGAGGTCGGAAAAAGAAGAGCATTTTCAATACCTTCAAAGCATAGTTCAGAATATCGATGTAAGCATTCTCGCATATCAGCGCGACGGTACGGTCGAAATGGTAAACAAGTCAGCCAAAAAACTGTTCCAGGTAAGCAGTCTCCGCAACATAAGCGCCTTGGCAACAACAAGTTCTGAGCTGGTTTCCACACTAATAGAGATCAAACCCGGAGAGAATAAGCTTGTAAGGGTTCAGGAGCAGGATGACCTGCTGCAACTTGCGATTTATGCCACCGAGTTGAAAATACATGACAAACAGATAATCCTTGCAACCATAAAGAATATTCAAAATGTCCTTGAGGAACAGGAAACAGAAGCGTGGCAGAAGCTCATAAGAGTTTTGACGCATGAGATCATGAACTCGATAACCCCCATAGCTTCACTGTCATCTACCCTTGAAATGATGCTTAAGAGCATAACTGGTGAAGGAAATGACAAACCACTGGACATTGAAGCAGTAACAGAAATTCAGCAGGCACTGCAAACAATAAATAAAAGAAGCACCGGGCTTCTGCATTTTGTCAACACCTACCGTAACCTGACCCGCATACCCAAGCCCAATTTCAGGATATTTCCCGTGGCCGACCTGATAAACAACGTTCAGGTCTTAATGGAAGAGGAACTGCGGCAGAATGAGATCAAGCTGATCACATCTGTCATACCCCCTGACATTGAATTTTCGGCCGATGAGCAGTTGCTTGAGCAGGTAATGATAAATATGGTAAAAAATGCCATACAGGCTCTCTCGGGCAGGCCCGACCCGAAGATCGTCATAAAAGCATTCATCAATAAAAGGGGAAGGCTCACCATCCAGGTCCGTGACAACGGACAGGGTATACTCAAAGAGGTACTTGACAAGATCTTCATTCCATTCTTCACCACCAAGCCCAAGGGATCAGGCATCGGACTCAGCCTCAGCCGGCAGATTATGCGATTGCACGGGGGCACAATCACAGCAGGCTCAGAGCCGGACGTAGGTACCACCTTTACTCTTACATTCTGACAACAAGTAACCTTCTGGCCAGCCTTTCGATTTTGAACATACTATTTATTCAGGAGAGGTGAACTTATTGCATCTCCATACCGGTATACCTTCTTTCCACACCATCAAAACTCTGATATTACCTCCGGAATAGTCAAAAACCACCAGATCGCCGGCACATCTGCTCTGCCAGTCATCAGCCCATACCAGCCTACCGGGTGCCTCAGATGCCATTCTCCATGCACCAGCAAGATCAGCCAGTCCGTTACCGGCCATATACCCCACATTCTGTTCAAGCGTCATCGCAGCTCCGGCCAGCAACCCCCCGCCCCCTGCAATACTCAACCTGCCGGCCTCATCAAGCTCCACCTCCCCTCCGATATGGGTCCTGTATACCCCAGGCGGACGGCCGGCAAAACATGTAGCATCACTTACCAGTACCACCTTCCCCGGTTTCGCTGCCATAACCACTCGTAAAAAGGAGGCCGGCAGATGGAACCCGTCGGCTATCACACTTACATAGAGGCTGTCGCATGACAGGAGGTCCCATAAAACATTGGGATGCCGTCGAAGCATCAGAGGTACCCCGTTTCCGACATGAGAGGCCATTACTGCACCGGCATCGGTTGCTTTTTTGATATCATTCATCTCAGCTTCCGAATGAGCGATGGTGACAATAATACCCTCGCCGGCACACTTTCTGATAAACTCTACAGCCTTCTCCCTTTCGGGAGAAACAGCCACTATTTTTATCCTGTTTCCCGAAGCATCCCTCAGCCTGGAAAACAGCCCCCAGTCCGCTTCCCTTATATGCCCGGCGGGGTGAGCACCCCTATATCCCTCCTCGGGAGATATAAAAGGCCCTTCAAGATGGATGCCTCCAACACAGCTGTTAACCAGGGGATATGTATTGCATGCACGGTCTATTACAGATAGTGAATTGCACATATTTGCCTCCGAATTGGTGATCACCGCAGGGAAAAAGGTTGTCACACCCTGGCTAAGCAGCAATTCGGCCGCCTTTAGAACATCCAGTGGGGTAATTGAGGCAGAATTGAAATCAACACCGCCAATCCCGTTAACCTGCAAATCAACCAGCCCGCTCCCTGATATGGGCAAAGACTTACCAGTATGTTCGCCGGCTTGTTCTGCTTCTGCCTTCACCGCGGCAACTCCTGCCTCTTCAGTCCACCGGGCAGAGCCTTCAGCAGTGTTATTTCTACCCTGATGCACAAGCCTGCCATCCCTGCACAACATCACCCTCCCTGTAAGGCAATCTATTACCCTGAAAACACCATGTACTGAATTTGAGTAGTCCATCTCAGATTGTTTTCAGATTCATTGACATCATACAAAGGTTATGCCGGTGATTTGAGCGAACCAATAAGCGATGACACACTATGCGGGATATTGCTCTTCCTGAACAGCAGTGCACCGCCTGTATAAATTATTGTTGTAACCACCACCGGCATTGCTACGGTGAGTGCGAGGCTGCCGGCAGGAAACACCCTGGTTATGACAAATGCAATAAAGCCACCCGCAATTGATACTATAGCGGTAACAGGACCGCACCTGGCAAAAGCCGGCAGCATGCCAAACAGCATGGGAACGGCAACCGGTCCCACCAAAGCCCCGAACCAGGTAACAATAAGTCCCAGCACCCCTCCAAAATGTTCGTGCTGAGAAGCGATAATTATTGTTACCAGGGTAAAGGTGAAAGTTGTAATCCTTGCAACCTTTAATGATATCCCTTTTTCCCTTACCGGCGGCATCACCAGCGGCAGTATATCCCTTGAGATGACAGCCGATATGGTATTGATGTCGGACGATGTCATAGACATGGTACTTGCAAACAATGACGCAAGCACCAGTCCGATCAGTCCCCCGGGCAAAAGATGAAGTGTCAGCAGTCCGTATGAACGTGAGGGGTCGTCAAGCTCCGGTAAAAGGAGAGGTGCGGCCCACATGGGAACGAAGAGGATCAGGGGCCATAACAGGTATAAAGATCCGGAAAGGTAAGCTGCGCGCGAGGAGTGCCTCTCGTCCGGAGAGCTGATATATCTTGTAGCCAGGTTCCATGTGCCGCCGTTATAGCTGAGGAAGTTGATGAACAGAAAAGTAAGTGCAAACCAGAAAGTGTAAGGCTCATTGAAAGCGCTACCATGGCCCTCGGGCAGCAGCTCCCACATTCCGGTAATACCACCAATACCACCCAGATGTACCATTACTGCCGCAAACATAACCAGCCCCGCCACCAGCTGCACAACGAACTGTACAAAGTCTGTCAGAATAACTGCCCACAGTCCCCCGAAAGTCACATAAACAATCGACACTCCGCCCGCAATCATTATACCGGTTATAACCGGTATTCCCGTGAATACATTCAGCAAAATGGCGATTGCTGCCCATTTTGCAGCCACATCGAACAATTTAAGGATCACGCCGCTCCAGGCCATTATCTGCTGGGTGAGCAGGTTGTACCGGTTTACAAGGTATTCAAGCGGACTCTGTATCATGTATTTGCGGCGCAAACGAACCCACATTACCGGAAACAGCTTTGCCGACAATATTACCGATATCCCGATCGTAAATGCCCACCAGATGTACAGAGAAAATCCGTGGGTATATGCCAGGCCGGCGTACGCCACAAACACGGCCCCACTGTAGCCGGATACGTGGTGGGAAACACCCGATAGCCACCAGGGTATCTTACCACCTGCCACAAAGTAGTCTTCTATTGTCCTGTTCCTGACCCATGACCAGAGGCCTATCATGATCATGACGAGGAAGAAAAGCAGGATTACCAGATAATCTGTATTTCCAAGTTGCATGCCAGGAATCTTATCAGCCGGCAGCCGCCCGCATTACATCATCAAGGAGTACGGCAGCTCCACCCCTTCTTTTACTCTCATCGGCAGCTTCCATGAAAGCAAATATCTCAATTGTCTCAGAAGCCTTAACAGGTGGTTCTCCCGTGCCGAAAAACCTTATCAGCTCTAGCATCATCGGGCGGTATCCGTCATACGGACCGATATCATGCACACCATCCAATCCGAATGCCGTTCCCCCATAGCCTGTACGGCCTTCCCTGCCTCCCCTGAATGTCCCCAGCCTTTCATCGTGCCAGGTGCCCACCACTACATCGGTCCCTTCAGTGTAGAACCGTTTCACCTCCCTGCAGCCCGTGCCCATAACAGTATACAGGGTCTCCACTCCATGAACGCCGTACCAGAAAAGATCGGGATGAGTGGGTTCGATCAAGGCAGGGCTATAGGCGTCTGCGCCAATAATCCTGCCTGCCAGTTCACCGCTGCGAAGAGCCTGTGCATGCCGGGCCCAGCGAAGTGATGAAGAAGAGAAAACGGGAATACCGTATCTCTCCCCGGCCCTGAATATCTCTATGGCATCTTTGAGTGATCCTGCCACAGGCTTGTCTATAAAAACCATCTTGCCTGCCTCAAAAACCTCCATTGCCTGTTTAAGATGGAGGGTCCCATCATTGGTCAGCAGAAGCACCACATCGACCATGCCAAGCAACTCACGGATAGAGCCGGTAATCGCAATCCCCATACTCTTTATCTCTTCGGTGTAACCCGGAATACGGGTGTAACTCGATTCAATCGTCCTGCTGCCGTATGGATAAGCTGCAACAACACGGTACCCCCTCATGTCCTCATCTTCAGGGTTGTTGATAATTCTTGTAAAGGCAATGCTGTGGGATGTATCAAGCCCGATAATGCCAATTCTTACATCTTGTCCGGACCCATGATCATGACCTGCGGAGAAAAGGGCCGGGCTTATACTCAGTCCAGCCCCGGCGGCAACCGACCGCCGGATAAAATTTCTTCTGTTTATTTTCTTCATTATTTGTCAGTAATTTTATTTATGATTAAATCCTCCCGGTAAGGCAACTTTCAAAAATTGTCAGTGTACAGCAGCAACAGCTTACACAACCAGCTCCCATCCGGGTTCGTATTCCCTTCCCCACAAGCTCAGTGCCTTAGAATTATCAATTATAATGCCGCTGGAGGGATCACACCTCAGCGTACTTTCAGTGCGGTGTGCAATATTACCAAGATGGCAAAGCAGCACGCTTATATTTGCATCGGCAAAATCAGATTTAAGGCTCGTGCCATGACGTATAGCAGAGATAAAATTAAGTATGTGGCCAGCATCCATATCAAAACCAGGGCCTGTAAGGTCAACCTCCCCGTCCTGCCCTGCAGTATATCTTTTCACCTCTCTGTTCCTGTCGTCATAGACAATATACTCAGTATTGCTGATCACCATCGTACCCTTGTTACTGTGGAAAGAGACGGCGGCGCCAAGACCCTCTATGGGCCGGTTGTTGCAGCTCTTCCCCTCCCATGATATGCTTTTCCCTTCAGGAAAGTCAAAAACGGTCACCTGTGTGTCGGGCGTCTCCCAGTCATCATCATACGCGTAGCGTCCTCCAAGCGAGCTAACCCTCACCGGATATGTTACACCAAGTCCGAGTCTTGCAAGGTCTATAAAATGAGTTCCGTTATTTAGAAGCTCACCTGTACCCCAATGCCAGAACCAGTGCCAGTTGTAATGGATGAGGTTATCCCTGAAGGGCCTTCTGGGAGCAGGCCCCTGCCACAGTTCATAATCAAGTTGCCCGGGCACGGGTACCTCCAGCCCCCTTCCTATGGGAGGCCTGTTTGCACCGTACCATGTACGCGAAAAATGAGGCTGGCCAATGACTCCCGATTTCAGTGCCTCCAGTCCCCCAATTACAGCAGGCCACGACCGACGCTGGTTACCCATCTGAACCACTTTGCCGTACCTGGTGATGGCCTCATTGACAAGCTCACCCTCACGGGCATTATGGCTTCCCGGTTTTTCAAGATAAACATGTTTGCCTGCCTGGAGCGACATTATGGTAGCAGGAGCATGCCAATGATCGGGCATGGCAATGACAACAGCATCGACTGAGCTATCATCAAGGACCCTTCTGAAGTCCTTTATCCCCCTCGGAGCAACAAAGCCCGCATCTTCAACAGCCTTGACACCCTTTGCAATGGCATCATCGTCAACATCACATATGAAAGCCACCTCAACCCCGGGCGTGCGCGCAAAGCCGGATGCAAGCGAAGCCCCGCGGGAATTGGTTCCCACAACAGCAACCCTGACCCTGTCATTTACGGAAGCAGGGGCAGAGAGTCTGAAACCGTATGTTCCCAAAATACTTATACCAGCAGCTGATGCTGCGGCATTTCTTACAAATTTTCGCCGACTGTAATTGTTCATGATCTTAGGTTTAGGTTATTATATATTTATACACCACCTCCCGCATTTCCGGTTTTGAATGGTCAAAATAGGTTTTTACTCCGAAAAATACAAATAACTCTTTAAAAACCGGGAGCTTCAGGATCAGACTTACAGTCCGAGACGGGAAAACACCCTGCGCCGGAGGATAAAGAAGTCGAACACTATGCTGCGGCGGTAAACTACAGCAGGGAAGCCTGGATGTCCGGGACCGGACTTCCGGGCAGTGGGCATCGAACTTAGCAGGCGTTGCATCGTCCTACGCTTTCTAATATTATCAGGCAACAACCTGAAAAAGGCGATGTGTGCCCTTACAACCGCCAACGCATTTCTGAAGGACAGGGCAGCAACAAACTTCATTACCGAAAGCCAGTCGAAGCACAACCGGAGCAATAACAGCCAGAGCCTCCGCCCGTGCAGGTTCTTTAAAAGCATTGACAGGCTGTTGCGGAAATTTAGAAATGTTTTCTTCGGGTCAGATCCCGGCAGGGTGGCTCCTCCCTGGTGGTATACCAACGAAGAAGGGCATACCATTATGCGGCGCCCCCCGTTCCTCATACGCCAGCAGAGATCGATCTCCTCCATGTGCGCAAAAAACCCGTCATCAAATCCCCCGAAAACATGCCAGTCATCTGCCCTCACCATCATACAGGCGCCCGTGGCCCAGAAAACATCGCGTTCATCATCATACTGGCCTGTGTCTTTCTCGGTAATATCAAATATTCTTCCCCTGCAGAAAGGATAGCCAAGAAAATCGATAAAGCCCCCGGCAGCGCCAGCATATTCAAAATAATCACGCTTTCCCTCATCCCTGATTTTAGGCATGCATGCAGCCACATCCGGATTGCTTTCCATAATCTGCAGCAACGGTTCTGTCCACCCCGGCGTGACCTCAGCATCGGAGTTCAGAAGCAGGTAGTATTCAGCCTTTATCAAAGCCAGTGCCCTGTTGTAGCCCCCGGAAAACCCGTAATTCCGGTCGAGCCTTACCAGCTGAACCTCCGGGAACTCACGGCTCACATAACCGACTGACCCGTCGTCTGATCCGTTGTCAGCCACCCATACACAGGTGCTGTCTGACATGGAATGCCTGACCACTCCCGGGAGAAACTTCCTTAAAAGCTTCTCCCCGTTCCAGTTCAGTATGACCACAGCCAGTTTCTTCATTCGGTTGCTTCCCTTAAACGTTTCCACCTGCGGTGCGACCAGAGCCAGTGAGCCGGCTCCTCATTAATATGCCTTTCAAGTTTGGCAGCATAAGCCCTTATCAGCTCACCCGGCTCAATCTCTCCCGTACCGGTGGTAAGAGGAACAAATTCAAACTCGTAAAATCCCCTTCTGACCTTTTTCATCTTCAAATAGACTGCTGCCATACTCATCTTCCTGGCAATAAGCTCCGGGCCGCTGTAAAAAGCGGTCTCCCGGTGCAAAAAAGTGAGCCATTGCGGGGTGCTTCCCGGCGGGGGGGACTGGTCGGCTATGAATGCCGTGATTGTCGGCACCCCCTCCCGGTCGTATTGGTATATCCTCCTGGGGGCAACCTTCATCGGGACAAGGTCGGCGCCAAACCGCGACCGTATTTTAAGCATTACCCGGTCAATCACCCTGCTATTGACAGGCCTGTATATTACAACACACTGCAGATTTGTGAACAGCGGGAAACCGAACATCCACTCCCAGTTGTTGCAATGGCCCAGTATGCCAGCCACATGCCTGCCCTGCCGATAATACTGTTCCACAAGTTCAGGGTTGGTATAAACCACTCTTTTACGCACCTCTGAAGCCGACATGCCAGACTGGTATATTGTTTCGACAATCAGGTCGCACATATGCGCGTAATACTGTTTTTCAATCCTTAAAAGATCCTCTTTCCCCCTTTCGGGGAAGGCATTGCGCAGGTTTTCGGCAACGATGCCGCGCCTGTAGCGTATACCGTGGTAGAGCAGCAGCCGGATAACCCATGAGAACATGTAAAGCACCTTCAGCGGAAGCAGTGCCAGCAACCTGAAAAAGCCATACACGATATAGTACAAAACAGTCTGCATAAACAGGCAAAACAAATCAGGTCATTATACGTCGAACAGCCCCTCCGAACTCATCAAACACCTTGCCGTTGGCGGCAACAAGCTCCCGCCCGAAGAGATAGTCGCCGCCACCTGAAAAATCGCTCACCCGCCCGCCTGCCTGCTGCACCAGGAATGATCCTGCAGCCACATCCCACGGGCTCAGACCGAATTCATAAAAAGCATCAAAACGTCCGCAGGCCACATAAGCAAGGTCAATGGCAGCAGATCCCAACCTTCTCAGCCCATGCGAATTCTTCATAAAATACTCAAAAGAGACAAGAAATGAGGACATCCTGTCAAATGCGGTATAGGGAAAGCCGGTGGCAATGAGAGAATCTTTCACACGAGCTGTATCGGACACCCTTATCTCCTTCCCGTTAAGGAACGCCGGCGCCCCCTCCCACGAATAGAAACACTCTGAAAGGTTCACCTCGTACACAACACCCAGAACGATCCTGTTGTTGTCGGCCAGTGCAATGCTTACAGAATGCGGGGGCAGACCATGAATAAAGTTTGTGGTGCCATCAAGCGGGTCGACGATCCAGTTAAACCCGTTCTCATTTTTACTGCCGGTGCCCTCCTCTGCAATAAAGCCCGCAGCCGGCACAATCTCTGCAAGCCTGTTAACCAGCATCTCCTCTGCCTGTTTGTCCACATACGAAACATAGTTGTGAATTCCTTTCGTTTCTATCTTATCTGAGGAGAACGACTGCCTTTCGCTCCTGATAAAACTGCCTGTTTCCCGGGCAATATCTGTTACTTTTTCGCAAATACCCTTAAAATCCATAATAATATTAATTATACCTATTTCAGAAAAACTTGCATAATCCAGTCGGGTTGACGTCTATACGGATTCAAACTTTTCAGCCGGTTAATCGCTCATTCAACCGATTTCACTACTCCTTTCACAATCCCGTCAGGTGCGGTCTCAACAAGTTCAACCACTGCCATCCGGTTCACCGCCTTTTCATCGGCTATTGCTTCAACCCTTATATAGTTTCCGGTAAATCCATACATCCGCCCCTTTTTGTTATACGCCTCGAAAAGAACCCTGTATTCCTGGCCCAGGCACCTCTCCTGAAACCGCACCTTCTTTTCATCCGCCAGCCGGTGCAGGATTTTGCTCCTGCGCTCCTTTTCCCGGGGCGTAACTTTGTTCTCCATGGCTGCCGCTTTTGTCCCCTCCCTGTCAGAATAGGTGAAGATATGCAAAAATGAGATATCAGTATCTTCAAGAAACATCAGGGTTGTATCAAAATCTTTTTCAGTCTCCCCGGGGAACCCTGTTATCACATCAGCCCCTATACCTGCAAACGGCATTATCTTGCGTATATATCGTACCCTGTCTGCAAACAGGACAGTAGTGTATTTCCGGTTCATCAGATTCAGCACCCGGTCCGAGCCCGATTGAAGCGGCATGTGGAAATGTGGCGCAAACCTGTTATTCCCTGCTATGAAACCTATTATCCCGTCATCCAGCAGGTCGGGCTCAACAGATGAAAGCCTGAACCTCTCAATGCCCGTATCGCTGTCCAGTATGCTGAGAAGCTCCAGGAGGCTGTCCCGGCCATGTTTCCCAAAGTCGCCTATATTAACACCTGTCAGCACCACCTCGCGTATACCCTGTGCTTCAATATCCCGTACCTGCTTCACTATCTCTTCCGGCCTTGCGCTGCGGCTGCGACCTCTTGCCAGGGGAATCGCACAGTATGAGCAGTAGTAGTCGCATCCGTCCTGTACCTTCAGGAATGAGCGGGTGCGGCCCGATACAGAATGAGAAGAGGTAAAATCCCTGTCACTGCCTATATCACAGACATGAACACCAGGTTTGTCCCTCTTTACAAAATCGCCTGCATACTCAAATAACCTGAACTTCTCCCTTGAGCCCAACACAAGGTCCACGCCGGGCATGCCGGCTATCTCTGAGGCCTTAAGCTGGGAATAGCATCCCACGACCACCAGAAAAGCCCCGGGCGATGTCCTGGCTGCCCGGCCTATAGCATTCCTGCATTTTTTATCGGCGCTTCCCGTTACCGTACAGGTATTTATCACCACAACATCAGCTTCACTGCCGAAGTCCACTTTAGTGAAGCCCTTCTCCCCGAAGAGACGCCCTATGGTGTCGGTTTCGGCAAAATTCAGCTTACAGCCAAGGGTATGAAATGCAACTCTGCGTATTCTGGTCATTCGGAGCCGGGAAAATTAATCAGGGTTACTAAAAGAATGGCAATTTTAATCAAAATATTCCAATACCCAATATTACAATGACACCTCCCTCTCCATCATGTACTTGTTGTAAAGTTGGTGCACAATCCCGTCAGACACGCCAATCTTCGGAACCAGTATCTTTTTTGCCCCGGTCCATTCCATTATTTTCAAAAACAGCCTGGTTGCAGGAATAATCACATCAGCACGGTCGGGATTGAAACCGAGGTCCCTGATACGCTCATCTATGGTGAATGAGTCGACATAATCATGTATATCCTTCAGGTTTTTGAGTGTTAGAGGTATACCTTCCCTCTTACCCGAAATTTTGAACACCTTGTTGATGTTTCCCCCGGAGCCTATCAACTCAACCGGCTTGTGGCTGGAAGCCAGGCCTTTAACAAATTCCTTCATCCTCTTTTTTTCATTCCCGGTATCCTCCCCTTTGATAAACCTTATCGTACCCAGATTGAAAGAACCGGATGCAACCACTTTCATTCTGTAGAACAGCGTTACCTCGGTACTGCCGCCTCCTACATCAACATAGAGATATGCCCTCTCCTTGTTTATCATTTCAACTATACGGTTTGCGTAAATCAACTCCGCTTCCTGCTGTCCGTCAATCACCTCTATCTCAACGCCGGTCTTATCCTTTATATATTTAACAACATAGCCGGAGTTTGCTGCCTCACGCATGGCCGAGGTGGCGCAGGCCCGGAAGCTGACCACGTCCTGTACAATCATGAGGTGCCTGAATGCGGTTATGGTATGCATCAGCTTCTCAATCCTTGAGGCACTTATAACACCTCCGTTATAAAAGGCGTCGTCGCCCAGCCTTACCGGCATGCGGACCAGTGATGATTTTTTAAAATAGATGCCGGTGCTGTCTTCTATAACATTCATGAACAGCAGCCTCACGGCATTTGATCCTATATCTATCGCTGCAAACTTTAAAAGCTTCATGTTATCAAATATCTCTAAGTTTCTGTTGACAACCGGTGCCTCAAGAGGCAAGATTCGCCGGCCTAATGATTAATTCATCTGCAGGCACAATTGAAATATCCCGTTTCCCGGAGAGCAACATTATTTACACCGGGATTTGTATTTCAAATATTTATAAAACTCTGCCTGGGACCTGACCGGGGGATTGCCGTCCTCCTTCCTGTAGCGGTTATCCTGATCGCGGTTAAGAACCCGTGCCTTTACATTATCGCTCCATTGCAGTTCAAGCTGTGTGCGAAGCTCATCCTGCAGATCGGGATCGTAAACAGGACATGTAACCTCAATCCGGTGGTCAAGGTTTCTCGACATCCAGTCGGCCGACGAAATGAAATAGAGATTCTTATTGTTGTTATTACAGAAAACGAATATCCTTGAATGTTCCAGAAAGGCATCCACAATGCTTATTGCCTCGATATTTTCACTTAACCCCGGCTCTCCGGGTATAAGCGAACAGATACCCCGTACTATCAGCCTTATCTTAACCCCTGCATTCCCTGCCTGGTAAAGCTTATTGATCATATCTTTGTCCACCAGGCTGTTGGTTTTAATTATTATCCAGGCATCTCTTCCCAGGTCCCTGTTCCTTATCTCATTATCGATAAGGTTCAGCAGCCGGCGGCGGGCATAATTCGGAGAAAGAAGCAACGATTTGTAGGTAAAATTCTTGAAGGTGTTGTCAAAAAAGTGAAATACCTTCTTCACCTCCGACGCAATTCTTTTGTCGCGTGTCAGCAAAGTGGTATCTGAATATATTCTGGCATTACCCTCGTGAAAGTTGCCTGTGCTTACCCCGGCGTAATTTACCAGTGCCCTGCCTTCACGGCGGCTCATCAGGATCAGCTTGCAATGCACCTTGAGCCCCCGGATACCGAACAACACCCTCACTCCTACTTCTTCCATCTTGCGTGACCAGTATATATTTGCCTTTTCATCAAACCTGGCCTGCAGCTCGATGATAACTGTAACCTGTTTTCCGTTTCGCGCGGCATTGATTAAAGCATTTATAACCTTCGAGTTCCTTGCAACCCGGTAAAGTGTTATCTTAACTGATACCACCCTGGGGTCTATTGCAGCCTCCCTCAGCCAGTCTATCAGGTTCATGAACTTCTGGTATGGATAATGCAGCAGCAGATCCTTCTCGTCTATTACTTCAAAAATGCTTCTGTTGGGTTTAATTCTCCAGTGCTGCAGCGGCTTGTGAAAAGGGTAAACCAGGTGTGGCAGGCCGAAGTCGGGAAACTCCATAAAATCCCTGAAGTTGTGGTACCTGCCACCGGGTATCAGGTTGTCATCATCATCAAGTTCCATCTCCCTGATGATGTAGTTAACCATATCTTCAGGAATGTTCCTGTCATATACAAACCTGACAGGCTGCCCCTTGTTTCGCCTGCTGACGCTTTTCGATATCTTTTCGATAAAGCTCTGCGAAAGGTCATTATCTACATCCAGTTCGGCATCACGGGTGATCTTTATGGTGTATGCCTCGAACCTGTCAAAATGGAATATGGTAAAAACGTCCTTAAGACAGTACCTTATCACGTCATCCAGGATAATCAGGTATCTCCTGCCATTTGCAGGCGGCAGAAGCAGGAACCGCGATATATTTCCGGGCACTTCAACAAGTGCATATTCAGTTTTAATCTCCGGGTCAGAACCGGTAAGTTTGGTAGCAAGGTATATGGCCTTATCCTTCAGGTACGGGAAGCTTTCTACATTGTGAAGCATGATGACCGAAAGCAGGGGCTGTACCTCCTCCTCAAAATAATTTTTTACAAAGGCGGCGTGCGACCGGTTAAGCTGCTTTTCATTTATGATGAATATGTTCTCCTCCTCCAGCTCTTTAATTATACCCTGGTATATCTGCTGAAATTGCACCTGCAGTTCAATAACCCTTTTCTGTATCTGCTTCAGTACATTCTTGGGCTTATCGCCTATCATCTTGCGCATGTCGCGGCTCACATTGCGGTCATAATCCATCATGCGCTTTACCGTAGCCACCCTGACCTTGAAAAACTCGTCGAGATTATTCGAAAATATCCCCAGGAACCTTATCCTTTCAAGTAACGGCAGAGATTTATC
>SLMM01000180.1 GCA_007133565.1 Bacteroidales bacterium
ATGACATTGGGATTGAGACCGTCATAATCACCCTGGGCAGCAAGGGGGTTTACCTGCTTAACAGCGACTTCCAGGGGGTCATAAGGGGATATACGGTAAAGGCAGTAGATACCACGGCTGCAGGCGATGTGTTCAACGGCGCCCTGGCAGCAGCCCTTTCAGAAAACAAACCTGTCAGGAAAGCGATCGATTTCGCACAGCGGGCAGCAGCAATATCGGTCACCCGGATGGGAGCCCAGCCTTCTGCTCCCTGGCTGGATGAGATAAATAAATATGAGTTTTGACACTTTATGGATGCATTAAAATAAAGTTTCAATGACACCAGTAATAAAATACAAAGTAAGGCCGGGGATCATTATTATCCTGTTTCTTTTAATAATACTGATAATCACTCTGATAATAACATCATCCTCTGTGCCGACAGGACATTATGCTTGTGATGCTGAAAGCACCGGGATTACTGACAATTTTTAAAGAATGATTAAAAAACCGGCTATAATACTTGTAATTACAATACTAATAACAAGTATTGCTTCTTCACAGGTGAAAATTATTTTCGATACCGACCATGGCGGCGATGCCGATGACCTGGGGGCGCTTGTAATGCTTCATAATCTCCATAACAGTGGAGAATGTGAGCTTCTGGCCGTAATGGCCTGGTCGACCGAAGAATATGTGATACCTGCCATGGACGCGGTGAATCGTTTCTACGGCAATCCTGATATCCCCATGGGGGTAAGGTCGCACCACAGCCATTACACGGACTGGAACTATAACAAGCCAATTGCCGATGCACTGCCATGGAAGCTGAAAAATTCCGATGTGCCGCTGGCAGTCGACCTTTACAGGGAAATACTGTCGAAACAGGAGGACAACAGCGTCAGGATAGTGACCGTGGGCCCCCTGGCAAACATAAAAGACCTGCTGATGTCGGGACCCGACCGGCATTCGGACCTTACGGGGAAAGAGCTGATTGAGAAAAAGGTTGAAAAGTTCGTCATTATGGGAGGACGGTTCCCTTTCGGGGACTGGGAATGGAACTTCAGCGGTGATATGCCGGGTGTTACACGCTACGTGCTCGAAAATCTGACTGTTCCGGTTGTATTCTCCGGGTATGAGATAGGCCTGGTTATTCATACCGGCCCCCGCTTGCATGAACTAGACCCCGGCCATCCTTTATATGTGGGATACAAGCACTTCAGCAAATATGCTTCGTGGATGCAGGACCGCTACAGGGAAGGGAGGATCACCCCAAACGCATCTTACGACCAGACCGCCGTACTTTATGCAGTACGTGGAGGCATCGGCAAATACTGGGATAAGGTTGAGAACGGCTACTGCGTGGCTGATGATAACGGCGGCAACATCTGGGTTGAAACAGATGAGCCGACCAACCATGCTTACCTTGTTCTTATAAAAGATCCCGAAGAGATGGCAGACATCATATATTCAATAAAACTGGAAAATATTGCAGACAGATGATGGTACTGTCTCCGGTACAGCATGAACGGATTACCAACAAAAACCCAATAAAATGGAGTTAAAAAACATTCTTCCGGGACTTTTATCAACAGCCCTGATCATCCTGGCTTTAGGAACAGATTTATTGGGACAGGGCCCTGTTGAAGTTTACGAGCATAACCCCATGTACTGGCAATACAAGGGAAAGCCAGTGCTTTTGCTGGGAGGCTCGGTTCAGGATAATCTTTTTCAGATTGACAACCTGGAGGAGCACCTTGACCTGCTGGTAGCGGCCGGAGGAAATTACGTGCGATCAACCATGAGCAGCCGTGATCCCGGCAATGCAAAACCTTTCGAAATGAAAAACGGGCTGTTCGATCTTGATGAACCCGGAACGGAATACTGGAACCGGTTCCGAAGATTTCTTGACCTGACACTTGAGCGCGACATAATCGTACAGGTAGAAATATGGGCTACCTACGATTTTTACTGGGGAGAGAGAGGCTGGGCGGAAAATCCTTTCAATCCCGGTATCAACAGTTCTTATAATGCACGTACCAGCAGGTTGCCGGAAGTGATCGATTATCCGGCCCAATCCGACAACAACCCCTTCTTCAGGTCGGTGCCGGAACTGGACAACAATCAGGTGGTGTTGGGGTACCAGAAAAAATTTGTTGATAAGTTGATGTCTGTTGCCCTTGATTATCCCCATGTACTCTATTGTATCGATAATGAAACCAAAGCCCGGCCCGAATGGGGACGTTACTGGTCGGCCTACATCAGGAACGCGGCCGGGAAAGCGGGGAAAAATATTTATGTAACCGAGATGTGGGATACCTGGGACCCCACGGACGGGTTGGTTCCCGGTGCTGTTTCCCAAAATCCGGGGCTTGGACCGTGGTACGCCGAACATCTCAACCTGGAACTGAGTTCCCGGGCCAAACCGATCAATACTATCAATGACCCGGAATCGTACCAGTTCATTGATATTTCCAATAACAATGCCCAACGTGGTGAAGTGCATTATAATACATCGCTGTTTGTAAGAAACCATGTATTGTTTTCACGATATCCCCGTCCTGTGAATAACGTAAAGATCTATGGCGGCATGATGAATACACTGGGGGGGGATAACATGCACTGGGCCGCTTTCCATAAAGATGGTGAAGAACGGTTCTGGCGGAATATTTTTGCCGGACATGCATCTGCCCGCTTTCACAGGCCCGACTTCGGGCTCGGGCTAAATCATGTTGCGCAGCATCATATCAGAAGCATGCGCATGCTGACCGATTCAATCAATATTTTTGAAATGAAGCCGGCGACACATCTTTTAGGCGACCGGGAAGAGAATGAAGCCTTCTGCATTTCGGTTAACGCCAATGAATATGCCATCTACTTTACGGGCAAAGGTGAAGTTACACTGAATGTACCACCCGGTGAGTATGAAGTAAACTGGCTGCAGATACGCTCGTCAAACTGGGGTCAGCCCTACACGATACAAATGCCTGCCCGGTTAAGAACTCCGACCGATGACCAGTGGGCGGTGCTGGTAAGAAGAATTTTTTAAAGCAGCAGATTATGCAAGTAAACTTTAAATATCTGATTTTTTGGGCTGCCGCCATTTTCTTACTGGTTGGTATGTCAGGGTGCCGGAACACGGCGTCCCGGGCCTC
>SLMM01000069.1 GCA_007133565.1 Bacteroidales bacterium
CGGCATCAGTATGCTGTCGGCCACTGACTGGTCCATGCCAATAATACCTGTAACCACGAGTCTGATATCCCTCTCCTCCAGCTCTCGGCGGGGGCCGGTCTCAAAATAGCGAACCAGCAGTGTGTCGCCAACGCCGGCACCCAGGTCATCGGACAGCCATCTGTTTATAACAGTTTCACCTGCCCCGAGTCCGAACTGCTCAGTGGCTGCAATAAAAGAGTAGGGGGTATGATTATTACCCTTTTCGATCGAGTTTACAAAGTAGGTAAGCACACGGTTGGCTTCGGGGAATGTTTCGCTGAGCCTGGCGGACAGGTTCTCTTCAATGAACACCCTTTCAGAGCTTATCTCTGTCAATTCCAGGTCGTCCCTGTATCGCACAACCAGGTTGCCGTCTTCAGGCTCAAAGGCGCCCCGCAGGTCCTCTTCCAGATACGTACGATCTGCATCTTCATCTGAAAGAAAAAGGGCGTTGGCCATTCCGTCGAGCCCCATCACGGTATTGAGCCAGCCGATATTAACAAATACGTTGAAAGGGGCTGTTTGCGATACCCGCAGGTTGAACCGGCCGTAATCGTCATCGC
Organism: Bacteroidales bacterium; assembly: GCA_007133565.1. Taxonomy (GTDB): domain Bacteria; phylum Bacteroidota; class Bacteroidia; order Bacteroidales; family PUMT01; genus PXAP01. The sequence goes on from SLMM01000069.1 coordinate 585, forward strand.
CTGCAACGGCCGCCACCATCACCCTCCTGGTTACTGTCTGGTTGGCGTCAGATACCAGCGGGGTGTTCATCGGTATCACCCCGGCACTTTTCATGCGCAGCATGAAGTGATCGCCAGGCTCAAGCTGAAGCCGGCGTGCCATGTTAGCGCTTATCACCACCTCGCCCGGCCCGGTAGCGCCATAGTCAAGGCCGCTGCCCAGCATTGCGCTGAAACGGTCGTCGGCACCGATCACCTGGACCCTGTTCAGCCGGTCGGCGCCGCCTCCGGCAATGGCGATCCCCTCGGCCACCAGTGCCCGTGAAACCTGCATCCCGCTTACCTCTTCAAACCTGTCGCCCATCTCTATGGTAAAGAGCCTGTCGCCCGCCGTGACCGAATGGGTTATGCCGCCCAGACGCATTATAACCGCCCTCTCGAGTGAGTGGCTCAATGAATCGCCAATAATGAACGCGCCGGTTATTACGGCAGTGGCAACAGCAAGTCCCCCGGCAGCCAGCAGGTTGCCCCTGAGGTAATGAATGAATGACCTGGTTATTAGCTTTCTTAAGCGCATTATTGGTGGTTTTCAGTCAGCCTGCCCTCCTTCAGACTGTATATCTTATCCATTTCCGCAGCAACGCCGCCGGCATGCGTTACCACGACCATCGCCGTGTTCTCCCTGGCGCTCAGGGTAGTCAGCAGCTTTGTCAGCATCGTTGCATTCCGGTCGTCGAGCGATCCGGTAGGCTCATCAGCCAGTAAAAGCGAGGGCTGGTTGATAAGAGCCCTTACCACGGCTGTGCGCTGGCATTCGCCACCTGAAAGCTCGCCGGGTTTCTGGTGCCGTATGTCCCACAGGCCGGTTTCACGCAGCAGCTCCTCAGCCCTTTTGTACACCTCCTTCATGTTGCCATTGAGCGGGAGTGCAGGTATCAGAACATTTTCCCACAATGTTAACTGCGGCAGCAGGTGGTGGAACTGAAACACAAAACCTACTTCTCGGTTCCTGAATGCTGCAAGCCCTGCCGTGTCAATCCCCGAAAGGGAATTACCCCTGAAAAGAATTTCGCCCTTATCGGGGAAGTCAAGGGTGCCTGCCAGGTTCAGGAGCGTTGTCTTGCCTGATCCTGAGGGGCCTGTTATCGCGATTCTTTCGCCATCGCCGACGGCGAGGGAGGCGCCGGTGAGGACCTCGCGTATTGTCCTGCCGTAGCGGCTTTTGTATGATTTTGAAACGTCCTTTATTTCAAGAAGCATAAGGTTTGCCTTTTAAGGTTGTGGGGTCAGCCTGCCGGATTTGCGGCTTACAGACCTGGCAACCGGTTAGGTGTAAAATTAGGCAATTAGGTTGTAATCTTGGAAAAGGTTAACAGATTTTATAATTTGCCCTCCGGGTATGTTACATCAATTAAAATTTTTGATATGGCTGAAGATATCTATGACAAGCTGAGCGATCCGCTGGCTCTCACGATCTTTATATTAACATTGCTAATACCTGTGGCAGTGGGGCTCCTGGCCATGCTGCGTACCCGCAGCCAGTCAGATTTCTTCGTCGGCGGCAGGGCTATGAGCGCTTTTGTTGTTGGACTTTCGGCAGTTTCGTCGGGCCGCTCGTCGTGGCTGGTGCTCGGGGTGAGCGGGATGGCTTACGTGTCTGGCGTTGGAGCTATTTGGGCCATAGTAGGATATACCATGGTAGAGGCGTGGCAGTTCATATACCTGGGCCGGAGGCTGAGAAAAGAGACACAGAAATATGATTCCATAACCCTGCTCGATTATTTTGAATCGCGGTTTAATGACAAGACCAGGCTGCTGCGCATTACCGGGGTTGTTATAATGATCATTTTTATCACGGCATACGTTGCCGCGCAGTTCAACGCCGGTGCCAAGTCGCTCTCTACGGCAATGGACATGCCGCTGGCCATGTCGCTCGTTATATCGGGACTGCTGGTGATGGTCTACATGGTATTGGGAGGTTACGTGGCCGTGGCATACAATGATGTGGTAAGGGCTCTCATAATGCTTATAGGGCTGGTGGTGCTGCCGGTGGTGGGAATTGTCAACATAGGGGGTATCGGTGTTTTGCGTGAGATGCTCATAGGTCTCAGCCCCGCGCACCTTGACTTTTTTTCACTTGGTGCGGGTGTGATCATTGGTTTTGTGGGAATCGGACTGGGCTCTCCGGGGCAGCCCCACATGGTGATCAGGTACATGTCGATAAAGGATCCCGTGCGGCTCAAATATTCGGCCATTTTCGGTACCTGCTGGAATATTGTTCTGGGAATCGGTGCGGTGAGTATCGGACTTGTCGGGCGACTGCTGGTTCCGGAGATCAGCCGCCTGCCCGACGAGGATCCTGAGATGATCTACCTGGTGCTCTCTTCGGGGTATTTCGGACCGGTGCTGTACGGACTGCTTGTGGGAGGTGTGTTTGCAGCGATACTATCCACTGCCGACTCACAGCTTCTGGTCGTTGCATCGACCTTTGCAAGAGACCTTTACGAGAAGGTCATTGCCCGGAAGAGGCAGATCGATGAAAAGCGGAAAATGTATCTGAGCAGGGCGGTGGTCATCCTCTCCGGCATCCTTGCGCTTCTGCTTGCATGGATTGCGGAGGACCTGGTTTTCTGGCTCGTGCTCTTTGCGTGGGGGGGACTGGGTGCTGCATTCGGGCCTGCGCTTGTCATGTCGCTTTTCTGGAAGGGGGCAACCAGGGAAGGAATTGCAGCCGGCATGATCGGCGGTGCGGTTATATGTATCGGATGGTACCTCTGGTTCAAGGAATCCACCGGTATTTATGAGCTGATACCGGCCTTTCCCGGCGCCGTCATACTTATCGTGGTAGTCAGCCTGCTGACACGACGGAAAGGTTAAGACAGGGTATGCTTGCCTGGAATAAATCCTTTAAAGGATGTTAAACCTGCTGTCCTTATGTCAGATGTCATCTTTGCGTATAAAGTCGGCTGATTTTAAAAATGAATTTAATGAGCCGGAATTCTCAGAACACTTATGCAATGATCAGTGCAGCCACCTGAAATATAAAAGATACCTGCAGTTTTCTCCAGGGTGGAATTTGAAATAAATAAAAATATAACTGCGTTTAAAAAAGTTATATATTTGAGAGATGTGATTAGTAATGACAAACAGACATAAAATATTGAATCTAATCAAAACTCACCGCCCTAAACTCCGGCAATTTGGTATCAGGGACATAGGATTATTTGGCTCTTATGTAAGAGACGAACAATCACCGGGAAGTGATATTGATATTTTAATTGACTTTGAACCTGAAAGTGAAAATTTTGACAATTTTATGGCAGCCTGTGATTACATTGAAAATCTTTTTAAAAATGAGAAAGTTGATATAGTTACAAGAAACGGACTTAGTCCGTTTATAGGTCCGGATATCCTGAAAGAAGTTTATTATGTCTAAGGAACCAATAGATTATTTAAGACATATCAGCGATGAGTGCCACTATCTTGAGAATGCTGTTGGAGATAATCTGAGTAAAGAGCATTTTCTGGAGGATGCGACATTAAAAAGGGCATTTGTCAGAAGCCTTGAAGTAATTGGAGAGGCAACAAAAAATATTCCTGCTGACTTCAAGATAAAATGGGGTGCTATTAACTGGAAAAATATGGCTGGCATGAGGGACAGGCTCATTCACGACTACCTGGGAGTCAATTATTCAATAGTTTGGGATGTTGTTAAGAATAAAATACCTGAATTATCCCGGCAGGTTGACGAAATTATAAGGGCGGAAACCGACCTCTGCATTTAATTTATACCGCACCATTTGCGGTGTTACGCCAATGTTCCCACTTCGCATAATTCCTATTTTTTGGTTGTAATGATGACAACCCCGTTCTTACCCTTTTCGCCATACACTTGGGTTGCAGATTCGCCTTTCAGAACAGTAATATTTTCAATATTTGACGGATTAAGTGCGTAAAAATTACCATCTGCTAACTCTCTGCCATTAAGAATAACAAGTATTGATGGTTGTTCGCGGGTTTCAACCTTTGGCCTGTATGGTTGTGGTGGTGGTTCCTGGTCATTTCTGTATAACCTGACACCTATTTCCATCGGAGATGGGTTGTAAAAATTCCCCATGAACAGATTGGAAATACTCTTTGTGCGGGTTCTGTATCCGTTCGCTGAAAAGGTAAGTGTGGATGTTCCCGGTGCGTCAAGTTCGAAATACCCCTCCCGATCAGTCACGGTTCTTGTCTGGTTTTCGGTTACAACTTTGACTCTCTCAACCGGCCCGCTATCATCAACAACGATGCCGCGGACACTGATGTTGGATAAATGGTGGGATTTCTCATATGCAGAATTACTTTCTGTGACGGCATAAGGCATGTATTCTGTTTCTGAACAGGCGTAAAGGATCAGTGCGGCGACCGGAAGGATAAAAAGGACCTTCAGTTTCCTCCAGCGTGAAACTACCATATTGTTCATCATATCAAATCTCTTTTTATTGAGTGACTGGTTAAATGAATTTGAAAGGCTCAGAACCGGTGAACCCACAATCTGGTTAATAATCGTGGCCCTGTATATTGCAGGGTTTAAAGATTGTTTCAGTGCAGATTGGTCGGCCAGATATTCGTGATTTTGCTTTACAAACCGGGCCCACAGCCAGGCAAGGGGATTTGCCCATTGCAGTGCGCAAAGCAACTGTGCCAGGATAAGGTCTGCCCAGTGCCTTTGTACGACATGTGCCATCTCGTGGTTAAGTATCTCCCTTCGCTCCTCTTCCGGCAGGGAGGGGTTTATGAATATGAAGTTGATAAATGAAAATGATGGTGAGGCACTATCGCATTTAACCACCCTGGCCTTTCCTTCTCTCCTGAGATCTTTCTTAATAGCCCTGATGAAAAGGGCTGCAGTCTGAACCAGGGTCCTTGACAACAGCAATAGTACAACTGCCAGGTAGGCCAGGAAAAGCACCGGCGAAACCTCGCCCGGCTCAGGCATATTGGCAGATGCAGATGCAATAGTTTCATCAGCTGAAAGAATTGAGCCCTCTATTGCCGGAGGTATTTCAACAATGAATCTGATTGTGACCAGGGGGAGCAGGAGAGAGGCTATGATGCCCGAGAGAAGAAAAAATCTTTTAAGAGAGAAAAACCGCTCGTTCCTGAGAAAAATTATCCAAACCAGGAAAAAGCCTGACAGCCATATAGCCGATCTGAGCAGGTATCCTGCAAACGGTTCCATCACTTTTTCTTTTTTAGAACCCTGAGTACTGTCGACACAGTGTTTCTTGCAGGTTTCGGGTCGGGGCGCCTGTCACGAACATCCTTTACCTTTCCGGCTTCAAGATCCCACAGGACCTTCATTATCTCTTCTTCTGCCCTGGTAAGTTGCATGACCATTGTTTTTGATCATAAAAGCCGGATAGATTCAGTGGCACAGGGAATGCCATGAGTTGAATCCGGCTTTTCAACAAATATATGACTATTTTTATAGTCATGCATATCCGGTTACCAGAATTTTACCCAAAGCTTTATCTTGCCCTGTTATCAGGAGTAATTGTTCTGAACCAGGGTTGTGCTGTTTTTGCTGTTCCAACTGACAATATCATTGAAGATAATTATTATGATATCAGGCACCCTGAAATCACCGACCAGAGAATTTATGATTGAGGCAGCTGAAGATTCTATTGTCGCGTATCTCTTCCACCACTGTCATTCAAAAGTACAAGTTTTGACCTGGACCTGCTTTCATTCATTTTCAAGATCCGGCCTGCCCGGGAGGATATGCACCACCAATTGAATTCGGAGCTTAACGGGGTTCTTTACGCGGGTTACCGGACAGATTATTATACTGTAGATTATTCTCCTGCTCTTCCCGGTAAATTGAAACAGCAGATAAATCATACCGGTTTTTCACTCGGGGCTTTTTCAGGTTTCGGCTCCACCTTCATGAGTCCCTGGGTTACATCCGGTGCAATTGACTCAGAGTATGACGGAGTGGTGTGGACCGCCGGGGTGGCTGCACTATTGGCAACTCCAGCTATAAATATTGCCCTGGGTGTCGGGATCGATTACCTGCTTGACGGTAACAGGAATTACTGGATATATCAAAACAAGCCCTGGTTTGGATTTGCGGTCGGGATTGATCTGAATTGACACGGGCGGGTTTTCCTCTTTTCAGTGGTGCCCGGTTCCGAAATAAGGCTTACTCCCCGTAACTGAGGCCGTGTCCGAACGGGAACAGGGGGTCTTCCGAATCGTATGGCACATCTTCAAATTGTTTTCGCACTGCCTCCATTGATGAGGGCAACTCAAACGGGAGCCTGGCAGATGGGTTGAACTTTCCGAACACAATATCGAGCAGGGCATCGTCATGAGCGCCAAATTCGCCCAGCAATCCGGCTGCAGCAGCTGCAATTTCGGGAATGACTGCCGGGCGGCTGAGCTGAATGGATATAATTGCCGGCACCTTGTTGCATATATCAAGTATCCTGCCCAGCTCCGGCTCCCTGAAGTCAAGGTCCCCCTGCTGGAAAAAACCTTCAATAATCCTGTCAAGAAACGATGATCCCATCCTTGCATCACCCGACGGGGTCCTGAGCCTTAGTATTGCCATGTCGGCTTCATCGGGGTTGTCAACAACTGTTGCATAAAGACGCGCTGTCTCTTTATCAATACCCTCTGTATATATTTTCAGTCCGCTGTTCAGAGGAAGAATATCCCGGTCATTTTTCAGAAGTACTATTGATTTGCGTTGCGCCAGCCTCCCTTTCTCGACAAAATCATTCCTGCCTACAATTTCCAATGCCTTGCTTTCATCAACGTAGGGATTGTCAAACAGTCCCATATCGAACTTTGCCCTGAGTATCCTTCTCGCTGACATGTCAACCCGGCTCTCAGGTATTATTCCATCCTGAACCAGTTCCAGCAGCTCTTTTACGGCGATGTCGCCCCCGAACTGATCAACTCCGGCATCAAGTGCCTTAACTATTCTCTCCTTTACCGTGTAATCCTCCATTCCCCAGTAGGTCCTTGTGAGTATACCCCAGTCTGTGCATACAATGCCATCATAACCAAATTCATCCCTAAGCAGTTCCTGTATTATTTCCCTGTTGTAGCTCATCCCTACATCCTCGGCGGTCTGACCCACGGGAATACCATAGTAGGGCATTATCATGGCAGTGCCGGCATCAATTGCCGCCCTGAAAGGGATGAGGTGGTAATCGAAATTATCTCCCGGATAATGCTGTTCAGCGCCATAGTCAAAATGTGCATCCCATCCCTCTTTCTGGGGCCCTCCGCCCGGCCAGTGCTTTGTCATGCAGGCCACGCTTTCCGGGCCCAGGCTGTCACCCTGGAACCCGTAGATGTAGGCTGCGGTCAGCATGGCTGAAAGCCGGGCATCCTCACCGAAGGTTTCGGCTATACGTGCCCACCGTGGTTCGGTTGCCAGGTCAGCTACCGGGTGCAATGCAGTGCGTATCCCGACAGCACGGTACTCCTGGTTGGCGATACGACCGAATTCAGCCACAAGCATTGAATCGCCAATCGCTGCCAGTCCGATAGACGAAGGCCACTCCGACATGCCTGAGGATGGAAATTGCACACCCGAAGGTGATATACCGTGACGTGGATCGCTGCTGATTGTGACCGGTATTCCCAGCCGGCTCTGTTCTGCCAGCTTCTGAAGCTGATTGTACCACCTGGCCTGGTACCTGGCTTCAGGTATGAAAAAGAGGTTATAGTGGGTTACATGCCTGTTCAGGAGCATGTCAAACGTAGACCAGAAATTGACTGCCCTGATCCGGGGGGTTCCCAGTACCTGTCCCTTACGTCCGACACCTACAGGGTGGTGCCAGAGAAGCCCTATCTTTTCCTCTAATGTCATCTGCGAAAGCAGATCGGTTACCCGTGCTTCGGTATCCTGCCTGAAATCTTCATATACATCAAGCCTGCCGTTGTTGTTGAGGTCTCTGAATGAGTACCCGTCCACCTGGATAACCTGTTTCTCTGTCAGTTTTGATTTTGCCCTGTAATTTTTGATGCCCAGGGAGATATAGAAGACTGAAACGGCTATCAGCACCAGGCCGAAGATGCCAGTTATTGCATATAACAGGGCTTTTAGTATTATTCTGAAGGTTTTATGCATATCCTTTTGTGTGCTTTAGCCGCAAGTGGCTATATTATTGTGGTTTTTCCGGTCGGGATATTCAAATGTAATGAAATATAGCAGACCAGGAATAAATGAAATGGACCTAACTAAAATTTAACGGCCAATTGCCGTGCCTTTTCAGGGTTGTCCGGAATACGGGATAGTTATTCATATTTAAGGGTTTGGGCCGGGTTTATCAACGCTGTTTTTATTGTTTGCCAGGCCATAACAGATAAGGCAATTATCAGGGTAATCAACAGCGCTGATATATAGATGATTAGATCTGCGGGGTCTGCCTGGTATGCAAAGTTGCGGAGCCACCTTTGCATCAGGAAGAAGGCAACCGGCCAGGCCAGCACGTTTGAAACAATGATCCAGGCTGCGAATTGTTTTCCAAACAGCAATGAGATGCTCCTTGCGGTTGCGCCGAAGACTTTGCGTACAGCAATCTCCCTTGTACGGCTGCCTGTTATGAATGATACCAGGGCTAATAGTCCCAGAGACGAGATTACGATAACAAGTACAGAAAAGAAAATGATCATTTTCCCCATCTCCCTTTCATCCTCATAGTAGCTGCTGAAAGTCCCCTCCATGGGGAGCCATGTAAAAACCTCATCTCTGAAAAGTTCGTTCCAGGCATCCCTGATACTGGAAATTACAGTTGTAAAATCTTCCCGGTCTATGGCGACAGTAAGAAAATCATGTTCGTAACCGGGAGCTTGAAAAAGTACCAGGGGCTCAACCGGCTCATGGAGCGATTTAAAATGATAATCACCCACAACCCCTATTACGTTATATATGTCGGGAGGTGTATGCTCAGTTCTGTCCCAGGCAATTCTTTTGTTTACAGGATCATCCCAGCCAAATGCCCTTACCGCTGTTTCATTGACCATGGCTGCCTGCATGTCGCCTGGGTATTCGCGTGAAAACCCCCGTCCCTCTGCTATTTTTATTCCCATCACCTCTATGTAGTCGTGATCAACAACATGCCTTGCAAGTACAACACTCTCGTCAATTCCGGTTATTCTGTGGGGACTTGAACTGAACTGAATTCCGGGGTATTTATCAGATCCTGCTGCACCTTTTACCCCCGGTAACCCGGTAAGGCTTTCTTTCAGTACCATGCATTTCCTTCTGGCCTCAGCAGAATTAAGTGGTATGACAATTCTTCCGGATGGTTCATAACCCAGATCCTTCTGCTCTATATAATTCAACTGGCGGTTCATGGTCATTGCACATACAAGAAGCACCGTTGCAATTACAACCTGAAACACCACAAGTGTCTGGCGCATTCGTGATTTTCCGGTAAGTGAGAAACTGCTGTTTCTGATGATCCGGGCAGGAGATATTGCCGACAGGTAGAAGGCGGGGTAAAGCCCTGCCAGCAGTGTAACAAAAAAGTATAGCAGTGGAAGTGAGAAAAGCACAGGTATATTCCTGGAAGACAGTATCGCTATATCTGTTTGAAATATTCTGTTCACCGCAGGAATGCATATTTCAGCCATCAGGATTGCCAGTATGAGCGCCCAGAAGGTAATCATCAGGGATTCTCCAAGGAATTGAAAGACCAGGTTTTTCTTTTCCGCCCCGGCAACCTTGCGCAGGCCAACCTCTCTTGCCCTTAAGGCAGCACGGGCCGTGGAGTGGATTACATAATTCATGCAACCCACAACCAGCATCAGTACAGAAACTCCCCCGAGGATATAAAGTTTGGGCCTGTTTACATTTGGCTTGAAGCCTCCCTCAGGGGATTCTTCAAGATATACGCGGTCAATCCGTCTTGCAAAAGGGTTTAAGCTTATGCCATACTCTTCAAACAGATCAGTGTCCATGTTCATCTTCATGATCTCATCTGTTTTTCGTATGAATTCATCCACATTTGCTCCTTCGGCAAGCCTGACATACAGATAGGAGTTGAAATTGTTCCAGCTTTCCAGATTCTGGCGTGCACTCCCTGCATACAGAGATTCGAGCGAGAGAATTACCGAATACTTAATATGTGAGTTTTTCGGAGGTTCGGAAGCTATCCCTGTAATGGTATAACCTGTATTGTTGACTGCAATTGTTTTACCAACCGGATCTGAATTGCCGAACAGCTTTATAGCAATATCTCCGGTAACAACAGCGGTAAAGGGGTTATCAAGTACTTCAAGGGGATTGCCGCCGGTAAGTTCAAATCCTAACATCCGGAAAAAATTGCCATCGGCATAAATTGCGTTGGTGTTGAGGAAACTATCTATCCCGGCAACAACAAGATGATCGCGACCCCATGCTGCAATCCTGGTGAAGGCATCGACCTCCGGTAACTGTTCTTCCAGTGCCGGTCCGAGACTAGCCGGCACATTGTACTGCTGATCATCACCCCAGAAAAATCTTCCCTCAAGTCCTATCCTGTATATCTGATCATAATTGCCATGAAACCTGTCGTAGGTAATTTCATGCCATACGAGCATGAATATAATGATACTGCATGCAATACCTGCTCCCAGGCTGAGGATATTGATAAAGGAGTATACCTTACGGTGGAGCAACTGCCTGAATGCCACCTTTAAATAATTGGTTGCGAGCATATTCAGGATCAGATTGTCAGGGCAGGGTTAACCTTTATTCTATTACATCAAGTAATATGCCATATGAATTAAGTTTATGGTAAACAATATGGTATTTGCCGATGTTCAGGTCAGGTTATGATGAGGATGTTCATTAGCGGACACCGGGTGTTCGAAAACGGACGGTAATATTGCGGTTTTCCATGGTGTGAAGATGGCCGTCAGTTTTTACTTATTTTCTGATTGTCTTTAGCATTATTAAGATATATTTGACTTTGCTTTGAAAATTTTAACTTTTGTTAATCTGCTGGCTTGCCTGAGATTCCTGCACCGCAGCTTACCGGCATTAACTGCAGCTCAGCATGCCGCTTTCTCCCGCGGCCAGATTATGGATACTATGAACAGGTCAGCACGATCACGGTATTTTCTGCTTATCGCACTTGTTATCCAGATTATGGGTAACTCATGTTCAAGGCATATGTACAGAATTTCTGATTTCAATAATATTGAAACAGGATCTGAAAGAAGGATGCTTTCTGATTTTTTCGCATCTGGTACGGGAAGGCCACTGGATACCGGAGAAGCAGTGCCGGCCGATATTATTGCTACAGCATTGGAATTCCTTGGGGTGCCTCATTGCATGGGAGGGCGGACAAGCAGGTGTATGGACTGCTCAGGGTTGCTGGTTGCAGTCTTTGCCAGTTATGACATCCATCTGCCTCACAACTCCCAGGAGCAGGCAAGGTACGGTAGGATAATAGCCGGCATGGATGAGCTGATAGCTGGCGACCTGGTGTTTTTCGTA
>SLMM01000014.1 GCA_007133565.1 Bacteroidales bacterium
AATGAAGGGGCGGATATATCACGCCCCCGTTTCCCTCGCCTCCGATAACGGCACCTGTGCGCTTCATTTCGGCAACCACGTTTACCTCTCCCACTGCCGATGCACTGTAACTGCCCCCGTGCTTCAGGGTAATATCTTTCAGTGCCCTTGTCGATGAGAGGTTTGATACCGTATTGCCGGGGGTGGCCTGCAGCACGTAATCGGCAACTGCCACGAGGGTGTACTCCTCGCCGAACATTCCTCCGTCTTCATTTACGATTGCAAGACGGTCAACGTCGGGATCGAGTGCAAAACCCAGGTCTGCTTTGCCCGAAACCACGGCATCCGACAGATCGCGGAGATTTTCCGCAAGGGGTTCGGGGTTATGCGGGAACTTTCCGTCCGGTTCACAATAAAGCCTGATTATCTCCTTAACCCCGAGCGCTTCAAGTAGCTGTGGCACTGCCGTTCCCCCTACCGAGTTGACACAGTCAACCGCAATCCTGAAATTACGTTTTTTTATGGCTTCAGTGTCAACCAGTGGCAGCTTCAGAATCTCTTCGATATGCCGGCGGGTGTAGCCTGTATCGGTGCGGTATTTACCCAGTTCATAAACCCCGGCATAATTGAAATCCCCTTTGGCTGCTGTTTCAAGCAGTTGTTCTCCATCTTCGGCCGAAAGGAACTCACCCTTGTTGTTGAGCAGTTTCAGTGCATTCCACTCTACTGGGTTATGGCTTGCAGTAAGTATTATGCCTCCGTCTGCATTTTCAAACTGCACGGCCATTTCAACGGTTGGGGTGGTTGCTGGCCCCGCGTCTGTTACATCTATGCCCATCCCCATAAGTGTGCCGCAAACAAGATGGTTAACCATCTCGCCCGATATCCTGGCATCACGGCCAATTACTGCCCTGTATCTCTTTTTCTTTTCCTGTTTCATCAACCACATCCCCCAGGCTGATGTATATCTTACAATGTCGGGAGGGGTAAGTCCCCCGCCCGGTATGCCGCCGATTGTTCCGCGGATACCCGAAATTGATTTTATGAGTGTCATAATTGCCGTGTTTAATGATGCGAAATTAATCCAAATACCGCTAAATATCGCAATAACTGCTTAAAATATGCAGCCGGGCTGCCTGCATGATGACAATAATTAATATGGCGGTAAAAATATTAACTTTGCACTCAACTGTTGTATCGCCGTTTAACCCGCAATTCTTATTACCTGATGACAGAAAGTAAAAATGCTGGAGGGCCCCGTAGCAGGCACAGTAAAAAGGAACATCCTTTTGAAAAGTTCAAAAGCAAAAAGCACTCCTCCCCGAAAGGGAGGGTAAAGCAGAACAGGCAAGACCCGCCCGGGCAGGTTCGCGATCCGGGTAAGGGCCACTATACCAAACGGCAAACCGAGATAAGGCTTAACAGGTATATAGCCAATTCAGGCATCTGTTCGCGCAGGGAAGCCGATGATTATATAAAAGCTGGCCATATTACCGTAAATAAAGAAGTTGTAAAGGAGGTCGGCACAAAGGTTACTACATCTGATATTGTGAGGTTCAAGGGGAAGAAGCTCGATCCCGAGAAGAAGGTCTACCTGCTGCTTAACAAACCAAAGGATTTCATTACAACAGTTGACGACCCCCGTGCCAGGAAAACAGTTATGGAGCTTGTAAGGAGCTCCTGCCCTGAAAGGATATATCCTGTCGGCCGTCTCGACAGGCATACCACAGGCCTTCTCCTGTTCACAAATGACGGCGATCTTGCGAAGAAGCTGACACACCCTTCTCACGGTGCGGTAAAGATCTACCAGGCAAGGCTTGATCGCCCGCTTGAACCGGCGGATATGGAAAAGATTGCAGAAGGTGTTGACCTGGATGACGGCCACATCAGGGTCGATGAGATTGCATGGACTGACGAAAATGACATGTCAGAGGTTGGGGTAAGGCTGCACTCCGGCAGAAACAGAATTATCAGGAGGATATTCGGGCATTTTGACTATAAGGTGATAAAGCTTGACAGGGTTTCCTTTGCAGGCCTCACAAAAAAGAACCTGCCAAGGGGTAAATGGAGGTTTCTGAGTGAAAAGGAGGTCATTAAGCTGAAAATGAATATATTCAGATAGGTGCCGGATGAACCGTGTAACATCTCTTTAAGGTATGGGAAAATATTCAGGCATAATTATTACTGCGGCAGTGATCCTGGCTGCTTTTACCTCCAGGGCTGATGCCGGCGGGAGTGATGTCATCCTTTTGGGCCGGGTGGTGGACCAGGATACCGGTGAGCCGCTGGCTTTTGTAAACATTGTATACAATGAAAGGGGTACAGGTACAACAACAGGAATTGATGGCCGGTTTACAATTACATCAGGCCTGATGCCTGACTTCCTTAAGCTTAGTTATGTAGGTTATGAAGCAAAGACTGTAATCCCTTCAGGTGATGACGCCGGGCGGGTTATGTTGATAGGCATGGAACAAAAACCGGTTTTACTGGAGGAGGTAACGATAAGACCAGGCATCAACCCTGCACACCGGATAATACTCAGGGCCCTCGAGAACCGTCGGATGAACAACCCGGAGATGCTTTCATCCTTTTCATACACTTCATACAATAGACTATATTTTACACTGGTGCCCGATACTCTGCTTTCGCGGATAAACCTGCCGGGGACCTCCGGTGTGTCGATCAGGTTTGCTTTTACCGGAGAGACGGGAGCGGAGGAAAAGGAGCCCGAGAGCGATGGTGCAACAGGGGAAGTTGATTCGAGCGAGATCCGGCTGCGGGAGTTTATAGAGAAGCAGCACCTTTTTCTGATGGAATCGGTAAGTAAACGGCAGTACCGGCGGCCCGGCAGGAACAACGAGCAGGTTGTGGCCTCGCGGGTGAGCGGTTTCCAGGATCCCTCATTTACATTGCTGGCTACCCAGCTCCAATCGTTCACATTTTACGACGATTTTATCTCCGTCCTTGACAGGAGGTACCTTAACCCCATAAGCCGTGGAAGCACCTCCAGGTATTCATTTATACTGGAAGACAGCATGTTTACCGAACAGGATGACACACTGTATATTATTTCTTTCAGGCCTTATCCGAACAGGAATTTTGACGGACTGCAGGGGGTGGTTTATATCAATACAAACGGCTACGCCGTTCAGAATGTTATTGCTGAACCATATGAGCCTCAGAGCTTTTTTACTATCCGGATACAACAAAACTACAATTTCGTAGATGGCAGGCAGTGGTTTCCCGGCGAACTCAATACAGACATAATTTTCGGCCGGGAGAGTGTCTCCACCGGTACGCGGACAAGTTACCGGCCAGTGGGTATTGGAAAGTCATACTTGTCGGATATAGTTTTAGAGCCGGAACTGAGCCGCAGGAATTTCGGCAGTGTAGAACTTGAAGTAATGGCTGATGCATACCGCAGAGATAATTCTTTCTGGGATTTATACAGGACAGAGCCCCTTTCTTCAAAAGATCTGCAGACCTATCACTATATGGACAGCGTTGGCCAGGCGGCAAACTTTGACCGCACCCTGAGGATATTTGAGACGCTCGCTTCAGGATATATACCCTGGGGGTATCTGAACATTGATTATTCCAGTCTTCTGGATTACAATTATTTCGAGGGATTGCGCCCGGGGCTCAGGCTTGTGACCGGCGAAAGAGTGTCGCGGCGCTTTTCAGCCGGTGGACACCTGGCCTGGGGATTTAAGGACAAGAGGCTTAAATACGGGGCAGAGACATCACTCCTGCTTTACCGCCCGGGCGATATTAAGATTGGGCTGTCATATTCGAATGATGTTGAGGAAGCGGGGGGGTATGATTTCTTTGGAACAGGGTCTGCCCTTTCAACCGAAAGCTTCAGGCGGTTCATGGTAGGCCGGATGGATTATTCGGAGAAATATGATGCCTCTTTGTCATTCCGGTTGTTGAGGCATTTCGGCGGGAGGGTCTATTTAACAAGAAGTGTGGTAACTCCGGGTGATGATTATGTTTTTGCAGGAGATGCCGGCACCGGTGGGCCGTTTCATTTTACCGAGGCGGGGTTGCAACTCAGGTTCGCTTACCGTGAAAGGTTCATGCAGACGCCACGCGGCACCAGGATATCCATGGGAACAGATTATCCGGTTGTATGGATTAATGCCGGGATTGGTACGGGGTTGTTTGACGGCGAATATGAGTACACCAGAATATCGGCCGCAGCATTCCATACCATTGAGACGCGACGTTTTGGACGTGCCTCGGTAATGCTTGAAGGTGGCGTTAATAACAGCCAGGTAACTTACCAGTTATTGTTCAGCGGAAAGGGAAGTTTCAGGGACTTTTCGGTCGAAGCTGCCAACAGTTTTGCCACCATGCGGCCCGCTGAGTTCATATCAGACCGCTTCCTGTCGCTGTTCCTGCGTCAGAACTTTGAAAGCCTTCTTTTCAGGTCGGGCAGTTTCCGGCCTGAGGTTGTACTTGTTACAAATATGGGGATCGGACAGCTTTCCGGCAGGGAGAACCATCTCAATATACCGGTCAACACTATGGAGAAGGGGTATATCGAGTCGGGAGTTCTTGTTAATAACCTGCTCAGGCAGTTTTTTCTGGGATATGGGATAGGGGTTTTCTACCGGTACGGCCCCTATTCCTTCGACAGGGTAGCCGATAACTTTGCATTTAAGCTTACCCTCAGTATTAACCTAAGATAAAAAGACGGGATATGGGACACAGATCAGGGTTTGTTAATATTCTGGGTAACCCGAATGTCGGGAAGTCGACAATCATGAATGCCCTTGTCGGCGAGAACCTGTCTATTATTACCTCAAAGGTCCAGACCACCAGGCACAGGATCATGGGGATTGTTAACGGTGATGATTTCCAGATAGTATATTCAGATACACCTGGCATAGTAAAGCCCAATTACAAGCTTCATGAATCAATGATGAAGTTTGTGAGCAGTGCACTGGCCGATGCGGATATTCTTCTTTATGTGACTGATGTAGGTGATGATATTCTTAAAAACAGTGAATATCTTTCAAAGATCAGGCGGCTCAAAATTCCTGTCCTGCTTCTGATCAACAAGATCGACCTGGGTTCCCGGGAACAGGTTGAGATGCTCACTGATAAATGGAAGGAGATACTGCCTGATGCCTTTATAATACCCCTGTCGGCAAAAGAGCGGTTCAATCTCGATAAGGTATTCGGACAAATCCTGGAGCTACTGCCCGAATCGCCTCCTTATTATCCCAAGGATGCATTAACCGATAAATCTGAGAGGTTCTTCGCGTCTGAAATTATCAGGGAGAAGGTTTTTATTAACTACCGCAAGGAGGTTCCTTACTCAACCGAGATTGAAATAGAAGAGTTCATGGATACGGAAGACATCCTCCGTATCAGGGCAATTATCCATGTGTCACGCGAAACCCAGAAAGGAATTATTATAGGTAACAAGGGCGCTGCGCTGAAAAGAACAGGTACGGCAGCAAGAATTGATTTGGAGGAGTTTTTCGGCCGGAAGGTCTACCTCGAATTGTTCGTAAAGGTAAACAAGGACTGGCGTACCAGGGAGAACCAGCTGAAACGTTTCGGATACAGGTAAGACTGACCGTGAGCAGGGATCCGGGAGTACGCATGTCAAACCCGCAGTAACCAAAAGTCAAAGATAAGATAAAAAATGAGCTATATTGTTGCAATAGTAGGACGTCCCAATGTGGGCAAATCAACCCTTTTTAACCGGCTTTGTGGTGAAAGGAAGGCAATTGTTGACGAGGTTTCCGGGGTTACCCGTGACAGGCACTACGGGAAATCGGACTGGAACGGCAAGGAGTTTTCGATAATTGATACCGGTGGATACATCACAAGCTCAGGTGATATATTTGAGGAGGAGATACGCAGGCAGGTTATGCTGGCCATTGATGAGGCTGATTCGGTAATGTTCGTTGTTGATGTTACAAGCGGTATAACCGACATTGACGAGAGGATTGCTGCACTGTTGAGAAAAAGCGGAAAAAGCACGCTGGTTGTGGTGAACAAGGTTGACAATTCTCAGAGGTATTATGATGCCAGTGTTTTTTACAGATTCGGACTTGGCGAGATCTATCCGGTATCTGCAATAAACGGATCAGGTACAGGCGAATTGCTGGATGCACTTGCAAACGATATTCAGCCGGCGGTGAAGGAGAACCGGCTTGAGGATATTCCCGCCCTCGCAATTGTAGGCAGGCCCAATGTCGGCAAATCTTCACTTACAAATGCCATGCTGGGGGAGGAGAGGAACATTGTAACACCGGTAGCAGGGACCACACGAGATTCCATACATTCTTACTACAACAAATTTGGGCATGAGTTTTTCCTGGTTGACACCGCGGGATTGCGGAAGAGGGGAAAAGCCATGGAGAACATCGAGTTTTATTCTATCATGAGGTCGATCAGGGCTATCGAAAGGTCTGACGTGTGTGTCCTTATGGTTGATGCAACAACCGGGATGCAGGCCCAGGATGTGAACATCTTCAATCTTATCGTAAGGAACAGAAAAGGGGTGGTGATTGCCGTGAACAAATGGGACCTGATTGAAAAAGATACAGCTACGGTAAAAGAATATACAGGTATAATAAAAGAGCGCATATCACCATTTGATGATGTGCCGGTAATTTTCTCATCGGCCCTTACGATGCAGAGAATATACAAAATACTGGAGGAGGCCGCAGGAGTTTATACCAGGAGAAAGCAACGTATCAGCACCTCCAGGCTGAATGATATGCTGCGGAAAGCGGTTGACCAGTTCCACCCCCCTGCCGTAAAGGGGAAGCACATCAAGATAAACTACGTTACCCAACTGCCTGTGAGCACACCTGCGTTCGCTTTTTTCTGCAACCTGCCACAGTACATAAGAGAGCCCTACAAAAGGTATCTGGAAAACAGGTTGAGAGAGAACTTTGATTTTACAGGTGTACCTGTCCAGCTATATTTCAGGAAGAAATAAAGCTGCGACCCGGGGTCAGACCTTTATTCCCATGAAAAGCACATCGTCAACCTGTTCATGGTCTCCTTTCCAGAGATTAAAGCTGTTGCGGATGTGTTCGTGCTGCTCAGACATGGGCTTATCGCATATATCTGCCAGCAGATTCTTCAGCCTGACCATTTTGAATTTCTTGCCGAGCGGACCTCCGAACTGATCAGGATATCCATCGCTGAAGAGGTAGATAATATCGCCCGGGTCAAGTTGGTAGCCCTGGTTCTCAAACTCCTTTTGCTCTGTATAATATCCACCTATTGAGTTACGGCTTCCCCTGATATATGTCAGCTCACCCTTATGGTGCATCATTATGGGCCGCATTGCAGAAGCAAAACGGAAATAGCTCCTTTCAAGGTCAAACTCACATACAGTAATATCCATGCCGTCAGTTGATTTACCTGACGGGTCAATATTCTGGTTAAGTGTGCTGGTAACCTCCCTGTCGAGTGTGGCAAGCACATCGGAAGGTGAGGAAATGTCCGGCCGCATACAGATATCCTTGATAAGTGTTGTACCTATCATCGACATGAAGGCACCGGGTACACCATGGCCGGTTGAATCGGCACAAACTATAAGGAACTTGTTTTCAGCAACCTTGTCGAACCAGTAGAAATCGCCGCTTACGATATCCCTGGGCTGATAAAATACGAAAGACTCCCTGAAATTTTCCGATATTTTTGTGACAGGTGGGAGTATACTGGCCTGAATCCGCTGTGCATAGTTTATGCTATCGGTGATATCCTTGTTCTTGTGCTCAATTTCCGCTTTTTGCTCAACAACCTCCCTTGTCCTGATATCAAGCTCTTTTTCAATACGCTCCTTCTCAATCCTCAGGTTACGCTCCCTTATCTTGATGAAAATAAACAGCGCCAGTCCGGCAAAAAGAGCAACAAACAGGAAAAAATACCATTTTTTCCATATTGGTTTATCGATTATGATCGCAAGTTCCAGGGGGTGTTCGGTTGAAATTCCGTCAGCATTTGTTGCCCTGAGCAGGAAAGTGAAGTTGCCGTCGTCAAGCCTTGGATAGTATGCATATCTCTGTTCCGAGGGATCTGACCAGTCCAGGTCGAATCCTTCAAGCTTATACTGGTATGATACTTTATCAGGATCGCTATAGCTGAAACCGATGAAATCAATTCTGAACCTGTAGCTCCCGTAGGGAAGGGATATGCGGTCAACACCCATATACCGGTCGTCTGATACCTGTATGGATGTGATATTCAGAATTGGCGGAGCGGTAAATTCTTTTTCCCTTGAATTATCATATATAACCAGACCCCCGGTTGTGCCAAACAACAGGAGGCCGTCTAAGGTTTTGTGACCGGCATTATGGTTGAAATCGCCTGTTATGGCACTTTCGGTACTGTAGGTCCTTACGTGGTAGGTTTCCGGGTTTATCCTGCTTACACCCAACCTGTGGCCCACCCATATGGTTCCCCGGTCGTCAGTTATCATGCTGTAGCAGAAATTGCTGTGAAGACCCTCATCGGTTGTGAGCTGGACCATTGTATCATTGGATACGCGGATAATGCCGTTTCCGGCGGTGGCTGCCCATAAATCCCCTTCAGCGTCTTCGGTCAGTGCAACAAAATCAAGCTCCATGGATGGAATCATTATCGTTCTCCTGTTTTCGGCAATTTCGATATCAACCAGCCTGTTTCCTCTTGTTGCAACCCAATTAGTGCCGTCAGATGCCTGAAAAATACTCCTTATATAGTTGTGTGGCATCCCCTCGTCTGTCCCAAACCGCAATCTTTCAGCAGTTTCAAGGTTGAACTCAAGTACGCCGCTGCTGGTGGCAGCTCTTAATAATCCATTATCATACTGAAGGTCATGTACTGCATTCTCAAGTGAGTATGCTGAAAAATAAAACCTTTCTGCTGTAAGACTACTCCTGTCAAGCTTATAAATTCCATTTTCTGATGTCCCCACCCACAAGGTTCCATCTTTGGAGCCGGTAATTGCGGTTACATTGTCAAATGGCAGGCCCCTTCCCGTACCAAGGAATGTCTGTTCGCCGGACACCCTTGATATCCTCATCAGTCCGCTTTCTCCCCCCAGCCAGAAGTGGTTGTTGTCTGAAAAGACAGACAGCACATTCTGACCGAAAGGTTCCCTGAAAGACCTGTAAAAACTGAAGGCTTCGTCGGCGAGCATTGATAATCCGTCGAATGTTGCGAACCAGAAATTACCCTCAGCATCGGAAATGGTCTGGTGAATTATATCGGCAGGGAGCCCGTTACGGGTTGTGAAGTTTTTTACAACAGACACCTCCTCTTCGACGGCAGGGGTGCTTAGCCTGAAAACACCATCGCCCCGGGTATTGACCCATAAGTTGCCGGATCGGTCTCTGTAAAGTGATTCGACCGTGGTGTTTTCGAAACCGTAACCAGCACCAATATTTGTAACATCAAAGCCTCCGTCAGCCCTGTTTGCCAGGTGATAAACCCCATAGCCCCGTGTTCCGGCAAATATGCCTTCCTCACGAGTAGTGAGTAAAGTTGATATCGCAACAGATGGTAATCCCTCAATTTTGTTTGCCATTTGGGGGATGCTACCGGGTGAGTAGTTGTAAATGTAAAGGCCTTCGAAGGTCCCGATAAGAAGCCTGTCATCCTGTGTTACGGCCATCGTGGTTATGGCTGTACCTGAAAACATATCATGGAGGGGTGTGATATTCATTTCCCGGTCTATGGTGATCATCCCATGCTGCTGCGATGTTACCAGAATGTTGCCCTCACTGTCCTCGGCAATGCCGGTGACCAGGGTTCTCATATCATTGTTATCAGGCACTGATATCCTGTTGTCTGACAGTACAGCAACACCTCCGTTGTTGAAACCGAACCAGATCCTTCCCTGTGAATCATCGAAACTTTTTACTACAAAACCTGAGGGCAATGAATCGCCCGACGGGTTTATTTCAAATTCAAAACCGTCAAACCTTGCAAGCCCGGTACTGGTCCCTATCCACATGAAGCCTGCCTGGTCCTGGTTTACGGTGTAAACAAACCTGTGGGGCAGGCCCTGTTCGATTCCATAATTGCGGAACCGGTATTCCTGTGCCTGCGATGACAGGTTCAAAACAAATAATATAATAGCTGAGAGTGCTGTCTGCCTGAATATTGACCCCGGCATTGTATTCTGTTTTTATGATTAATTACCCGCGGGCCTGACCCCGATACTGTACCCGTACTGGGGTACGCCGCCTATCGGTATTACGTAGAACGGAAGCGCCTGGTCATACTGGTTGCGGATTGTCACGACAACATTGTTATTCCTTACCACAGGGTTGGCCCGCTTGTGAAACTGAAGGTCGAGCGAGGTTCCCCGTTCTTCGGGAAGAATTGCAAACCTGTCATGTGTCCAGTAATCGTCCCCTGAAACTTCCAGCACCTGCCCCTGCCTGGCTACAGACACAATCCTGATGATCCCGTCATAATCCCAGTCGAAATTTGACACCTCCACATAAATTGTTTCTTCATCTATGAAGGGATAAATATGCGAGATCTCGCTCGGATCATTGGAGAGCCTGAAAGTATAGCTGTAGGCAAATGCGTTTCCCCCTTCAACAGGAATGTTCTGATTGGCACTGGTAGAGAGAAAATAGCGGTAAAGGTTGCCGTCATCGCCCTCCACTCCCTGGGCAATGATCTTGAAAATGTTGCCCCTGAACTTTTCAACATACTCTCCCTCCATGGGATTGAAAGGCCCGAAGGTGTACCAGGTCGCGTCATATTCGGGTTCGTTGCCGAATGTTTTTGAGGCAAGCATGTTGCCGCTGCGGTAGTTGCCTTCAGGTGCCGTACCCTGGGCGTCGGGATGGGACCAGGCCTCCGGCCCTCCGTATACTGAATAATTTACCCTTGTGTTCCAGTACCCGTTAAGTTCATCATACCGCCCTCCGATACCCGGATTGTAGACCCTTATGTATACAGGTTCTGTATGTTCTTCGGGAATCAGAAAGAAAAAAGTCTGTGTGAAATTGTCGTCACCCCATGAAGGGCAGGCGTCACCGCCAAATGTTACAAGCCACGGAATATTCTCGTCCGGGGCGGGAACGGGTTGAGAGAGAACCGGGCTAAGGAGCGTCTTGAAAAGAATTGTTATAATCAGTAAGCGATACCTCATCCTATTTCATTATTTTTATTCATATACGTCAAAAACGTCAAACGGTTTCTTTTTTATATGAGTAATCTTACAGGTTACACAATGCACTTCTCAAAAACCGTGCCTGTTCTGTCCCTCCTCCACAACATCTCCCTGAATTGGTTCCAGCACTTCTATCTCTTTGTAAACGCACAATCTCCGGTAGCCATAGGGTGAATCGGGGTCTGAGGTTACACCCAGGATAATTTCGTATGTTCCGGAGAACCGGTAGGTATGATTGATGACCTCTCCCGAAACCTTGGTCCCGTCACCAAGGTCCCAGTAAAAATCTTCTATATCAAAATTCCTTAAATATGTATCAGTGGCATCTAGGGAAAACTGCCTGCCGGCGTATACTGTATCGGGTGCATTGATGACCGGCTGCTCTACCCTGGGGGTTGTAAAGTTGTAATAGGCTACATTGGCCTGCATTTCACCGGTAATCATGTCGATCACATCAAGCCGCACCGTATAGGTTCCAAGTTCCTCGAAGCAATGCTCCGCCTCCAGTCCCCGAATCCTGGTGCCGTCTCCCATGTCCCATTCAAGGTAGAGGGTGGTGGTGTCAATTCTCTCAGCCCGCTGCTCATAAAAAACAAAACAGAGTTGCTCCTCGCGCATAGTTTCACAGCCCGTGAATAGGGGAAAGGTTGATATGAAGGAGTATATATTGTCTGTTCCCTCCCTGTTTGAGGAAAAATAGCCTTCTGAAAGCTCCCTGTCGGCTATGAATGCGAAGTCGTCATATTCTGAGTTGAATGGTTCAGGCATCCTGACGGGGGACTGCCATTCATTATCCCGCATAAGGGCGTAATAGAGGTCAAGTGTGCCTCCCGGCGTCCTGTTGGAGGAGAAATAGATCCTGCCTCCCTGGTGTATCCACGGGAAGACTTCGTCATGCTCAGTATTAATCCCGCTGCCCATATTTTCCGGCGGAGACCAGCTTTGTGCCTGCAGCCTGGATGAATAAAGATCCATTCCGCCGTATCCCCCCGGCATATCACTTGTAAAATAGAGTGTTGCACCATCACTGCTTATAGAAGGGTGAGCTACGTTGTAGTTATTGCTGTTGTAAGGGAAAGGCCTGATGTTTGTCCAGCTCCCCCCGGAATAATCAGCAATGAAGATACCCAGCCTTGACGGCTGGCTCCCTGTACCGGGGATATTCCTGGTAAAATAGATCCTTGATCCGTCTTGCGAGAAGCTTACCGGTCCGTCATGCCAGTTGCTCCTCAGGTTCCTGTCTAAAATTACGGGATTCTGCCATCTGCCGGATTCCCGTTTGCTGGTGTAATATATATTGAAAAGGTTTTCTCCCTCATCAGTTGTCCTTGAGATAATGAAATTCATCCGCCTGTTGGTGGTAAATACAATCCCTTCGCCGTAATATGCAGGGGCGAACTCATCAAACTCGTCAGTTGTGAAAGGAAGACGCGTAATTTCATAGAAATCCCCCTGCTGTGCGCCGGAAAAAGACGAGAAAGAGATAGCAATCAATATGAATGTGAGTGGCCTCATTTTCAAAAGTATCGTGGATTAACCGCACTTACCCTGAACCTGAAATCGTAAATAAGCGCTATTTCATGTGAGCCGCTGTGATAACTGCCAAGCTTTCCCAGGGAGTAATCATATGTGTATCCAAGCCTGAGCCTGTCGCTTATCTGGACCTTTATCAGTCCGATCAGGGCATCCTCTATCCTGTAGGAGGCACCTATCCATATCAGGTCGCCAAAAATAAAAGACAGGTTGGCATCAACCTGCAGGGGGTTCTTCTCATTGTACTTCAGGAGTATACTGGGTTTTACCTTAACTCCCCCCTGACCGATTACGGCACCTCCTGTAAGCAAAAAGTTATAGTTGCTGAAGTCATGGTACAGTACAGCTTTGCCGTTCCTTGTGCTGTCGCTCATGAAATAGGGGACTGAGGCGCCAAGGAACAACCGGTCTGTATAGTAATAGATTCCAAATCCGAAATTGGGAAGCAGGTCTCGTGTTGCAGGTTCGCTGAATACGATGTCGCCGGGATCGTGCAGTGATATCCTGCTCCAGTTTGCATTCCTGTTTACCCCCCCTGCCTTCAGTCCCATAGCAAGACGTCCCTTTGTAAGCGGGATACGATAGGCATAGTTTATATAGAGGCTCGTGTTGTTCCTTACGTCTATCTGTTCATTATTGAGGAAGATTCCCAGTGCCACATTCTCATTCCTCATTGGGGTATGCATGCTGAGTGTCTGGGATACCGGGGCTCCTTCAAATCCCACCCACTGATTCCTGTAGCCCAAAGTGATATTGAACACATCACGGCTTCCGGCATAGGCGGGGTTCAGCGCCAGTCCGTTCAGCATATACTGGCTGTATACCGGGAACAGGTGCTGGCCGTTCATCTCAACGGCGGCCAGGGCAATAATCAATATGGTAATCAATCTTTTCAATAAGTTCCGTTTTATCGTCTCAGCACGATGAAGCCTTTATATGAATATGTGTTATCAACGCTCAGTATATAATAATAGGTATCTTCAGGCAAAGGAACTCCGTTATGGTTTCTGCCGTCCCAGTCGTTCATGTAGTTGACCGTCCTGAAAACTACATTTCCCTGCCGGTTAAATATCGTCAGCTCATTTACGGTCGAGTTTTCCAGTCCCCGAATCACAAAAGTATCATTGTATCCACTGTTGTTTGGCGAAAATCCTGTTGGAGTGTCTAGATCCCTTATATAAATGGTTACGATGTCATATACGGGTTCACATATACCGTTATAAAGCGTCCATCGGAACACGTTTTCACCAAAGCTCATGCCGGTTACCCCCGTATACGGGTCGCCGGGAAAAACGATGCTTCCGGTGCCGTCAACCACCTCCCATATACCAAAAGCATCAGTCATGTCCGGGGGCAACTCTGCATCAAGGTAGGTTTCAAAAAGATAATGGAGATTCTGGTCCTCTCCTGCTGATACATTTTCCGGCTGTTCGTAAAAAGTAACTGTGATATCGCTGCCTGCGCTACATTTCCAGTTGGTTTCCGTCCATGTCAGTGTATGGGTGCCGTATTCTTCAGCCGTGGCTGTTGCCTGGGGGCTGGATGGAGCGGGGCTGAATGTTACCGGTGCTGATGTTTCCCAAATTCCGTGGCCAGGTCCCGGACTGGCATTAAGCTCGAACAGGGGGCCGCACACCTCTCCTCCTGTACCCGGATCAGGGTCGGGGTAAGCATAAACCCTGACGCCGGCCGAACCGGTTAAATGCCCGGGTGGCACCACGCAGCCGAAACTGTCGGTAAGTGATACTATGGTATATGTAAAAGTGGCTGAATCGTCTGTTTCTGGCGATACCGGTGCAGTGTAGGTTGGCGATTCAATTCCTTCAACTCTGTATTGTTCAGTATCATCGGTAAAAACCATGTCCCACGGACCCTCTCCGCTCAAAGTGAAGGTGATGGTGCTCTGCTCGCCTGCGCAAATTGTATCGTTGGTTCCAGCAACTGATCCAAAAGCAAGCGTATGGAACAGGGCAGTAACAATATTGGAGGTGTCCTGGCAGGCATCGTTTTCACCACTTTGGACTATCCTTCTGAAACTCGTGGTGTCTGAAAGGGGAGGGGACTGGTAATTGCGGCCGGATGCTTCTCCATCTGCAGTAAACCATGTGCCGCTCTCTGACGATGCCTCCCACAGATAGCTGAATATGCCGTCACCGCCAGAGGGCTCACTCCCGTTGAACAACTCAGGGGAATCGAGATAGCAGATGGTCTGATTGTCTGATATGGTATTTCCTGTTATCAGGGGCAGAACCGTGATGGTGTGCGGGGGACTGGTATCGCGGCAGGCACCTGATTCGACAGTCCTCCGGTATCCGGTAGTTGATGTCAGTGAACCCGGCGTGTAGGACTCTGATGTTTCATCTCCGTTCAAAGCACCCCACTCCCCGTTCACAAGAATTTCCCATTCATACGAGTAGGAGCCTTCACCAAGCGCTCCTCCCGTCCCGACAGGCGCACCGACCGGGAGCGGGGTGTTGCCGTGACATATGGTCTGGTCGTCATCGAGGATGTTTCCTGTTATTGCCGGGTGAACGTTTACGGCAACAGTGTTGGAGGTGTCAACACAAACTCCCGATAGTGCAATTCTTACAAACAGTGTTGAATCTGTGAGCGGGGGCGGACTGTAATCCGGGTTGCCGTTATTGTCGCTGATTTCGGTCCACTGTTGGCCGTTGGCGGTTGAACTGTTCCACACATATTCGAAAATGCCTGTACCACCCTGGGTCGGGATGTCTCCTTCCAGTGTGCCGGGTGTATCGCCTTCGCAAATAGTCTGCTCGTTATAAATGTTGTTGCCCATTATCATGGGCTGTATAGTGATTGTAAGTATATTGCTTGAATCTATAACAGGCGGGAAACTCGTGTCCTCAACAACCCTCATGAATTCGGTTGTCTCAGTCAGCGGCCCGGGCTGGTAATGCTGCTGGTCTGCCCCATCTATTGCAGTCCAGTCAGTTTCGCCAGCGGTGCGTCTCAGCCACATATAATCATATGGAGTATCGCCTCCCCTTGGCCTGGTCCCTTCAAGCAGTTCAGGTACGGTAGCTTCACATATTGTATCTCTTTCTGTCCTGATCCCGTTGAAAAGTATGCCGTTCATATTTATTTCAAGTTCTTCTATAACGCCGCCCGATGCCCCCAGTGTGGTGCCGTTCGGATCGCCCTGGATAATATTTGTACCTGCAGCTCCTCCAAGCAGAGAGGTATTTACTTCAGGAGGCAATGAACTGCCGGAGAAAATAATTACACCACCACCACCTCCTCCTCCGGGACCGCCTTTATCCTCATGATTTACATCACCGCCTTTGCCTCCCCTCGCTCTCATATTTACCTGCCCGAGGTAGTGATCGATCGACGCTACGATCGTGCCGCCGCCCCCGCCCCCGCCGGCTCCGGCAGTGGCTGTTTCGGTAACTGACCCTCCGTCGGCATATATCCCGTACTCTTCAGAACCTTCAATGTAATTGGCCACAATAACAACCATTCCGCCTCCCCTGCCGCCCGGTGTAGCTTCCCTTCCGTTTGTCCGGGTTGATCCTCCTCCCCCGCCTGCCATAAAAAGACGGTTAACGAAGGTGCCGTCAGGGTTGCGCAGCTGGTCTGATAACCTGTATCCCCCTATGCCTCCTGTTTCGTAACCGGGATCACTGCATATGTCGGTCTCGTTACCTCCAAAGCCTCCCGTTCCGTAATTTGCCCCGCCGCCACCCCCTGCGAAGAGTCCGTTACCTCCCCCTCCACCTGTGGCAAGCCTTCCCCTGCCGTGTGTAAAATCATTTTCAAGGGGAATGTTGTTGTCATCTCCATCAATATAATATGTTGCTGATCCTTCTGCTTTACGGCCCGACTTGTCTGATCCTTCAGGGTACACAAGTTCACCGTATGCAGAAGGATCTTCAGAGGCGCATATTTCGTCGGATAATGTGACCGGTCCTGCTCCGCGAAAGCCTGTTTCAGAAAGGTCGATATCTGCTTCAAGGTAAAGTGTGTTCGTAACTATCATTGCCAGGACGCCCCCTTTTTCACCATCCCAGGGCATTGCTGTCAATGTTCCAGCAACTGTGGCAGACTCGAACCCTCTTGCCTTTACAAGCTGAACTGTTTCACTGGCCGAATACTCTTCAAGGAACTCGCGGGTAAATGTTATACTCCTTTCAGCATAATCAATTTCACTAATTACCAGGAATTCATAATGGCCCGAATTATTCAGGTCCTGTTGTCTGCCAAAATCTTGCGGGTCATCACTAATCTCAATTCCCATGCCTTTCATCTGGATAAGCAGTACCGTGTCGCGCGGCTGGAAAGGGGAGGCATCGGTAACGGTAACTGACTGGGGGCCGTCGACCGACTCGACTGCAGTATACTGATTGATTATTCCTGATATGGAAGCCTGTGAATATAACGCGGGAACATAAAGGGTGAACATTAGAGGCAGGACAAGCAGCTGCAGCCCCTTTGAATCAATTTTGATTTTCCGGGGGAGCAACCTGAAGCTGATTAAATATTTTAACACAGTATAGATTATCAAATTAGTTCAAGAGGGGTCAGGAGGATTATCTCCTCTTTCCCGGTTCTGGTTAACAAATATAGCAATTACTTGAATATATACTAAAGCAAGGTGAAAAGATTTTCAGGCGGTCTAATGGTAAAGGCACCCTGCTAATTATGAATTGAATGGCAGTTGAATTAAATGGCACTTGCACTTTAATCGTCCCTTATGGTGGAGCTATCTTCATCTTTTCCTTCCGGTGCAAGGGGCAGCCTGAACCAGAAGCAGCTCCCTTTGTTGTATTCACTGGTAAATCCCACAGAGCCTCCGTATTGCTCTGCTATATTCTTCACAATTGCCAGTCCCAGTCCCGTACCGCCTGACTTTGAAGTGAAATACGGGGTGAACATCTTATCCTTTATAGCCGGATGTACGCCCTCCCCGTTGTCGGTTACCTCTACAAGAGCCATATCTTCCTCCCTTGTCAGTTCTATTGATATCTCTCCTTTGCGGGTTTTGGGGATAGCCTGGGTTGCGTTTTTCAAAAGGTTGACAAGTATGCGGTTAAGCTGCATTTTGTCGGATATCACAGCAAGATTTTCGTACCCGTTAAGCCTGAGTTTGATGTCGATGTTATCCGAATTGGCGAATAATTCCGATACATTTCTTATTGTTTCTGAAATATTCACCATCTCCCTTTTTGCGCCGGGAAGCTTGGCAAAGTGTGAAAAAGCTGTTGCGATGGAGGACAGGTGGTCTATTTGCTCGATCAGGTTCCTGGTTGTGTTTTTGAGAACTTCCTCCCAGTTATCAGTTTTGTCTTCCCACGCCCTTTGCAGATGCTGAATACTGAGCTTCATTGGTGTAAGCGGGTTTTTAATTTCGTGTGCTATTTGCTTGGCCATCTCCCTCCATGCACTTTCGCGTTCTGACCTGGCCAGCATGCCTGCACTGTTTTCAAGTTCAACAACCATCCTGTTGTACTCTTTGATAAGGTTTCCGATCTCATCTTCACTTTCATAATCGATCTGTTCGTTTTTTTTGCCCAGTGAAAGCTCGCGAAGCTTATCCTGGATAAGCTGAAGGGGCTTGGTTATTGTATTTGAAACGATTATTGCAATCAGAATGGTTATAAGGATAAGTACCGCATAGATATTGGCTACTGCAACAACCAGGGTATATATCTCCTTTGTCAGAATAGAGTGTCTGGTAAAATATGGCAGGTTAAGGTATGAAAGGATTTCATTGTTGGCATTGGTAAATGGAACATAGGCAGACAGGTATGAAAGGTTGCTTATGGATTCTTTATGAATGAAGCGTGCATTATTCTTGATTACCATCTCCGAATATGCCACCGGGTTCATCTGTTCACCTGTGAGGCCGAGTTCAAAGACCTCCGGCCTCGACGAGGCATATAAGTTACCTTCAGGGTCATAGAGGTTGATGTCGGTATAAAACACATTTGAAAACTGTATCAGCAGTCCGGTAACGAAATATCTCATTTCGGGCGTAAGCTCTCTTTCAAGTCCGAGTCTGTATTCGAGTTCAACCATCACCGATTGTATCTTTTCACTTATGTTCTCGTACTGTTTGTTCTCAAACTGCATGATATTGTAATAGACGGTCCCCGCCCCTATAATAACGAGCGACAGAAGCAGTACTCCGATCATTGAAAACTTGATCTTATTCTTGAAATCTATCTGCCAGTTTTTAATCTTCAGTGGGTACTTGCATATCAGAAGTGACAGGCTGTAAAGGAGGTAAAAAAATGCAAAACTATAGGAGAATGAGGTTATCAGGTCAACTGTTGTTATCAGGGGTTTGCTCAGAACAATGACATTATCCTGGTCGACCCTGTATACAAGGTGTTCATACCCGCCTTCTTCAATGAACGACATCTGGTTCTCCCCGTCTGTCTGGAACTGCAGCTTCAGGGGGTAGGAATATGTTCCGGCCCTGGTTATAAGCTGTCCCTGATTATATTTTGCATTTGAGTACTGTGTGATCGCAGGAGAGCCTGAAAGCCTCCCCTCAAGCAGAAGTTCGGGGTAGCCAAGCTGTTCGCTGAGCAATTTGCTGTCCAGGGAAATAAACAGGGTCTTTTCCCGGGGATATTCGTCAAATTCAAAGACGATCATGCCCAGGTAGCTTATCCTTCCGTTCAGGTTGTCGAGAAAGAAGAACCGGGAATTACGTGATACGGGGATACCGTATTCGTCAGACATATCGTAAAAAAAATCGTAACAGTCTACCAGCTCTCCCACATCTTCAAGCCAGAGGTCAAAATCGTACCCGCATGCGGCCACCTGCATCTCGTATTTTCTGAAGTAACCACCGAAATAGTTGGTAGCGATATAATCATAAATTTCAAAATCGTCATAATAGGTGCTGCCGAGAGAATTTACCAGGAAGCTATCCTGTCCCATCCTGTATTCAATCTCTTCAAAAAGGAACTCGGCCACCTGGTCTCTTTCATTTGCCAGGTTGACAACGATCACCTGCCTGATGCCTTTTTCTTTGGAGCGACTGTTTGAAGTTATGAATGCAAGTGAAAAAAGTGAAACAATCAGTATCAGGAATACCTGAAGGGAGTAGCTGTAGCGGTACCTGAAATACCTTACTGCCGTTATGCTGGCTGTTAGTATAATGAAAAAGGTAACGGCATATTTGTTGAGCGGTTGGCTTGTTGTCTGGAATATTGCCATGCCGGAGGCAAATGAAACTGCAAATATTATGAGGAATGTTTTCAGGCTGACAAGTGTAGATGAGATGAACACCACTTTGTCGGTCAGCAGTACAAGTGATCCGAGCAGCATTGCCAGTATAAGGTACGCAACAAAACTAAACCTGTTAAGGTAGAAAAAATTGTGCACCTCAAGCTGAATGCTTGAATTGAAGATCAGTCCGTAGAACATATAGTGAAAAAACAGCATAAAGGCTGAAAGCAGAATGCTGAGTGCAGCCACCCATACAATACTTTTCATCCTGCAGGGATTTGTCTCCCTGTCAACTATCCTGAAGTGGGCAGCAAAGCAGGTCACTATAAAGAAGATAAGGGAGGCATTTATCAGAAAATCTCCAAGTGAGGGAAACAGTGATGATTTTGCGTAATGATGGGGATGGAAAAGCTGGAATCCCCTGAAAAGGTTCGGATAGCCTGTCTCGAGCATGACAAGCCTCAGTGATATTAATAAGAGTATGACTATGGCCAGCCATATGTTTTTTGAAAGAGGTGAGCCAATAAAAGGCAGCCTGAAACTCCCGTAAAGGAAAAAAAGAACCAGGAGTGCTCCGGCTGAATAGAGGCAGCATGCCAGAAGGGCGAAAGTGTTAGTGTATACGGGCCTTGAGGGCTTGTTTAAAGAGAACAGGAACTCACCTGTCGGGGCATTAATAATATAGTCACTGTCTTCAGATGTACTCAGTTCAACTTCAGGATATATCCTGAAATCGGTATGAAAAACATTTATCAGGAACTCATTCTCAAAAACATAATCATGTTTTATAAGTACAAGGCCCAGTAATATAAGCGAATCATCAAACAGATACCTGGTTGTAACATAATATCCGTTACCCGGATTGATGAGTTGATATCTTTCCCATCCGGGAATTGAATCAAGATCCACAGGCAGGACATTGCTGTTCCAGAAAACAAGCTCTTCGTTTTTGTAACCGAGCACCATCAATCCCTTGTCGGTGTATAAATCATGATACTCTTCGGCAAAACTGCTGATGAACTCTTCTTGTCCGGTTTGAGCCAGCCTCTGGCCTGCAGTTTTCAGTATCTCTTCTGCAGACTGCAGTTTCTGGTCGAGAACCGACTGGAAGATTGAAACGTTGATCCTTTTAGAGTCCAGGAAGATGCGGTGTCTCTCTGTAATAAACCCACCCGTTAGCAATATAAGTGCGAATAAAAGCAAACGGTATCTACCCCAAATATTTGTGAGTGCTTTCATAGGTTTTTAGACTTGCTTTGCCGTGGCAAACTGCATTCAGCGACTTTTTAATTCCGTTCAATGATGATATGGCTCTCCCCGTATTATGGTCATTGCCCTGTATATCTGTTCAACCAGTATAAGACGCACCATCTGATGTGTAAACGTCATATCAGAAAGCGAGATTATCCTGTCAGCCTTATTATATACCTCCTTCGTAAAACCGTAGGCCCCTCCCGTGTAAAAAATCAGTTCTTTGTAACCCCCTATCATGGTTGTTTCAATGAACCTGGAGAAACCGGCAGAGCTGAGCTTTTCTCCTTTTTCATCGAGAAGGACGAGAAGTGATGAGCCGCTTTTATGCACCAGTCTGGTACCCCTGGCAGCGCCTTTACGGGATTTGCTCTTTTTACCCTCATTGCCTGCAACTTTTATCTCCAGAGGCACATAATGGCTTAGGCGTCCCGCATAGACCTCAATTCCATCCCTGATAAAGGGTTCGTCGGTTTTGCCGGTAAAAAGCAGGGTAATTCGCATTTGTTCAGTTTATGTTAAAATTGCTATATTGCAAATTATTTTTATAAAACGTACTATTTATTGATAATTGGCTTGCTTTTTGCTGGATTATACTGGCTGCAAATATACAAGCTTTGCCGGATGACTTTTAACCGACTTTTTAATTCCTTTCGAAATGTTTTTGAATAATAGGTTTTTTGTGATCATTACCTGGTTGTTTTTCTGTGTTGCACTTACAGGTGCGACCGGTTCAGGCGAGATTCCTGATGATATAGCCGATTCATTCAATAAAGGGCACTCAAGGAATCTTGCACGTCATTTCAACAGCAATATTGAGTTGGTTGTGCTTGACAACGAAGATGTATACAGCAAATCTCAGGCCGAACTTATTATGAGGGAGTTTTTTTCGGCACATAAGCCTGTCAAGTTCACCTATCTCCACAAAGGGGGCAAGGAGTCATCCAGGTATGCGATTGGGAATCTTGAGACTGAAACCGGCAACTTCAGGATATACTTTCTTTTGAAGATCAGCAATGGCATTCCCCTCATACACCTGCTGAGGATTGAGGAGACTGAAGACACTGTTTAGCTTTTGGCCGGTTGTGTCTTCAAACAAAAAACCCCCGTCCCTTTTGGGGCGGAGGTTTTTAACAGTCTGTAATGTTTTCAGGATTTACCGGGTTCGTAATCCTCGAGCGCCTTCATCAGTTTTTTCCTTGAAAAGAAAATTCTGCTTTTAACGGTTCCGATGTTGAGATTCATCTCATCGGCTATCTCTTTATACTTGTAACCTGAGGTATGCATTTCGAAAGGAATTCTGAATTCATCCTCAAGGTCCTTGACTTTTTTGTTTATCTCCTCGAGTGATATATTTGCATCGGCTTTATTCTCGGCCGACTCTCCCGGTTTGTTCAAAAAGTAAAGGTCTTTTGTATTGTCAAAAGCAGTATTCTGCTTTACCGACTTTCGATAGTTGTTTATAAAGGTATTCTTCAAAATAGTGAACGTCCATGCTTTTAAATTGGATTGATCGGTAAATTGCTCCCTGTATGTTAATGCCTTGAGAAAAGTTTCCTGAACAAGGTCCCTTGCGTCTTCGTGGTTGGAAGTAAGACTGTATGCGAATCTTTCCAGATTTTTCTCGAGGTTCACGAGTTGATGATTAAATTCTATTGCAGTCATTGTTGTTCAGTTTTTAGGTTATTAATGTTTAACAAATATACGGAGTAAATAAACAATGTGCAAATATTTTATAAAGAAAAAGTCTAAATAAATGTTAAATAAGCTGTAAATGACTACATAGAAGCAAAATAGAATGAATAAAAATTACAAAATGATCAATGAAAATAGCAAAAAAATAAACAAAAATATTAACAAGTCTTTTGAATACTCATTGACAGATGCAAAAAAACCGCACCCCTTTTTGTTCCAGGTGCGGCTTGATGCTTGAAAATGCCGGGCTTTTTTATTTGAGGGATTTTAATATTTCCCTGAAGTGGGAAACCGATTCAACCTTAACAAGGTTTTCAGGCAGTGTGCCGTTGATCCTTGCAACCTGCAGCCCGGTATAGAATATTGTTTTGCCAGGAAAGGAAGTTGACAGGTTCCTGAGGTATCTCACCAGGTCATTTTCTGTTATGCCGGTTGTAAAGGAGGTGAAAAAATATTCAGCCTTCCGGATTTTTGTAATCTTTTCGAGGTCTTCGAACGGGACAGCCTGCCCCAGATATATAACATTCATTCCGTTCTTCTTAAGCAGGTAAGAATAGAAAAGCAGTCCGAGTTCATGAAGTTCATTCTCATGAAGGAACAGTATGAAGCTGACCGTATTGTATGGGGCAACCGGTGCCTGCCCGTCAATTGCAACGATAAGTTTTTGCCGGAGCAGGTTGGCAACGAAATGTTCCTGTGCCGGATTTATGGCTCCGGTTTGCCATAACAGCCCTATTTTTTCAAAAAACGGATGCATAAGCTGCACAAGTGTTTC
Organism: Bacteroidales bacterium; assembly: GCA_007133565.1. GTDB lineage: Bacteria > Bacteroidota > Bacteroidia > Bacteroidales > PUMT01 > PXAP01. Next base: position 23,592 of record SLMM01000014.1, read on the forward strand.
TTCAAATCCGATTTTAATGATCGAATCATTAAGGATTTTGTCAAACTTCCACTCATCGAGCTCCAGCATTGATATTATCAGGTTTTCGATCTTTATGGCTGTGTCGGCTGTTTCGCGGGATATGTGTATTACCTTATCCTTAAGTTCGTCAGAGTCCATTTTCGCCAGATGCGATATCTTCAGGCCGTACCGGTTCAGTATCGATATGTTCAGCAGCTTTTTCAGATCTTCGTCGTTGTACAACCTGATATTTGTATCTGTACGGGCGGGTACTACAATACCGTACCTTTTTTCCCAAATTCTTATTGTATGGGCTTTTATGCCGGATAGTTCCTCAAGGTCTTTTATGGAATAGGTAGCCATTTTTTTTAAAGGTGTTAATTATTATTGCCGCAAAATTATACAAAACACTGACCCGGAAGTAATTTGTAGAACGATGGATTTGCAGTAATCATAATATAGACAGAATTATTGACATTGATTACGCGTTGCCATAACGTATAACTGTCAATAATAACAAATAAAACAAAAAAAAGTTTCAAATCTGAAGGCAAGGGCAGATTATTTACTTTTTCCTGATCAGCATGATCCCGTCTCTTACCTGCAACAGCAGGGTTTCCACCCTGGCGTCTTTTGACACCATTTTGTTGAATTTGTCAATGTAGCCGGTATATTCATCGTTCCGGTATTCGGCTTTGTATACCTTTTCATCCCACAGAACATTATCGGCTATAATTATGCCTCCTTTTCGTACTTCAGGAAAGACAAGTTCGTAATATTTCTGATATTCTGATTTTTCTCCATCAATAAAAACAAGGTCAAAAGGTCCGGCAATCGAGGGAATAATATCAAGAGCGTTGCCGGTGTGCATAATGATTTTTTCATCGAGGCCTGCCTTCCGGATGAAGGAGGCTGCAAAATCCCTAATCTCATCATTTATGTCTATTGTGTGGAGCACTCCGTTATCACACAGTCCCTTTGCCAGGCATATGGCGGAGTATCCTGTATAGGTGCCTATTTCCAGGATTTTTGAAGGGGAGATCATGTGGCTGATTATCTCCAGGATTTTGCCCTGGTAATGTCCTGAAAGCATTTTCGGGTTAAGCATTTTCAGATGGGTCTGCCTGTTCAGCTCTGCCAGCACCGGATCTTCTGGTGAGCAGTGAGAGATAATATACTCTTCTTTTCTGTTACGATGCTCTTCAGTCATATTACTATAGATATTTGGCAGGTGGCCAGCCCCCGGGGGAACTGTCAAATGTATACCAGCTCTGAAAGTGAGCCGGGTTCAAGAACAAGATTGGCTGCTTCAAGCAAATCAGATGCTGAAATGGCCTCTATCTTGCAATAAACATCTTCCATTGTATCAACCCGGTTGAACAGCAGGTAGCTTTTTCCTATTGCCATCATCAGATTCTCCCTGTTCTCCCAGCCTATGGTGAGTTGCCCTTTAAGCTGCCGTTTGGCCCTGTTAAGCTGGAGGGGACTGAGGCGCTTGTTTCTGAGGGCATCAAATTCCTTAAGGACAACCTGGCGGCATCTTTCAATCTTATCCCTTTCGCACCCGAAATATACACTGAAAACACCGGTATCAGACCATGAGGTGTAGTGCGATTCTACATTATAGGCAAACCCGGTCCTTTCCCTCAGGGCCAGGTTGAGCCTGGCACTCATACCGGGTCCGCCAAGTATATTGTTCAGCAGTATCATCGTCATTCTTCTGCTGTCATGGATGTCGAACGCCCTGTTCCCTGTGATATAGTGAACCTGGTGTGTTTTCCTGCCGACTGTCCTGGATTCGGGTTCATACGCCCGGTGTCCGTTCCGGATCCGGCCGGTAATGTTAACTGGCACGGGTTCGAGATGTTTTTTTGCATGCTTTATAACAGTCCTGAAATCAAGATCACCGACTGATGTAAAAACCATCTGGTTGGTCTGGTAGTTTTGCCCCATGAACCTGATTATGTCGTCGCGGCAGAATTTCATCAGGTGTCCGGGAGTTCCCAGTATGTTGCGGCCTATAGGGTCATTGCGGAATATCTGTTCCTCAAAATCATCAAAGATCTGGTCAGAAGGGCTGTCAAGGTAAGAAAGTATTTCATCGATTATGACCTGTTTCTCCCTGTAGAGTTCCTTCTCGGGAAACACCGAATGGAATGTCATATCAGCAATCAGCTCCAGTGACCTTTCAAAATCCTCACGCATAAAAGAAGAATAAATGCAAGTCTCCTCCTTTCCGGTGTAAGCATTTACCTCTCCTCCCACTGCCTCAAGTCTGCTGATAATATGGTGAGCCCGCCTTTTTTTGGTGCCTTTGAAGAAAAGGTGTTCAATAAAATGGGCGATCCCCTGCTCCGCCTCATTTTCATCCCTGGAGCCGGCATTGATATATATGCCGCAATGGGCAACCTGTGAGGGCACCCTGTGATGGATAACCCTTATACCGTTATCAAATTCGTGAGTGTGAAATAACATAAGCCGCAAAAGTATAAACCCCTGGCGATAAAAAATAATTTTGGCGGATTAACTTTTAATAAAAAGAGTAATTGGGCGGCAAAATCATTTTGAAAAATGTTTTTTTTTAATACATTTGCAATCCCTAAAAGGTACCATAGCTCAGTTGGTAGAGCAACGGACTGAAAATCCGTGTGTCCCTGGTTCGATTCCAGGTGGTACCACTTCCGGAGGCAGCCTTCAGGCTGCCTTTTCCCGGTTTATTGCTGATGTTCTTCGAGGGCCCTGTTGATGCGGCGGACAGTTTCCTTAAGCTGCTGTTCATAGCCTGAAACATTTCGTCGCTGCCTGAAGATGCTCCGCAATTCATTCCTGATCCCGGGGAAAGCCCTGTAAACATCCCTTCTGTTCAAGGTGTCGGGCCTTATGACTATATCACCGGGCAGCACAAGGAAATAGACGGGATCAGGTTCCACCTCTGTCAGTTTGTACCTTGAGCGCCCCCGCCTCACATAAACATCTCTTTTACGGGAAACCTGCCTGTAGGCATAGAGGATTACAATGTCATCGTAAAGCACCTGTACGAAAATGTCACTTGTACCGAGCATGCTCAAACGGCCTCTTTCAACTTTTGTAAATTCCAGCCTTTCATCCTCTTCAGGCACATACATTCTGAAACCACTCACCAGGCCCCTGTCAAGCCTTATATGCTGCATCGATCCCTCGTGCAGCCAGAACAGCTCGTCAATCAGACCGTTATACCTCAGCCTGACGTTTTCGGCAACCATCCCGTTCTCAAGCATAACATCCCCCCTCATCCATTCATTCCTGAAATATTTCTCTCCTGTATACATGCCCCGGGACTCCCATACTTCACCGGCAAGCGGCACAAAAATCCCACCATAGCAGAGAGTAACCGTAATCAGGATAAACGCGATATTTGTCGTGATATGCTTTATAATAGGCATAGATATTTAATTACCTGACAATAAATATTTTTTGCTCAGTGAACCGGGTGCCGCTGCTGGTAACACCCTTAACTCTTATGATAAACGGGCCGGTCAGGTCACCTGTATAGAAGCTGAATGCCCTGTATTCATCGATGGATCCGGATGCAATAACAGGTTCCCAGTAAAGTGTATGCCTGAAATCAGGATCATCATTATTGCCACTGCCATCATAAACCGGCGGATCAATTGTTGACCGCGGTATGAGAGCCGGTATTTCAGAAACCGAATAGGTTCCGTTTGTGACCATATCCCTGTATTCGTTGCCGGTACCCGTGATGGAGACAATTCCTGAAAACTCAATTTCGCCATATCGCCACGGGTAGTTATGCACCTCAATCTTTTCTATGTCGCCCGACCGGAGATGCCTGATGTCTATGAGGTTAACCACATGAACTCCGTTCAGGAACACTGCAGGCGGATCTTCAAAATACTGCCTTGTGCGTGAATTAACCAGCCTGGAAAACAGCACCCCGTCCCTCTCTCTTATCTGCCACTGGGGAACCAGTTCCCTGGAAATCTCCGTCAAATCATCCAGTGGAAGAAAATTCGCCGGAATGACAGTATTCGCGGGTGCCGAATATAACATCGGCCTGCGGTGATCCCACAGGGGAGGCTCAGAAGGCTCATAATGGAAAGAAATGCCGAATAGTTTGTTAACACTTGTGATATCCTGGCTTTTCCTGATGGCACTTATTAATGCCTGATCCATATTTACCCTTTCGGGGATGAACCCGTCTGCAACCGCAAACCTGTCATCGGTCTCAATTTTAATGCCGGCTGACAGGGGGGAGGTGCGGGGACTGATATACACCTCTTCGAGGTCATGGTAGTTATTCAGAGTAAAGCTGAACTTTCCGCCGGTATCGGTTATTGAATGGTGCAGGTCAATAATATTGCCGGCGCTGGTCAGGAACATGTCAATCCCTTCAAGCGGCTTTCCTTCGTGAATACATGTGACTTTACCCCTGATTTCAAGTCCGCTCCTGCGGCTGTTACCCTCGTTTGCGGCGACAGTGCTTCCCGGGTCCGGGTTTATCTGGTGTCTGCCATATTGTTTACTATAACCGGAGTTTGTTATGGTTTCCGCCCTGGCCACTGTGATGGAGGCCCACAGGGGATATTCCTCACCTGCCGCGGGCTCAATGCCTGCAATTACCATCTCCCTTGTTCCGTATTCATTCCTGTTTGTTGAAATGGAAACTACACTTTCCCCGGGAAGGACATAACCGCCATTCTCCTGATCCGGGCCGGAGGTTTCGTGGCCGGTCGTTAATCCTGTTCCCTGGAGCTCGCTATCGGAGCGGTTAACGGTCAGCACCTGCCTGCCTGCGGTTCCCTGGCCGCTTGCTAACTCTAATTCCTGCAGCTCGGCATCAAACCGGTTCACAACTATAACCTGCCTGCCGGCTGTATTCCGGCCACCGGCACCTCCTGTCATTGCACCGTAACAGGCAATCTGATAAATTCCCGTAGAAATAGTGTCTTCCAGGTACAGGCTTCCCCAGGCACGTCCCATGTCAAGCCTTGCTATACCGCTTGTTATTGTTTTGTTACTGCGGCACCTCAGGACTATGCAGGCCAGCCTGCCATCCTCGCCCGGTGTGTCGTATTCCGGAAGATACATTGAGAAATAGAGCCTTTCGCCAGCTATGTAAATGTCCCTGTCAGTAGTCACCGAAGCCGGCGGCAGATTAGCCCCGCCGGCAAACGAGAAAACACTGTTTGTCGCAAAAATCAGCGGAATTAAGAGAGGCATCAGCAGGCAGTTAATTATTCTGGTTTTCAGCATGGCCAACCCTGTTATTAGTCCACCCAGAAATCAGGCGGTTCGATAAAAGTTTTTCCAAAATCCGGTATATGATGAAGATCATCCGTTTCCCTTAAAGGATAGAACTCCTGCCATGGTGTTTCCACAACCACCCAGGATTTCCGGGTAACCCTGGAGACCTCAAAATGGCCCAGCGCAAGCTTTCCCTTCCCTGACAGGGAATATATATTGGAAGGAAGCTGTTTTGCCATCGGGTCAAAGAGCCTCCCTTCCGAATGGATCTGCTCATGAATAGCACTGTAGAAATTCCAGCTCTCCTCGTTAAGAGAGTACATCCTGAAAAGCAGGACTCTTCTGTGCGGGCGAAAATCATCTTCCCAATCGATATGCAGATCTTCTTTTCTCATAGACATGAAAGTTACCTCATGATCTTTTACGGTAGCTGAACCTTGCCCGAATGTCTCCATATTTATATTGATGTTGTCGGGCATATACAGCTTTTTCCAGAGGAAATTCTGGTGGTTCGCAAAAGTCTGGGTGTAAAGGAGCAGGTCCTGGGTCACCAGCCTGAATAGCGGCTTTTCAATCCCGGTACCGCTGATATCGGCAATAACATCGAGGCCGGGGATCATTCGCACGGAATAGGTCCCCTGATGTGACTGCATCAGCCGTTCTTTCTCCGTCTTTCTTGCAAGGATAGTGTCCAGGGATACCCTGCCGGGAAGGTTTTGCTCAGCAGATTCATAATCGTGGCCGTTGGCAGTTATAATATGAAGCCGGTAGCTTCTCCCCTCCACCGCAATGAGATCTGGCGTTGAATAGTAATGCCCGGGCGATTCTTCACTGAATTCAAACCGGTTTCCGGTATCGTCAGAAACGGTTATTGATGCACCACGTATATAGGTGGGGCCGATTGCATTTAACCCGGACAGGTTCTCAGCAGCCTCCCCCTCCCATATCAGTCCGGTACCGGTCAGTTTGATAAGGTGCGGGCCCGGTTTGTCTGTGAGAAGACCCTCGACAACTATCACCTCCTCAGGGTTCCGTGGCTCATGCCTGTAAATCTCCCTGCAGGAGGTAAACACAGCCTGATGCATTATGAGGTATATATATATTATATATATTGTTGTTCGCTTCATCAGAATGTGAAATTATAGGTAAGGGTCGGCAGGGGCCGTCCGATAATATAAAGTTTATACAGGCTGAACAAGTTCTCTCTTGATCCCGTTGTGGCGTCATTTTTCTCGTAGAAAACCGAGTAGGCGTTCTTTCTTGAATAGACATTAATTATTGAAAACGTCCAGTACCCTTTTCCGCGCCTGTCGGTCCTCAGGTTTTCCCGGAGCGTCACCGAAAGGTCCAGCCTGTGGTAGTCGGGAAGTCTGAAGCTGTTGCGGTCAGAATAACGAACCAGCCTGGTGTTGCCATGGTAAAAATAGAGTTCGGGGAGTGTTACCGGTCTGCCGCTGCTGTAGGCAAATGTACCCCCTATCACCCACCTCCTTGTAACATTATAGTTGAGGTTAACAGAGAGATCATGGGGTTTATCGTAGTTCGACGGGAAATACTCATTCCGGTTTATCTGATCTTCAGGATTTTCGCCGGTTGACTGCCTGACCGAAGAAGAGAGTGTATAGCTTGCCCATCCTGTAAGCCGGCCGCTGTTCTTTCTTGCGAAAAGCTCAATCCCGTAATTGTGGCCGCGGGCATTTATCAGGTCGGCCTCAAGTGCCTCATTCATGACGATACGGGAACCCTCCCTGTATTCAATCACGTTGTGAAGTCTTTTATAATAAAGCTCAACCGAGGTTTCAATCATATTGTCGCTGAAATTCCGGAAGTACCCAACTGCATACTGGTCGCTTCGGAGCGGCCTGAGATGTGTGTCGCTGAGCTTCCAGATATCGGTGGGGGTCATTACCGATGTATTGGATATCAGGTTGATGTACTGGTGAATTCTGTTATAGCTCAGCTTGATCGAACTTTCGCCGTTTATAATGTACCTAAGGCCCAGCCTTGGTTCAAGTCCCCCATAACTCTCATCAACCTCATTGTTCGTGTATTGCAGGGAATCTGTAACGGTCTCTCCAGGGTACAGGTAGTGTGAGTAACGTATGCCGGCTTCTACTGCAAGTTCAGGCGTGAGGGAGAAATTGTCGCTAAGGTAAAGGGCAAGCTCAATGCCCCGTTCATTGCTTATCGATCTGGGTAATATGTTTGATTCTGCACCGGCCGGGGCCAGTGTTCCCGGGTTAATATCATAGTGAATTGCGTTAAAACCGAATTCAATATTGTGAGAGGTATTCGGGAAATACATGAAATTGCTCTTCAGGCTGTAATAATTCACCTCTGAGTCAAGGCTGTATGCCTCAAAAGGTTTTTCTGCTTCGTTTTCGGTTACATTGTACTCATATTTGCTGAAGCCTGCATTTATGCTGAATGAAAGCTTATCTCCGGCAATTGAGTTAAACCTTGCCGATCCCAGTGTATTACCGTAGCTGTAATTGGTATTGCCGGCAAATGAGAATTTGTCATAACTGTTATAGCCGAAAAGGGTAAGGGAGTTTTTTGCGTTGAACGAGACTGAGAATGTGCCGGTAAGGTCATAAAAACCCGCTGAACTGTTCATCAGGTCATCGTCGGGTATCCTTCCCAGCAGCCAGTCCGACCAGGAAGATCGTGCTCCTGCTGAAAGCCGGACCTTGTCTGTAAAGACAGGAGTCTTGAAATGCATCCTGCTGTTCAGCAGTCCGATTCCGCCGGTAAGGTTTGTGCCGGCCACCTCTTCAGGCCTTATCCTGATATCCATGACCGATGATGCCCTTTCGCCGTACCGTGCAGGTATGCCCGCCTTTGTCATGGTGACACTGGTAACCATATCGGGATTTACAACAGATGTCAGTCCGAAAAGATGCGAGGAGTTAAAAAGCGGTACCTCCTCGATCAGTACCAGGTTCTGGTCGGCGCTCCCCCCCCTTACGTGGAACCCGCTGCCGAACTCCCCCACAGTCTGGATGCCGGGTAAAAGGCTCATGCTTCTTATAATGTCCTGCTCTCCCAGCGTACCCGGAAGCTCGCTTATCATTCCCCGGTCGAGGTTGATCATGCTCATCCGGGTACGGGTAATGTTTGCTTCGGCTCTTTGAGCCATGATGGTGACTTCATCCAGCTGCATCGATTCCTCAAAAAGCTCAAAATCATGGCTTCCAGGCCCATATACCATAACCCGCCGGCTTGTTGTCTCGTAACCGATAAAGCTTATGGTGATACGGTGTTCTCCCGGGGGGAGTGACAGAGAAAATTCTCCCTGACGTCCTGCCGGGACTCCTGACCCAGTTCTTTCACTGTAAATAACTGCGCCGGTCAGAGGTTCTCCGGTTTGTCCGTCACTTATCACACCTGACAGGACTGCAGAGGAATGTCTGCCGTATTCAAAGGGATCGCCGACGGATATCATATGTTCATCATACAGTTTATGCCTGCCATGATGTTCTGTTGCCGGCGCAAGCACAAAATAATCGTCAATCCTGAATACTGTAAGGTTGGTTTCAAGGGAGATAAGTGTTATTACCCTCTCCAGGGGCAGATCAAGCATCTTCTCATCGACCGTGAAGTTTGAAATCCATTCGTCCCTGCAGAATACCCTGATTGAATATTTTTCTTCCAGTGCATTTAGAAGATTTCTGGCAGGGGGTGCTCCCGTCCGGGTAAGTTCCTGCCCGTAAGTGCCAGAGGGTACTGTGATTTGTAAAAGAAGCAGGATAATGACAGCTTCAATCAGAACCTTCATAAATATATAAGGGTAAAATTGTTTTACAGGGCAGGGTGGACAAATCTAATAAAAAAAACAACGTTACCTGCTAAAAAACTCAAATTTTACGGGCATTTTCAACGACTGACAAAAAAGTAGCTGACCTTTGACCGGCCGTCATCATAAGTATATATTTTTTTCCCGGGGTATGATGTCATGAAATTTAACATGGCAAAATCGCCTATGCACATGGTGCTGTGCATGAACAATGCCACCAGTGAGGTCCATTGGATAAAAGGCTGACCCCATATTATCCCGGAAGTGAATACGAGGTTTATTAAAATGAATGGAAAAAGCGCCACTACCAGAAAATCATACCTTCCGGCAACAAATCCCGGGGCGCTGGCATAGAAAATCATTTGCCTTAAGTCCATTCCGTACTTTATTTTCTTAGCACCTGCCAGCCGGTATGCCAGTCCGTGCAACCCCTCATGAAAAGGTATTACCAGCAGAACCCCAACTGCTGTTCCGGCAAACAGTCCCCCCAAAAACGTTCGCCATGGCATGAAGGTGTTGATTATATTGGCAGCGGTTATTGCAACTATCATTAGCAGCAGGGCAGCGGTAAAAAGATAAAAGATCAGCATCGGCCATCTGACATGTTTAAGCTCGCCAATCACAAATTCTGCAATTTCACTGTGGCTCAGTTCTCCTACAAGTTGAAAGTTATCCGGTTGGTGCAGTTGTTCTATTTCAGGTTTTCCGGTTTCAGACATCTCCCGGTTTTTGGTTATCAGCATTATTAAGGGTGTGACTTAAATAAAGGCAAAAATATCAAAACCTTTTTACATCCAAACCAGGTGACAATTAATTTGCCAAACAGTTTTTTACATAAGTTAAAAAGAATAATTTTGCAGGATATTTTTTTAAATGAGTATAAAACATTATGGAAAACAAGAAAACAATACTGATAATACTCGATGGCTGGGGAATTGGCGACAAATCCCGCTCCGATCTTATTCACAATTCCGATACTCCGGTCATGGACGGACTGTCTCATAAATATCCTTCATCAAGCCTGCTTGCATCGGGCGAGAATGTGGGTCTTCCTGAGGGGCAGATGGGCAATTCCGAAGTCGGTCACCTCAACATCGGGGCAGGGCGAAAGGTATACCAGGATCTGGTAAAGATTAACCTTGCAATTGAAGATAACAGCATTTCTGGCAACCCGGTCCTTAAAGAGGCCATGAACTATGCAAAGGATAACAGTAAGGCTGTTCATTTTCTGGGACTTGTAAGTGACGGAGGGGTGCATTCATCCGACAAGCACCTGTATAAACTTTGTGATATTACCGGCGAATACGGGCTGAAGGATGTCTTTGTCCATGCCTTTACCGACGGGCGCGACACCGATCCGAAAAGTGGTTACGGCTTTATTCGGGATCTGCAGGAGCATCTTGACCAATCAAACGGAAAGATCGCCTCACTGGTAGGAAGGTATTATGCAATGGACAGGGATAAACGGTGGGAGAGGATCAAGGTTGCCTATGATCTGCTTGTACACGGCAAGGGTAAGGAGTCGGCCGATATTATAAAATCAATCAAAGAGTCTTATGATGACGGCGTTACCGATGAGTTCATAAAACCAATTGTTATGGTTGATGGTTCGGGAGAGCCGGTTGGTAAGATAAAGCCCGGAGATGTGGTAATTTGCTTCAACTTCCGGACAGACAGGCTGAGGGAGATAACAATGGCTCTTACCCAAAAGGATTTTCCCGATCATGATATGAAAACAATGCCACTCCATTATATCACCATGACCAGGTACGATGACACTTTCAAAGGGGTTAAAATACTTTTCGACAAGGATAATCTCACCAATACAATGGGTGAGATAGTATCCCGGGCCGGCTTTAAGCAACTGCGTATAGCTGAAACGGAAAAATACGGCCATGTTACCTTCTTTTTCTCCGGAGGGCGTGAGGATGAATTCGAGAATGAGGACCGGATACTGATACCCTCCCCTAAGGTTGCCACATATGACCTGAAACCGGAGATGAGCGCACCCGAGGTCACCAGGGCAATTGTTTCAGAGTTAAACAAAAAGAAGTATGACTTTATATGCCTCAATTTCGCAAACTGCGACATGGTTGGCCATTCAGGTGATTATGACGCTATAAGGAAGGCAGTCGAAACGGTGGATCATTGCGTGGGTGATGTTGTAGAGGCAGCAGCAGGCAATGGCTATGAATGTATGATAATAGCCGACCATGGCAATGCTGATTTTGCACTTAACCCTGATGGATCCATTAATACTGCCCATTCTCTTAACCCGGTGCCATGCATAGTAGTATCAGACAGATACACCAATGTTGAAAAGGGAATTCTTGCCGATGTCGCTCCCACGTTACTTCACATGATGGGATTGACCCCACCGGAGGAGATGACAGGAACAGTACTTGTGAAATGACAGATATGCTTCAGATCGGCAACAAGGTGGTTGGATTGTCACTGCTGGAGGAAAAATTTTTATGCGACCTTCAAAAGTGCAAGGGTGCCTGCTGCGTCCAGGGCGATGCAGGTGCACCGCTGCTGGATGAGGAGCTGCCGGTTCTTGACAGCCTGTTTCCGGTCCTCAGACCATACCTGCGTGGGGAAGCTGTTTCGGCTGTTAAAGAAGCGGGGATGTACGTAACTGACCCCAGTGACGGTGAAAAAGTAACCCCCCTGCTAAATGGCAGGGAGTGTGTTTACGCCGTATTTGAAGAAGGTGTTGCAAGGTGTGCGATTGAGAAGGCCTGGTTTGACGGTGTAATTACATTCAGAAAACCGGTGTCCTGCCATCTTTATCCTATAAGGGTTAAGGAGTATGAACATTTTACTGCGGTAAACTATGATCGCTGGCCTGTCTGCAGTCCCGCAATCCCCAAAGGCCGAAAGCACGATTTACCGGTATTTGTTTTCTGCAGGGAGGCCCTGATAAGAAGGTTCGGCGCGGAGTTTTACAGAGAGATGGAAACGGCAGCCGCTACTTTTTCTGAAGGAGCCCGGTAACCATTTCAGAAAATGATATGAGAGGTCTTAATATTTAATATTATATTACCGGTTGTTTCTTTTATTCCACATCTAATTTTTTAAACAAGCAGTATTATGGAAAAACTCAATGCTTTCATAGAAGAGAACAAGGACCGTTTTATCGAAGAACTTTTCGGGCTCATCCGGATCCCGTCGGTCAGCTCAAAAAGTGAGCACAAGCCTGATATGCAGAGTGCCACCGAGTACATCAAAAAGTCACTTCTGGAGGCAGGTGCAGATATGGCTGAGGTTATACCCACTGACGGCCATCCTGTCGTTTATGCTGAAAAGATAATCGATCCGTCACTTCCTGTAGTGATGGTTTACGGGCATTATGATGTGCAGCCTGCTGAGCCCCTCGAATTGTGGAAATCGCCTCCCTTTGAGCCGGAGATACGAGACGGTAAAATATGGGGGCGCGGCGCCGATGACGACAAGGGGCAGCTCTTTATGCATGTCAAGGCTTTTGAATATCTGGTAAATAATGATAAGTTGCCCTGCAATGTTAAGTTCATGATCGAAGGTGAAGAGGAAATTGGGTCGCCAAGCCTGGGAAAGTTCTGCGAGGCCAACTCAGATAAACTCAAATGTGACGTAATACTGGTTTCCGACACCGCCATGATAGGCCGTGATGCACCTTCCATTACTACAGGCTTGCGGGGATTGAGCTACATGGAGGTAGAGGTTACCGGACCCAATCGTGACCTGCATTCCGGGCTTTACGGCGGGGCAGTTGTTAACCCGGTAAATGTTCTGGCAAAGATGATCGCGTCGCTCACCGATGAAAATAACCGGATCACCATACCTGGTTTTTATGATGATGTCATTGAAGCCAGTGATGAGGAGAGAAAAGGGATGGCAAACGCCCCCTTCGATGAAGAGCAATATAAAAAGGAGATAGATGTTGATAACCTTGGAGGTGAAGCCGGGTACTCTACCCTGGAGAGGACGGGCATAAGGCCTTCACTCGATGTCAACGGCATATGGGGAGGATATACAGGTGAGGGGGCCAAAACAATACTGCCTTCAAAGGCATATGCAAAGATTTCTATGCGGCTTGTCCCAAACCAGGATTACAGGAAGGTTGATGAGATGTTCAAATCGCATTTTGAATCGATAGCGCCTCCGGGTGTCAGGGTAAACGCAAAGCTGCTTCACGGAGGCCAGGGATATGTTTCACCGATAGACCATCCTGCCTACAGAGCAGCAAGCAAGGCTTATGAAGACACCTTCGGCAAGAAGCCCATACCTTACAGGAGCGGCGGAAGCATTCCTATAATAAGCCTTTTTGAGAAAATCCTCGGTGTGAAATCCATACTGATGGGATTCGGACTTGAGAGTGATGCTATCCATTCTCCAAACGAGAATTACCCCCTATGGAATTTTTATAAAGGGATCGAAACAATTCCGCTGTTTTACAAATATTATGCTGAAGAGATGAAGTAGGCAGCTTGCTTCTGCATTTATGATATTCGGCTTCAGGCCGGCATTCTTCGGGGTGCCGGCTTATTTATGCTCAGGTATTCAAAAATATGTTTTTAAAATGTATTAGGATATAAAAATAGGGGGGTGTATTACAAATAAAGTAAAAAAATATAAAAATAGATCAAAAAATAGGGGGGTATAATAAAATAAATAATATATTTGTGTCGAAAAATAAATATTATAACTTTAAAACAACCGCTTATGGGTACACTTCGTTTCAGTGCAGTGGAAAAAGCAATTACCAGGCACCCCCAGGAGGTCAGATTTCCGGCCGCCAAAACCTCCGAATATTTTGGAGTAAATGTTTTCACGAAAAAGAAAATGCAGGAATACCTTTCCCAGGAAGCTTTCAACAGCGTAATGGATGCAATTGAGCGTGGAACAAAGGTCGACCGGAAAGTGTCCAACCAGGTAGCTTCAGGCATGAAGGCATGGGCCATTGACAAAGGCGCTACTCACTACACTCACTGGTTCCATCCCTTAACCGGGGCAACGGCTGAAAAACATGACGCCTTTTTTGAGCCGGCATCTGATGCATCGGTAATTGAGAATTTTGACGGCGGGAAACTGGTCCAGCAGGAACCCGATGCTTCAAGTCTTCCCAGCGGAGGGATGAGAAATACTTTTGAAGCCCGCGGCTATACTGCATGGGACCCCTCATCGCCTGCATACGTAATGGGCAGTACCCTCTGCATACCTTCCGTATATGTATCTTTCAAGGGAGATTCACTTGATTACAAGACTCCTTTGCTGAAATCAATCGAAGCAGTTGACAAGGCAGCGGTTGAGCTTTGCAACTATTTTGACAAGAATGTTACCAGGGTTAATGTCGGACTGGGATGTGAGCAGGAGTATTTTCTTGTTGATGATGCGCTTTTCAATGCACGGCCCGACCTGAAACTGACTGACCGTACACTCATGGGGCACTCTTCAGCCAAGGATCAGCAGCTGGCTGACCATTATTTCGGGTATATACCAATGAGGGTTTCGGCATTTATGCGTGAATTCGAGATAGAGGCATATAAGCTCGGAATACCGGTCAAGACGCGTCACAACGAGGTAGCTCCGAACCAGTACGAATGTGCACCGGTTTTTGAGGAGGTTAACCTTGCAGTTGATCATAACCAGCTTTTGATGACCATAATGAAGCAGGTGGCCAAAAGGCATAATTTCAAGGTCCTGTTCCATGAAAAACCCTATAAGGATGTAAATGGTTCAGGAAAGCACTGCAACTGGTCACTCATTACCGACACAGGTGTTAATCTTTTTGCACCGGGAAAGACACCTAAAACGAACATGCTTTTCCTATCCTTTTTTGTCTCGGTAATTAAGGGAGTATACGAATACCAGGACCTGCTCAGGTCAAGTATAGTATCTCTCGGCAATGAGCACAGGCTTGGTGCAGCAGAGGCGCCTCCGGCAATAATGTCGGTTTTCCTGGGTGAGGAGATGAACAAGGTTCTTGATGAGATTGAGACCAGGGTTTCCGGTAAAAAGATGAGCCCGGATGAAAAAACCGAGCTCAAGCTAGATGTCGGCAAGATCCCTGAGATAATGCCCGACAATACCGACCGTAACAGAACTTCGCCGTTTGCTTTTACCGGTAACCGCTTTGAGTTCCGTGCAGTAGGATCCTCCACCAATGTTGCATCACCCATGACTGCCCTTAATGCAATTGTTGCCAGGCAGCTGAATGAATTCAGGAGGGAGGTTGACACATTAACGGAAAAAGGGGTCAAAAAGGATGAAGCGATTTTCCAGGTTATAAAAAAGTTCATTGTTGCATCAAAAAAGGTGAGGTTTGACGGTAACAACTATTCCGAAGAGTGGAAAGAGGAAGCTGCCAAAAGAGGGTTGACAAATATTGACGATGTTCTTGAGGCGCTTTCTGCAATAGTTTCTGATAAGGCAAAGTCTCTTTATGAAGAAATGAAGGTTTTTTCGGCCCGTGAACTGCACGCACGCCTTGAAATTGATATTGAAAAGTATACCAAGAAACTGCAGATCGAGGCACGGGTGCTTGGAGACCTTTCCATTAACCATATACTACCTACAGTTTACAAGTATCAGAACGTACTAATCGAAAATGTGAAGGGGCTGAAAGAGCTGTTTGCCGAAAAAGATTTCGATAAGCTGGCAGGTACACAGCTGGCGTCAATAAGGGAGATATCAAGCCGCGCCGCTATGGTTAACATCAAGGTAAACAATATGATAGACGAGCGAAGAAAGGCAAATGTTATTGAGGATATTGGAGAAAAAGCCAGGTTGTATGCAGATAATGTCAGACCCTACCTCGATGAGATACGGTATCAGATCGATCACCTTGAAATGATTGTGGATGATGAGCTCTGGCCGCTTCCCAAGTACCGGGAGCTGCTTTTTATAAGGTAAGATAAAGGTTAGGTTGGTTTTTTTCTTTTGTGACAATCCGGGACAATATAATTTGTCCCGGATTTGTTCTATTTAAAAATTTTCTACATTTACAAAAATACAAATGGCTCCGGATATGAAGATTTATTCAATGCTGCTTATTATCGGGGGCCTCCTGATCTTTAGCGATACTAACGGTCAGTCGAGGCGACTTGAAAGGGCTGAGCGCGCATATGCCGCCGGCGAATATTATGAAGCAGTTGATCTTTTCAGGGATGCTTATACGGCTGTTAATGACAGGGAATTACGTACCGAGCTGGTTTACCGCATTGCAAAATGCTACATGAAGCTTTCTGAGGCAAGGCTGGCTGAAAACTGGTTCAGGAGGGCGATCAACCGTAATTATGATAACCCTGAGGTATACTGGTATTACGGCGAGGCACTCAAGATGAACGAAAAGTATGAGGAGGCGATAGAACAGTTCAGGATATTCAGCGAGCTCATGCCGGGTGACCCGAGAGGTGAAACAGGAATTAAATCTTCTGAACTGGCAATATACTGGATGGAAAATCCCACTCCCTATGAGATAGCTGAGGTTAACTTTTTCAATTCAAGGGAAAGCGACTACTCTCCGGCATTTGCCAATGATGATTATACCCTGGTCTACTTTACATCAGCCAGAAAGGGTGACGGTAATTCAAGGCACGGGGCTACCGGCGAATATTTTGCGAATATTTATGAATCGAGAAAGGACAGGCAGGGTGTCTGGAGCACACCTGTACCCCTGTCAGGAATTAACTCCGAATTTGACGAGGGTACACCTTCCCTTACTCCCGACTACCGTGAGATGTTTTTTACCAGCTGCAAGGCTGTCAGAAGAAGAAACAACGGCTGCCAGATCTATCAGGTTACCAGGAGCGGAAATGACTGGGGCAGGCCGGAAGCAATTAACCTGGCACCAGACACACTGATTGCGGCCCATCCAGCCATATCGCCCGACGGACTAACACTTTATTTCGTGTCGGATATGCCCGGCGGTGTCGGCGGAAAGGATATCTGGAAGGTAACCCGAAGCAGCATAAATGGACCCTGGGGCACACCGGTTAACATGGGTTCCGGGATAAATACCCCCGGCGATGAGGTTTTTCCTTATGTGCATCCTGACGGCTCATTATATTTTTCATCGAATGGACATCCCGGGATGGGGGGACTTGATATATTCAGGGCTGTAATGAGGGATGACGGTGAATGGAGTGTTCATAATCTGGGTTACCCGATAAATTCTCCTGCCGATGACTTTGGGATTGTGTTCGAGAAGGAAGCTGAAAGGGGCTATTTCAGTTCCAACCGCGGCAGGCGAGGTGACGACAATATTTTCTCATTCTATATGCCTCCGCTCTATTTCAATGTCGATGGTACGGTAAACGACCTTGATACGGGTGAGAAACTGCCCGGATCAACTGTACAGATGGTTGGCAGCGATGGTTCAATTCTTAATGTAAGCACGGGTGAGAACGGGGAGTTCAGGTTCATGCTCAGGCCCGGGGTGGATTATGTGTTCCTGGCATCGAGAGAAGGTTACCTGACCGACAAAGCCGGCGTTACAACAAGGGGGCTTGACCGGAGCAGGGATTTTACCGTAAGCATCGATATACAGTCTTATGCCAGTCCTATTGAGGTTACCGATATTTTCTATGATTTTGCCAGGTGGGACCTCAGGCCTGAATCGATGGTTGCCCTTGACCGTCTCGTCGAGGTGCTGAATGACAATCCGCATATTACTATTGAACTTGCTTCACATACTGACTCGAGGGGCGGTGCTGAGTTTAATATGGAACTTTCACAAATGCGTGCCCAGTCGGTTGTTGAATACCTGATTGAAAACGGGATAGCTTCCGACAGGCTTGTAGCTGCCGGATATGGAAAATCCCGACCCCGCGTGGTTGATCAGCGAATGGCCGGGGTTTACCCGTTCCTGCCTGAAGGTACAATTCTGACGGAAGAGTTTATAGAATCGCTTCCAAACGAAGAACAGCGTGAAACGGCTCACCAGATCAACCGTCGTACAGAATTTGAAGTCCTCACAACCGATTACGAATAGCAACGCTGAGATCTCAGCAATAAATGACAGGCAAAATAAACCGGCCGGATTTCAACCCGGCCGGGCCGGTTTAATGTTGGTTGTTATGGCTTAACCTTTTGTGTCTCTGCAACCTTATCGAGGAGCTTTGACCACTCTTTAACTGACCGTGCCCTCCAATCACCCCTGTGGTAAAGATAACTGGCGATAAGAGGCAGGACTGATGTTGCCTCGGCATAAACCATCTGCTCATACACCGTATCTACCTTGCCCCAGGAAGAGGCCTCCTTGAGGGTTGAGCTTGAGCAGGCACCATCTCTAGAATCAGCAACTGTTATCTGGATGGCATATTTATGCATTTCCACATCTTTGCCCAGTATCTCTGCACATATCACTGTATCCTGGGTGAAATTCTTCGGCACCCCTCCGCCAATCATGAAAAGGCCGGTTGAAGGCGCTGCCATTTTTATTTTTGTAAGCTCAAGGAAATCCTTTACCGAGTCGATGGCAATATGCCGGTCGGGATTGTCCCACTGGTGCTTTACCAGTCCGAATCCTGCGCTGCTGTCGGTAAAGGCCGGACAGAAAACCGGTACATTATGCTCATAGCACACCTGGACCAGGGAATTTTCCTTCTTTGCATTATTAACAAGGTATTTACCCATCTCCCTTATAAACTCCCTTGAGGAATAAGCGCCGGGTTCCATGAGGTTTGCTATCTCCATTATGGTATGGTCGCAAACCTGCAACTCCTCCTCGTCAATATATGTATCGTATATCCTGTCAATATATAATTCCCGGAGCTGTCTGTCATCGGCATCAGGTGATCCTTTATAGTGCCTGAATCCGAGAGCTTCAAAAAAGTCCATATCCACTATCGAGGCCCCGGTAGCTACAATTACGTCTATCATCCTGCTTTTTACCATATCTGTGTAAACCTGCATGCACCCGCCTGCACTTGTGCTGCCGGCAAGTGTCAGAATAACCGAACAACTGTCTTCTTTCAGCATCCTGGTATAAATATCGGCTGCAGATGCCGTATCGCGCGAGGTAAACGACATCTCCCGCATGGCATCAATTATCGGGGTGGCGTCGAACGATTTTATATCAATATGTTTGACCGGGTCTTTCAGAAAATCTTTTTTTTCCATTGCATCAAATATTTTTCAGGTTTTTACTTTTTGCAAAATGCATGCTGAGTATCCTGTATATCAGCTTAGCCGCCAGGAAATCCGGAGCCCTGTTTGCTTTTGAGGGGCAGAGTTCAACAACATCAAATCCTGCCAAATTCCGGGTTTCAATTACCTTTTTTATAAAGGCCAGCGTCTGATACCATCCCATGCCGCCGGGCTCGGGGGTTCCCGTTGAAGGCATGATAGAAGGGTCAAATGCATCAAGGTCGATTGTCATATAGACATTATCTGAAAGGAGACCGACAGCCCTGTCCATCCATTGCTCATTATCATGGATCTGATAAGCATAAAACACCCTTTCCGGGTCTGCTATTTCAAGTTCGCCTGCGTCACAGGATCTGATACCTACCTGGACCAGGGGAGCCAGCTCCCTGGCCCTGGCCATAACACAGGCATGGTTATGATCCGATCCCTCATACTCATTTCTCATATCGCTGTGGGCATCGATCTGAAGGATTGAGAGGTTGTCATACTTTTTGGCAAAAGCCTTCATGCTGCCAATCGACACCGAGTGCTCCCCTCCGGTTATTACAGTAAATTTATTTCTGTCAATGAAGTGCTTAACCCTTTCGTACACAGCGGCGGACATCCTTTCGGGAGACGATTTCTCAATTACCGGCCCGGAAGTAAATATCCCCAGCTTATATACTTCGCTGTCAGTTTCTATATCATACAATTCCATATTGGCAGAAGCTTCAATAATTGCCTCAGGCCCCCTGTCAGCCCCTTTGATCCAGGTGCTTGTTCCGTCGTAAGGTACCGGAATGATCACTATTGCTGAAGACTCCTCTCCCGAATATTCCCGGGGGAGTCCCCCGAAATTTAACATATCAACATGTTTTACAAGTAAATTTGTTCAAAATTAAGTTAATAGCCAAGTATTTTAAGCATCGATTTATGACTTTGTTCCTTGGCAAAGAGCTTTGTTGTAATCTCGTCATCTTCGTCAAGGTCTATAATTATATGTTTCGGTGCCGGGATCAGGCAGTGCTGTATGCCTCCGTAGCCCCCGATCGATTCCTGGTACGCGCCTGTATGGAACAACCCTATATACTGGGGTTCACCATTACGTATCTTCGGCAGGAATATCGCGTTCGCATGCGCCTCCGAGTTATAATAGTCCTCGCTGTCGCAGGTAAGTCCCCCGAGAAACACCCTTTCATACTCCTCTTCCCAGTTGTTTATGGCCAGGAGAATGAATCTCTTGTTCAGCGCCCAGGTGTCTGGAAGGGTTGTCATGAATGATGAATCGATCATGTTCCAGATTTCGCGGTCATTCTGTCGTTTTTGTCCCAAAACGGAGTATAGAACTGCGCTGCTTTCTGCTACAGTGTATGATCCGAATTCGGTAAATATGTCTGGTTCGGGTATTTCATTGCGTTCACATATGTTTTTGATCTGGGCAATGATCTCTTCTGCCATGTATTCATATTCATAATCAAATGACAATGAGTTCTTGATTGGGAAGCCGCCGCCTATGTTCAGAGAATCAAGTTCTGGACAGATCTTTTTCAGCTCGCAATAGACATTTACACATTTTGACAGCTCATTCCAGTAATAGGCATTGTCGGCAATGCCCGTATTGATAAAAAAGTGGAGCATTTTCAGCTCTATGTCCGGGTTGGGTTTTATTTTCTCCCGGTAAAAGGAGACAATATCGTTATATCTTATACCAAGCCTGGATGTGTAGAACTCAAATTTGGGTTCCTCCTCTGAGGCAATCCTGATGCCGACCTTATACCTGGTTTTTATGAGGCTGTTGAGCTGATCAAGTTCAAACATGTTGTCAAGTACGGGAATGGTGTTGGAAAAACCGCCATTTATAAAACCGGCTATATTTTCAATATATTGCGGGCGTTTAAAACCGTTGCACACGATATAAATATCCTTGTTAACCAGTCCGGTCTGGTACAGCTCTTCTATTATATTAAGGTCAAATGCAGATGATGTTTCAAGATGGACATCATTTTCAAGCACTTTTTCAAGAGTGAATGAGAAATGTGAGCTCTTGGTGCAGTAGCAGTAGTGGTAGTCGCCGTTATAATCGGCCTTTGCAATTGCAACGTTAAACCATTTCTTGGCCTGCTGTATTTTTTCACTGATCTTCGGAAGGTAAGTGATCTTCAATGGTGTGCCGTATTGCTTGATCACATCCATGAGCGGGATATCGTTAAAGTAAAGTTCGTTTTCGTCAACCCTGAATTCCTCCTGAGGAAACTCGAATGTTTGTTCAATAAGGTCTATATACTTGTTCTTCATGGCTATGATGGTTTACGCGTTGAAAAAAAGTCTGCAAATAAAAGCAAAATAAATAAATGTTCAAAAAAATCATAAGGTAAATAACATGGATTGATAAATAATAAACAAAGTAACTTATCCGGATATTGTTTATTTGCCATATTCGAATTAGATATTTATCATGCAGATGCATGTTTATTTTTGGTAAACCTGACACCGTAGGGTATCCGCCGGTAATATTCAGATCTGGTTCTTAATCGGTTTGCGTTTCCCGGGGTAATCTCCCATTATAGTATCAATTTTGTATCTTTGCGGATCAAAACTATTCAGGAGGATGATATTTTGACCAAAATGTCATAGAACATGAACAAAGACACTACGGTAGTTCTGAGGAACTTACACCTTAAGGACTATGATGACATAGCCGAAGCAATGAAGGTGGCCTATTCTGGGATAGGAGGTGCCGTATGGAAATACTCGCAACTGAAGAAACTTATGAACCTTTTCCCTGAAGGGCAGATATGCGTTGAGGTAAACGGAAAGGTAGTGGCCTGTGCACTTTCGATAATCGTAGATTACAGTCAGTTTGGTGATTCTCATACATATGAGGAGATTACCGGTAACTACAGGTTCGGCACACATGATCCGGAAGGGGATGTACTTTACGGCATTGATATTTTTGTGCATCCCGGTTACAGGAATATGCGCCTTGGCCGGCGTTTATACGATGCCCGGAAGGAGCTGTGCGAGAACCTGAACCTTCGCGCCATAATTGCCGGAGGGCGAATTCCCGGATACAGCGAATATGCTGATGAGCTTACCCCAAAGCAGTATATTGAGAAAGTGGAGATGAAAGAGATATACGACCCCATTCTCACTTTCCAGATATCCAATAATTTTCATGTTAAGAAGATACTCCGCAATTACCTGCCGTTTGATAATGAATCCAAGACATTCGCTACGCTTATCGAGTGGAACAATATTTATTTTGAGGAAAAGGAGAGGGCTATTGGCAGGAAAAAGTCGGTTGTGCGGCTGGGCCTTGTCCAATGGCAGATGAGACATCTTGCTTCAATAGATGCCCTTATCGAACAGATGGAGTTTTTTATTGATGCCGTCAGCGATTATCAGAGCGATTTCATCCTGTTCCCGGAGTTTTTCAATGCCCCGCTGATGGCCAAGTACAATCATCTGGCCGAATCTGATGCCATCAGGGCCCTTGCCAACTATTCTGAACCGATAAGGAGTAAATTCGTTGAGTTTGCAATCAGCTACAACGTCAATATCATTTGCGGCAGCCTGCCGGTTTACGAAGATGAAAAGCTATATAACATTGCATATCTCTGCCGCCGTGACGGATCATGGGATATGCAGTACAAGATACATATAACTCCAAGTGAGCTTACAAGCTGGGGATTGACCGGCGGTGATTCGATAAGGGTTTTTGACACCGATTCGGGAAAGATAGGCGTTCTTATATGCTATGATGTTGAGTTTCCCGAACTGGGGCGTATAATGGCCGAGCAGGGGCTTGAAATTCTGTTTGTCCCCTTCCTTACAGATACCCAGAACGGGTACAACCGGGTAAGGCACTGTGCGCAGGCCAGGGCCATTGAAAACGAATGTTACGTTGCAATTGCCGGCAGTGTCGGGAACCTGCCGCGGGTTAACAACATGGATATCCAGTATGCCCAGTCGGCCGTTTTTTCTCCCTCAGATTTTGCATTTCCCACAAACACCATAGTTAGTGAGGCAACTCCAAATACCGAAATGACACTCATCGTCGATGTTAATCTGGATCTGCTCAAAGAACTTCATGTAAACGGATCTGTGAGAAACCTGAAGGACCGCAGGACTGACCTTTATTCATTGCGCTGGAAAGATGCCGCGAGGCCTAAAAACCGTATCGAAGAAACACAAACAGAAGAGTATGGCTGATCAGTCCCGTTATGATAAAAGAGGTGTATCTGCTTCAAAAGAAGATGTGCACAAAGCCATCAGCGGGATTGATAAGGGGCTTTTTCCGGTTGCATTCTGCAAGGTCATTCCCGATCTGCTTGGTGGAGATCCTGATTACTGCAATATTATGCATGCCGATGGTGCCGGCACAAAATCATCGCTGGCCTGGGTTTACTGGAAAGAGACAGGAGATATTTCGGTTTGGAAAGGGATCGCCCAGGATGCCATAGTGATGAATGTTGACGATCTTCTGTGTGTCGGGGCTACCGGCAACATTATACTTTCATCGACCATCGGCCGCAACCGCAACCATGTTCCCGGCGAAGTTGTGGCTGCAATTATCAACGGTACAGAGGAATTTCTGCAGGAGATGCGCGACCTTGGTATCGGCATTTACTCAACGGGAGGCGAAACTGCCGATGTGGGCGACCTTGTCCGTACAGTGATAGTGGATTCTACCGTAACATGCCGGATGAGGAGAGAGGATATAATTACAAATGACCATATAGCGGCAGGCGATGTTATCGTCGGGCTCTCCTCTTTCGGGAAGGCGAGCTATGAGAAACAGTATAACGGTGGTATTGGAAGCAATGGACTGACTTCGGCCCGTCATGATGTTTTCGGATCCTATCTTGCAGAAAAATATCCGGAGAGTTTTGATCCTGCTTTGCCACCCGAACTTGTTTATACGGGTTCTCTGAGGCTTACGGATATGGTAACGGGTACAGGTATGGATGCAGGAAGGCTGGTGCTGTCTCCAACCCGAACCTATGCCCCCGTAATTCATGAAGTACTGAAAAACTACCGTCAGTTTATACACGGCATGGTCCATTGCAGTGGTGGCGGTCAGGCAAAGGTGCTTAATTTCATTGACAGGCTCCATGTTGTCAAGGACAATATGTTTGAAGTGCCTCCTTTGTTCAGGATTATACAGGAACAGTCCGGAACATCATGGCAAGAGATGTACAGGGTTTTCAACATGGGGCACCGGTTCGAGCTTTATGTTCCGGCTGATGTTGCTTCGGAGGTTGTTTCCGTCGCCGAAAGTTTTGGAGTAGGAGCCCGGATTGTGGGTTATTGTGAAGCGGCCGGCTCGCCAAAACTCACTATCAGGTCTGAACAGGGCGAGTTTGTTTACAGTTAAGGTTTTAGTTGCCGGTTTTTACTAATTTTACATTTAAACTATTAACCATCTTTCCGGTTTAAAAATGAGCAGAAATACCATATTGGAAAAATTAGAGGGTGTCAGGCTGAGGTTTGAAGAGGTAGAACAGATGTTGACCGATCCCCAGGTTGCTAATGATATGCAGCGTTATATTAAGCTTAACAAAGAGTACCGGGATCTTGAGCCGGTTGTTAAAGCCTATGGAGAATACAGGAATGTCCTTAGTAACATAGATTCGGCAAAGGAGATCCTCGCTGCCGAGAAGGATGAGGAGATGAGGGAGATGGCACGGATGGAGCTGGATGATCTGCATGAAAAGATTGGCCCGATGGAAGAAAAGATACGCCTTTTGCTGCTTCCTGCCGATCCGGAAGATGAAAAAAATGCCATAGTGGAGATAAGGGCCGGTACAGGAGGAGATGAAGCAAGCATCTTTGCAGGCGACCTTTTCAGGATGTACGGAAAATTTTGTGAAAACAAAAGGTGGAAGGTCGAGATAACACATTATAATGAGGGCACTGCCGGGGGCTATAAGGAGGTTGTTTTCAATGTAAGCGGACAGGGGGTCTATGGGGTTCTGAAGTATGAATCGGGGGTGCACAGGGTACAGAGGGTGCCGCAGACCGAAACGCAGGGCAGGGTCCATACATCTGCCGCAACTGTGGCGGTTTTACCTGAAGCCGAGGAGTTTGACATAGATCTGAGGCCCGATGATATCAGAAAGGATACATATTGTTCATCCGGACCGGGAGGGCAGTCTGTGAACACCACCTATTCTGCCATCAGGCTTACTCATATCCCGAGCGGGATCGTTGTTACCTGCCAGGACCAGAAATCGCAGCTCAAGAACCTTGACAAGGCAATGGCTGAATTACGGACACGACTGTATAATCTGGAATATCAGAAATATATTGACGAAATATCGTCAAAAAGGAAGACCATGGTATCTACAGGCGACAGGTCGGCCAAGATAAGGACATATAATTACCAGCAGGGCAGGGTAACCGACCACCGGATAAACCTGACGCTTTATAATCTTACTGTCATCCTTGACGGCGAACTTGACGAGATCATAGATAAGCTGCAGATGGCTGAGAATGCTGAGAGGCTTAAAGCCAGCACTGTCTGAACCGTTGCGGGGCCTGTGTTATAACTCAATCCAATTGCATATGACTGCGGATGAACTTTTCGGGAAGATATGTGAAAAGCGAAGCTTTTTGTGTATCGGACTTGACCCGGACCTTTCAAAATTTCCGGAAAAAATTCTTGAAACCGAAGACCCGGTATATGAATTCAATAAGAAGATAGTCGATGCAACCCATGAATTTGCAGTTGCCTACAAGCCCAATATTGCATTTTACGAGTCACTGGGTTCAACCGGCTGGTGGAGCCTTGAAAAGACGGTTGAGTATATCAGGAAAAAGCATCCTGAGATGTTCCTGATTGCCGATGCCAAGAGGGGTGATATCGGGAATACCTCAAAGAGATATGCAAGAGCCTGGTTTGACAATTTCGGGTTTGATGCAGTAACAGTTACTCCCTACATGGGCGAGGATTCAGTCCGTCCCTTCCTTGATTATGCCGGTAAATGGACTATACTCCTTGCGGTAACATCAAATACAGGGGCCGCCGATTTCCAGTTCATGAAAGATGTTGATACAGGGCTGTATTTTTTTGAGAAGGTTATCACCCGGGCCGCCTCATGGGGCTCATATGACAACCTGATGTTCGTTGCCGGTGCCACACAACCGGAAATGTTGCAACGTGTGCGCCGCATTGTCCCGCATCATTTCCTTCTGGTGCCGGGAATCGGTGCTCAGGGAGGAAGCCTGGCCGCAGTTGCCGAAAACGGTCTTAATGACACTTGCGGCCTACTGGTAAACTCTTCAAGAGCAATCATACATGCCGACGAAACCGATGAGTTTGACCTTGCTGCAAGGCTTAAAGCTTCTGTGCTCAGGAACGAAATGGCCGCTGCTCTGGTGAAGCACGGAATTACCGGTACATGAATTACCAGCCACTCTTGATTTTTATCTTGTTATTTTCTAACTTTAATATGGCACTATTCATGCCCACGGAAAATGACAGAGGATTTCCTGCACCATATCTGGATGAACGGGCTTTACTGGCCGTTATACATGGCAGATAGCTGTAGTACAGGCATTGAAGTGCTCAGGTGTGGTGAAAGGAACAGTAATTCCGGACCGGACTTTTTTAATGCCCTGATAAGGGTAGATGGAATACTGCTGGCGGGTAACATTGAAATACATATAAACAGTTCAGACTGGTACCGGCACGGCCATCACACCGACAGGGCATATGACAGTGTAATACTTCAGCTGGTCGTGAATGATGATGCTGAGGTTAAGCGGACAACAGGTGATACTGTCCCTACTGCTATACTTTGCTTTGACCCCGGATTACGGGAAAATTACAATCACCTGCTGAAAAATGAATCTTTGATCGCATGCCGTTCGTTAATGAATTTTGTTGATTCAAAAGCCACAAGGCAATGGCTTGAGAGGCTTGCGATCATGCGGATTAGTGAAAAGGCACACCGGATAAGGGAAATCTGGCATATGAACAACAGGTGCTGGGAGGAGACAATCTATCAGCAGCTTGCTCGAAATTTCGGATTCAGTCTCAATAATGCTGCTTTTGAAATGGTTGCAAGGTCGCTTCCCTACAAGTACCTGCTGAGGCACAGAGACAGCCTGTTCAGGATCGAGGCACTTCTTTTCGGCCAGGCCGGGATGCTTGATGAACAACCCTTAAAAGCTTCCTGTCACAGAACTCCCGTGCTATCCTCCGGTTTCATTGGCAGCATTGATCCTGCTGTAACCGGCAGATATGATGAGCATTATCTTTTACTCAGAAGAGAATACGCATTTTTGAAACGCAAATACGATCTCAGGCCGATTGAGAAACATTTATGGCGTTTTCTCAGGTTACGGCCTGCAAACTTCCCCACGGTAAGAATCGCTCAGTTTGCCGTACTTCTCCATAACAGGAACTCTATTATGTCAACAGTGCTGGATTGCCGGGACCTTAAATCAATTATCAGTCTTTTCAGAGTTTCAGCAGCCGGATACTGGGATACCCGTTTTTTGTTCAACAGGCCGTCGGTCCGTAAAACCAAGAGCCTTGGCATATTCGCGGCAAGGTCGCTCGTAATAAATACGGTGGCACCGGTTCTGTACCTCTACGGCAAATACAGGCAGAATGAAGAATATTGCAACAGAGCGTTAGGATTTCTCAGGGAGCTTCCTCCTGAAACCAACTCAATTGTTGCAGGATGGGCCATTTTGGGGGTTAAGCCTGAAAGTGCATTGCATTCGCAGGCTCTGTTGCACCTCAGGAATGAGTTCTGCAATTATCGTAAATGTTTGGATTGCAGACTTGGCTCATATATTATTTTCAGGATTCCTATTGATATATGAAAAAATAAAGTTATTTTTGCAGGTCTTAAAATAGATGTAATCAACAAATTTTACCAAAAAAGATGTATTTAACAGCCGAAAAGAAAAAGGAAATATTTGCGGAGTATGGTGAAACAGCAGAAAACACCGGAAGTGCAGAGGGGCAAATAGCTTTGTTTTCATACCGTATAAATCATCTGACCAGTCATTTGAAAACCAATCCAAAGGATTTCAGCACGCAGCGTGCACTTGTTAAGCTGGTCGGCAAACGAAGAAGACTGCTTGACTACCTGAAGAACAGGGATATCGAACGTTACCGCGCGATCATAAAGTCACTTAAGCTTAGGAGATAGACAAAAAGGGCGATTGATTAATTGCCCTTTTTTGTATCGGTATCACATTTCTAAATTATTCAATTATTTTGATTATATATGTTCGACGTTATTGAAAAGACTATAGACCTGGGTGACGGAAGGTCCATCACCCTCGAAACGGGCAGGCTTGCCAGACAGGCTGACGGGGCCGTTTTGCTAAAAACAGGCAGGACAATGTTGCTGGCAACAATCGTATCAGCCAAAGAGGCCAGGGAGAATGTTGACTTTATGCCGTTGTCGGTAGAATATAAGGAGAAATTTGCGTCAATTGGGCGTATTCCGGGAGGTTTTCTGAAAAGAGAGGCAAGGCCTGGTGATAATGAGATACTGATCAGCAGGTTGGTTGATCGTGCCCTGCGCCCTTTGTTTCCCGCCGATTACCATGCTGAAACTTTTGTAACTATCGACCTGATTTCGGCCGATAAGGACATAATGCCTGATGCACTTGCCGGACTTGCTGCCTCAGCTGCAATAGCGGTATCAGATGTCCCCTTCAATGGTCCCGTTTCAGAGGTGCGGATAGCCAGGGTTGAAGGTCAGTTCAGGATTAATCCCACTTTTTCTGAAGTTGAGAAGGCAGATATTGACCTGATAATCGGGGCAACCATTGACAATATTCTTATGGTAGAGGGCGAGATGAAAGAAGTTTCCGAAGCCGACATGATGGAAGCCATGAAACTTGCACATGCTGCAATCAAGGTGCAATGCAGGGCCCAGATGGACCTGATGGAGATGGCCGGAAAAACAAATAAACGAGAATACAGCCACGAAGTGAACGATGAGGAGTTGAGGGGAAGGATACGTAAAGAGCTGTATGATAAATGCTATGAGGTTGCAAAAAGTGTAAAGGCCAAACATGACCGTTCAGATGCATTCGGGCAGATAAAAGAGGATTTCATTGCGTCACTGCCTGAGGAGCCTGAGCCTGATGTTGCGCTGATTGATAGGTATTATCATGAAGTGCAGAAAGATGCGGTAAGAAATCTGCTTCTTGATGAAAGTGTGAGGCTTGACGGCAGAAAGAATGACGAGATCAGGCCGATTACCTGTGAGGTTGATTTTCTTCCTGCGGCCCATGGATCTGCCCTGTTCACCAGGGGTGAGACCCAGTCGCTTACCACTGTTACACTCGGAACCAAGCTGGATGAGAAGATGGTTGACGAGGTATTGCGTAAAGGCAAAGACAAGTTTGTATTGCATTACAACTTCCCGCCTTATTCAACCGGCGATGCAAGGCCTATCCGAGGATTGTCACGCAGGGAGGTTGGGCACGGAAACCTCGCACACCGGTCGCTTAAGGGTATGGTGCCAAACGATTCCGAAAATCCATATGCTATAAGGATTGTGTCAGATATTCTTGAATCAAACGGGTCGTCATCTATGGCAACAGTCTGTGCAGGCAGCCTTGCATTGATGGATGCCGGCATTAAGATAAAAAAACCGGTCTCAGGCATCGCGATGGGGTTAATAGCAGACCCGGAGTCAGGGAAGTATGCGATACTTTCCGATATCCTTGGCGACGAGGATCATCTTGGTGATATGGACTTCAAGGTAGCTGGCACGTATGACGGCATTACGGCCGCACAGATGGATATAAAGGTCGATGGATTATCATACGAGGTCCTTGCAAAGGCGCTTGATCAGGCAAGAAAGGGGCGCCTTCATATACTTGACAGGATGGCCGAAGCAATCAGTGAGCCCCGTGCAGACCTCAAGCCTCATGCTCCGCGAATAGAGCAGATAAAGATACCTAAAGATATGATAGGCGCCATAATCGGGCCGGGTGGCAAGATAATCCAGGACATACAGTCCAGATCGAATGCCACCATTGTTGTTGAAGAGATTGATAATTTCGGTTATGTCGATGTTTTTGCCGACAACAAGGAATCGATAGAAACGGCCATGCGTATGATCAAGAGCATTATAGCAGTTCCTGAAGTAGGGATGATTTACAAAGGCAAGATAAAGTCAATAGTGCCGTTTGGAGCATTTGTGGAGATATTGCCCGGTAAGGAAGGGTTGCTCCATATTTCTGAAATTGACTGGAAACGCACAAATGCAGTCGAAGATGTCTTGAATGAAGGTGAAGAAGTTGAGGTGAAGCTGATTGATCTTGACAGTAAGACAGGGAAACTGAAGCTTTCGCGGAAGGCTTTGCTGCCAAGACCCGAAAGGCAGGCGGACAAGAACTGACACTGATTTTTCCGGCATCCCCGAAAGGGGAATAATAACTATTACAGGGAGGCTGTCTCAAAAGGGCAGCCTTTTTTAGTTACCGGTAACTGTTGCCAATATTTAAATATTAGTGTAGGTTTACCAACTGATATGGAAGTTGTCTCTGATCAGGGTTAATAAATGGAATATCTTGTAATTGAGGGAAATATAGGCGCGGGAAAGACCACTCTTGCAAAAATGACAGGTAAACGGCATAATGCCAGGGTGGTTCTTGAGCAGTTTTCTGAAAATCCTTTCCTGCCCGGCTTCTACCAGGATCCCGGGAGGTATGCCTTTCCTCTTGAACTTTCATTTTTGGCTGCCCGTTTTAACCAGATGAAAAATAATCTGCCAGGCAGTGACCTTTTCGGGTCATTGACCGTAGCCGATTACTCATTCAGTAAATCCCTCATATTTTCATCTGCAACACTGTCAGGGCATGAATACAAGCTTTTCAGGCAACTTTTCGATATTATGGAGGCACAGATGCCAAAGCCCGATTTGATTGTTTACCTGCACAGCGAGCCCGAAAAACTGCTTGGCAATATTGCGGCCCGTGGCAGGCCATATGAGCAGGCGATAAAAAAGGAGTACCTTGACAGTATCAGAAGGTCCTACTTTGAATTCATGAAACAGCGCAATGATTTACGTTTCCTGGTAATTGATATTGGCGGGGCAGATTTTGTGTCAAACAGCGAAGATTATGAAGCTATTGAAGATATTATTTTTCAGGGAAACTACCAATACGGCATAAATCGTGTGGTTTTGTAATATTTTTTTTATATTTGGTGATAAATATTGACAATTATTTCAAAAATGTAGTAAGTTTGTATTTACTAGTAAAAATGCGGTATTTTGGGTCTCAGGGCCACTCCAGACAATATACCGGATTAAATTGCAAACAACCCGGCTATTTTTTTACTAATTGAATGATATAAAGGACCAAATTGATTTTGTGTAATTAAATAAAAATTTAAACTATGAAAAAGACGCATTTCAACCTAGCTTTGTTTTTCCTGGCGCTCATTGTGCTCAGTAGCTGCGGTGGCCTGAACAGGATGAGGAATAATGCCGCAGATGTAAGATACAATGTCACACCGGAAGTGTTGGAAACACATGCCGGTGATGTTGAGGTTACCATCAGGGGCACATATCCTGAAAATTATTTCCACAGAAATGCAATACTTGAGGTAACTCCCGTGCTTACCTATGAGGGTGGTGAAACAGTTTTCCCGAGCATAACAATGCAGGGGGAAAATGTGCGTGACAACCACCAGGTTATCAGGAGGGACGGTGGAAGTTTCACGTACAATGAAACAGTTCCGTTTACCGAAGATATGAGGGTTTCGGAGCTGGTCGTCAGGGTTAATGCCAGGTTGCGCAATAATGAAATGGATTTTGACCCTCTCAAAATTGCCGACGGCGTCATTGCTACATCCACGCTTGTTGTTAGCGATGGAAGGCCCGTGCTGGTGCCCGACAGGTTTCAGCGTATCATACCAGAAACCAAGGAATCAGCGATCTTTTATGTAATCAACCGTGCAGATGTACGCCAGAGCGAACTCAGGTCTGATCGAATGGCAGAATTCCGCAAGTTCCTTGAAGATGCAGTTGCCGATGAGCGCACTGAACTCAAGAGCGTGGGCATTAATGCTTACGCATCACCGGATGGCCCCATCAGCTTTAACGAGAGGCTCGCAAACCAGAGGCGTGAGACTTCTGACAGGGTGCTTACCAGCGAGCTTAGAAGGGTTGATCTTGAGAAAAAGGATGACTTTTACACTGCAAGGGCCCTTGGAGAGGACTGGGAAGGCTTCAGAGAGTTAATGGAAGAATCCGATATCCGTGACAGGGAGCTGATATTGCGTGTCCTTTCAATGTATTCAGATCCCGAAGTACGTGAAAGGGAGATAAGGAATATGGCTGCGGTATTCGAGGAACTGGCTGACAGAATACTGCCCCAGCTGCGTCGTTCTGAAATGGCAATAAACGTAGAGCGTATAGGTTACTCAGATGCTGAACTGAGGGAGATATACAGCTCAGACCCCTCCAGGCTGAATCTTGAGGAGATCCTCTATACAGCAACTCTTTACGATAACCTGAACAGGAAGCTTGAAGTCTATACAAGGGCCTCACAGCAGTTCCCAAGGTGCTTCAGGGCATTCAACGGAATAGGTGTCGTTCAGGTGAAACTCGGCAACATTGCCGCCGCCAGGCAGGCATTCCAGTCCGCCCGCAATCTTAACGATAACGATGCTATCAAGAACAACCTCGGTGCAGTTGCATTGTATGAAGGAAATATTGATCAGGCAGAAGAGCTTCTGACCTCTGTAGCGTCTCCCACAAGTGAGACAAACTACAACCTCGGCATCGTTGCGATCAAGAAAGGAGAATATACAAAGGCAGCCGGACATTTTGGAAATATGCCCGAGCTTAACAATGCACTGGTGAGGATGTTGCAGGGCAATAATGATGATGCCCTCCGGATACTCAACAATATGGATGATCCATGTGCATTGGCATACTACCTCAGGGCCGTAATCGGCGCACGCAGGCAGGACAGCACCATGGCTTTTGACAACCTGAGGAGGGCAGTAGGAATGGATGCATCACTCAAGGAGTATGCCAGGACCGACATGGAGTTTGGCCGCTACTTCCAGGATGCAACTTTTACCTCGATAGTGAACTAAAGATATAAAGAAGGGAATAATTAAAGGGCTGTCCTATAGGGCAGCCCTTTTTGTATAAAGGTCCCATAAAACAATTCCCGCACTTACGGCGATGTTGAATGAGTGTTTTGTGCCGAACTGAGGTATTTCAATACATGTATCGCTGATATCAATTATTTCCTGGTCCACACCATTGACCTCGTTGCCGAATACCAGAGCATAGCATCCGTTCTTTTTCGGGCTGAAAGAACCAAGTGGCACGCTGCTTTCGGTCTGTTCAAGGGCAAGAATATGGTAACTTCGCTCCTTAAGCGATATCACAGCTTCTTTTGTCGACCTGAAATATTTCCATTCTACCGACTCGGTAGCTCCAAGGGCTGTTTTATGGATATCTCTGTGGGGAGGTGTTGCCGTATAACCGCACAAGTATATTGCTTCGGCAAGAAAAGCATCGGCAGTGCGGAAAACCGAACCAATGTTGTTCAGGCTCCTTACATTGTCAAGAACAATGACAACAGGGTTTTTCCTGGCGCTTTTAAAGCTACTGACCGTTTTCCGGCCCAGTTCATCATTGTCAAGTTTCCTGCGTGACATGCGGGGTAATGCTTTATTGAACCATTTTTAATCTGTAATGTTAAAAAAATTAATATTTTTAACATGTTAATTACACACAGACGGAAGATTCCGGTTGTATGTTTAAATACTGGAGGTATTATGATTCAAAATTAATGCTTTTAAAGGAAAAATAGATCTATTATGAACTTACATGAATACCAGGGAAAACAGATACTCAAAGAATACGACGTTGCAGTACCGGAGGGAATAGTGGTTGAATCACCTGAGGCAGCCATGGAAGCCGCAAAGCAGATAAAAAGTATAACCGGTGCCGAAAGCTGGGCTGTTAAGGCCCAGATCCATGCCGGCGGCCGGGGTAAGGGTGGAGGTGTTAAGATTGCAAAATCGGCAGACCAGGTTTTTGATCATGCGAAGGAGATCCTGGGTATGACCCTTGTAACACATCAGACAGGTCCTGCCGGTAAGTTAGTGAGAAAAGTCCTTGTTGAACAGGGAATCTATTATCCCGGTGAAAGTGAGGTTGCGGAGTTCTATATGAGCGTGTTGCTTGACAGGGAAAAGGGAAGGAACATCATTGTATATTCAACCGAGGGAGGGATGGATATAGAAGCCGTGGCTGAAAGGACCCCGCATCTTATCTTCAGGGAGGAGATCGATCCTTCAGTTGGGTTAAGGGACTTTCAGGCAAGGAAAATAGCTTTTAATCTAAAACTTGAAGGGACGGCTTACAAGGAGATGGTCAGATTTGTCAAGGCACTGTATAAAGCTTATGAAAATTCAGATGCATCGCTCTTTGAGATCAATCCGGTATTCAAAACATCCGACAACCTTATACTTGCCGCCGATGCCAAGGTTGTGCTTGATGATAACGGGCTCTTCAGGCATCCCGTTTATGCCGGGATGAGGGATATTACCGAAGAGGATCCTGCTGAGGTTGAAGCAGGCAAATATGACCTTAATTTCATTAAACTTGATGGTAATGTGGGGTGTATGGTAAACGGAGCGGGACTTGCAATGGCAACCATGGACATTATTAAACTATCCGGCGGTGATCCTGCCAATTTCCTCGATGTGGGGGGTACAGCAAATGCATCTACGGTTGAGGCGGGATTCAGAATTATACTGAAGGATCCCGGAGTAAAAGCCATCTTGGTCAATATTTTCGGAGGCATTGTCAGATGCGACCGGGTTGCCCGGGGAATAATCGATGCCTGCAAAAGTATTGGAAGCATTCAGGTACCGGTAATTGTAAGGCTTCAGGGCACAAATGCCGATGAGGCCAAACAGCTTATAGATGAGTCGGGGCTTGAGGTATATTCTGCGGTCACACTGCAGGAATCGGCCGACCTGGTTAAAAAGGCAGTTTAAAAACGGAACACTAAAGGTCTGCCGGCTTTCTTTTAACCGGCAGGGTCATGCACCTCGGACCTCCTCCCCCGCGCGGGAGCTCGGAGCCTTCGAGTGTGACAAGCACCTTTTTATAATTTTTAAGATCGGCATTGCCTGAAATGATATCGGCGGCCCTGATAACTTCAAAGCCGTTTCTGCTCATCTCGTCAATAGTGTAATTGTTCCTTTCGTAGCCAATTATTTTTCCCGGTTCAAGAGCAAAGAAATTTGTTCCGCTGTGCCACTGCTCCCTCTCCTGTACCCAGGGGTCGGATCTTCCGCCACAATATACCGGCTTAAGGTCAATCCCAAGTTTGCTGAGTGCTTCGGGAATATTCCTCTCTTCCCTGATCGAGCTTACCCTCTTGTTTTCAATGGTGATACTTACCGTCTGGTACTTGCTGCTCCGGTAAATAACGGGTTCGTATACCATACAGCAGTCCCTGTCAAGTATTGTAAAGACCATGTCAAGGTGGATGAAAGATTCAGGGGTGCCAGGCAGTTCCTGGGCAATTATGTGTTTTTTGCCGTTGTTTTGCTTTTTAATTATATCAAGAACAAAATCGATACCTTGCGAGCTTGTCCTGGCACTGTTGCCTATCAGAAGCACATCCTCCCTGGCAATAAGCACATCGCCCCCTTCAATGGTTGCGGCAGGGTTCCTGTTCA
Source organism: Bacteroidales bacterium (assembly GCA_007133565.1). Classification (GTDB taxonomy): domain Bacteria; phylum Bacteroidota; class Bacteroidia; order Bacteroidales; family PUMT01; genus PXAP01. The sequence goes on from SLMM01000014.1 coordinate 59,450, forward strand.
TGGTCCTGATAATTTCAGTGCTGAACCGGTTGCTGTAATTGAATATTGTATCCATTATCAGCGCTTCCCTTTCTCTGATCCTGTTGGCCATTCTGCTTATAAAGACAGAACCGGGCATTACTATTGCCGCATCCCTGACAAAGAAGAAGTTGTGAAGCGGGGGTAATGAATAGCGTTCCCTGCTCAGGAACCGTGTAAGGGTGTTATTATCAATCACAACACCTTCGATAAGGAGCCCGGCCAGCTCGCGGGGACTTTTTTCAAGGAGCCGGTCCCTCAATTCGCAGTCATTTTCATCCTCGCATATCTGTGCAGTAAGGCTTTCTTTTGCTTCCTGAACTTCAAGGGTTTCAACGAGAAGGTCTTTTACCTGGAATACACTCGCATATTTTCGAAGTACCTGTTCGAGCTCAGAGTATTCCTTCCTGGCAATCGAAAGGTTGAGAATGTCGCTGTACAGAGCTCTCTCGGCATTACCCGGTGTCATATTCTCAACTTCCGGGCCCGGAGAATGGATAATGACTGTCTCAAGCTTACCAATCTCCGATGTAACACCCGGTACGATCCTCTCTTCCATAACCGATATTATAACTCAATTTTTTTGTAAATCTGATTTTATGTTATTTCTGAAGGTCAGCAAATGTACTAAATAAAATGCACTTTTTGGCCGGCCGGTTAACGGCCTTCCTATTTGAGTGTCCGGAATGAATTTATGTGCAGGGTAACCAGGGCAGCTTTAACCAGGAACAAAATCCTGAGCCATGTTGCCGATATGAAAAAAACTGCCGATGTGATTATTGTTATCCACAAAATTGTTATGGTCCAGATCTTAACTTTCTGAGATATGGCTTTATGCTCAATATAATTGTGAAGGAATTTGCCATATACCCGGTGGCTCATCAACCACCCGTACAGCCTTTCGGAGCTTCTTATGTAGCAGGCGGCGGTTAACAGAAGGAAGGGTGTTGTAGGAATGAGAGGCACAACTATACCCAGGCTGCCGAGTGCCAGGGACAGGGATCCTGCTGTAATAAGCAGCCATTTGATAAATCTGTTAACTGGTTTTCTGTACCGGGTCTTTTGCGTCAATTTACCATCTGTTTGTTTCAGGCCTTAAAAGTAGATTTTTTTTATCTAAAACTGCAAATGGGCTAATTAGTGCAATCGATATTTGAATTAATCAGTTTTGGAACTAATTTTGCTGTAAAGTTATACCGTTACTGCAATAATTGGGGCAGGTTCATAATTAAGAGGACTGACATTCGTTTAGTACTGTATGAGGAAAATTCCTTTCATAATATTGATGATGTTGACCGGCAGCCTCTTTCTGGCCGGCCAGGAACTGCATGATGATACTACAATAATTAAGGAATTTCAGATATTGAAGCAAATGGTCTGGGGTGGTGACACCCTGCTTCATTCCTCTATCGACGAGGTAAAGGTATACCCGGTGCCGCAGTTTTCCAGCCGTCGAGACCTAAGAAGATACGAAAGGCTGGTCCACAACCTTAAAATAGTATACCCCTATGCCGTGCTTGCAGCAGATAAACTGGATGAGATGAACCAGTCCTTCCTTGACCTTAAAACAGAAAGAGAGCGCAAGGCATTTGTCAAGCAGGTAGAACGGGAACTGATGGATGAGTTTGAGGATGAACTCAAAAAACTCACAATCACCCAGGGCCGTTTGCTGATCAAGCTTATTGACCGTGAAACGGGCAACACCTCATATGAGCTTTTGCGGGAGCTCCGGGGATCATTTTCTGCATTTTTCTGGCAGGCGATTGCCAGGCTGTTCGGTTCCAACCTTAAGACCACCTTTGACGCAGAGGGGGAGGACAAACTTATCGACCAGATCCTTGTTCTGATTGAGAACGGTCAGATCTAGGGATCACATCAGCTTCATCAACTCTTTTACAACTGCATCTGCCCCCTCATGTATCTGAACTATATCGGCATCAAGCATATAGCAGGGTGTTGTTACAAGCCTGTACCGCGGGTCGACAATCGTCTCGCCATGGCCGGTCTTCTTGTGAATGGCCCCCATGCTCTCAAGTGCCTGCGCAGTTCCTTCATCCTGCCCTATGGTCAGCACCGGTTTGTCAAGTATCTTGGCCATTACTGCAGGTGCTATGCAAAGGGCGCCAATCGGCTTTCCGTTTTTTACCATATCTTTAACAACATGTTCAACACCGGCATCAACGCTGCAGTCAGGTCCGTCAAATGCAAATTTTGACAGGTTCTTGGCAACCCCGAAACCTCCGGGGAAAATTATGGCATCAAAATCCTCCGCCCTGAGGTCATCCAGTTTTTTAATATTGCCGCGAGCTATGCGGGCCGATTCTACCAGTACATTCCTGGCTTCATCCATCTCCTCACCTGTAATATGATTCAGAACATGATGCTGAGGAATGTCAGGTGCAAAAACTTCATATTCGCCACCGTTCCTGACTATGGCATAAAGGGTCATGGTCGCCTCATGTATCTCGCTGCCGTCATATACACCGCAACCGGCAAGCACCACTGCAAATTTTTTCTTTTTCGCCATTTTTTTGGTTTTTTGGTTATGTTATTAAAAAACACAATTTATCAAATCGGCTGCAAAAAACCAAGGCCTGTCATACACCTTTCCTCCTGAATATGGTAAGGACAGTAAGTATAAGTATTTGAAAATCTACGAATACTGACATGTTTTCAAGATATATCATGTCATATTTAAGCCGCTGGATCATCTGGTCGACATTCTCGGCATACCCGTACCTTACCTGTCCCCATGAAGTTATTCCCGGCTTTATCCTGAGCAGATGTTTATAATGTGGCGCTTTGCTCACAATTTTATCAATATAGAACTTTCGCTCAGGACGGGGGCCGACGACAGACATTTCTCCCCTGAGGACATTGATGAAATTTGGTATTTCGTCAAGCCTGGCCTTTCGAAGGAACCTGCCCGGACAGGTCACCCTGCTGTCATTTTCGGAGGACAGCTCCGGACCGTTCTTTTCGGCATTGTCTATCATGGTCCGGAATTTATATATCCTGAATGGCCTGCCGTTACGGCCAATCCTTTCATGACTGTATATCACCGGTCCGCGTGAATCAAGTTTGATCCACAAAGCTATGGCAACGGAGAGGGGTAACAGAGCTACAAGTGCAATAACCGATAGTACTATGTCGATCAGTTGCTTCAGATTGTTTTGCCATACAGGCATAAGGTGATGGCTCAGCTGAATCAGAGGTGTTGCTATGATGGTGTTAATCCTTACCCTCCCGGTAAGAATATCCTGCATGCCCGGAATTGCCTTTATTACAAGATCAGGATGGTCAAGGCGGTTAATTATACGCTCAATTTTGCCGTTTTCTGAAGGCTCGATGGCAACGATTACCTCTTCAACCCTGTGCGCTGCGATAATTTCTTTAATATCTTCGAGCGACCCGAGGTGCGGCAGGTAATCTTCCATAGGGCAGGGTCTTTTGCCGTTGATATTAATAAATCCTATGAATCTGTTTCCTGTTGATCGGATCTGACCGGTTATTTCCCGATAGATGTCCACTGCCTTGCGGTCGCTGCCAATTATCAGTGTGTTGAATCCCATCCTGCCGCTGCGGATAGCTCTTGTGGTTGCAGCAGTAATTGCAAGTCTCGGCAGGTAAGAAATGAGAAGATGCAGATAGAAATATGCACCCATGCTTCTGAAGAATCCGGCGGTATCTCCTTCTGCAGCTCCAGCGCTGAAAAGGAATGCTGTAATGACAAGAGCACCTGTTGCCGATGCAATTATTGAGCCTCCCAGTTCTTTCAACCGCGACCTGCGGAATATATCCCTGTAAAACCCAAGGAAAAAATAGAGGGCAACCCAGAAAACCGGAACCAAAGCCAGTCCCCAATAAAACTCAGAGCCCGCACTCTCCGGTATGAGCGGGGGGGGGAATGCAATCCTTTCATCCAGGATATGGCAGATGTAGTATAATATCCAGCTTAGCAGTGCCGAAAGCAGATCTGAAAGTATATATTTTATGCGTTGTGCTGTATAATTCATGTTTCAGTTCTCAAAACCCGCTTTTTGTCTTATTAATGCACTGAGCTCAGCCCTTTTGTATATCTCGAAGAGGTCCCTGCCGTCGGTGCTTAGGGTTATTGCCGAATGACAGAACCTCTCAAGGTCGTCATTGAGGTATATATCATCCGTGGGTTTAAACCTGATTGTTCTGTTGTTCAATTTGGCCCGGTCCTTGTTTTTTTCGGATATCTCAAGCTTTTTGTGTTGAAGATCAGCTTTAAGAAGCATGTTTTTCTGGTAGATATCTGCCTCAAAACGCCTGGAGCCTGTTAAAGTTGAATGGATGATGCTTGCAACCGATCCGTTGTCGAATTCGACCCGTGCACTCATAAATCCCAGTGCCTCAAATCTGCCCGGCTGTTTTAAAGCATTGATTTTTTTAACATTGGATCGGCATATTGACAGTATGACATCGGTTATTTTCAGCAGGTCCCTGTCAATGTCAGGACCGTGGTTGCCGGTTCTGTTTTCAGGAACCATCATCCTGATTTCCAAATGCAGTGGGTGCACAATCATAGGGAAGCATGCTTCAAGTGCAGGGTTGGCACGTGCAGTCTTCCTGGCGTGTATAACCGTATGCGATTCTTCGCGAAGCTTCAGCAGGCATGAAATATCATGAGATGAAAGTTCATCTGTCTCAAGCAGCATTAAATGCCTTGATCTTTTAAGTGCCTCAGTGATAAATCCCTTTATTGCAGGAACAGCATTCCCGAAGATCAAAACATCATTATTCTCTATAAGTTCCTGTTCTGACGGGTACTCCGGGACTCCATGACAATTTTTGCCGTGCAGGTAACCTACGGGATCGAGGAAGCCGGTAATTTCAAATCGCGGATACCGGATAACTGCCTGCATCAGGGGATCTGAAGGATTGCCTATCAGGCCGGCTTTCAGCATAGTGGTGAGTTTGCAGCAAATATATAATAATTTTAAAATCACATGCCGATAAATAATTTAACTTATCAACGGTTTGTTGTTAATTGATCTATCGGTCCCGGTTTATCCGGAAAGGAAAAATAGTGTAATTTAGCAGAATGTAAAGATACCGGGAAACAGATAAATCATTTAAGAACATATTTGCTTGGAATGACAGATACATACCGCCATAAAGGCCTCAGGAGGAACCTCGTTCAGGAGGTCAGGAACAAGGGCATCGAAGATGAAAGGGTGTTGGAGGCAATATTTAAAGTTCCCAGACATCTTTTCATGGATACGGGGTTTGTTAAATATGCATACAAGGACCAGGCATTTCCTATAGGATGCGGTCAGACAATTTCACAACCATTTACAGTGGCATTCCAGACCCATCTGCTGGAGGTCAAAAAACACTGTAAGGTGCTTGAAGTAGGCACCGGTTCGGGTTACCAGACTGCCATACTTTGTGAGCTCGGGGCAAAGGTGTATACCATTGAAAGGCAACGCGAGCTTTACATAAAAGCGCAGTCCTTCCTTCCGACAATAGGGTACAAGGCCACATTTTTTTATGGCGATGGTTATGAAGGGAAACCGTCCTACGCTCCATTTGACAGAATCCTGGTGACTGCCGGCGCCGCAGAAATACCTGAAAAGCTGAAAGCACAACTCAAAGAGGGGGGAATAATGGTTATTCCGGTAGGCGACAGCAGTTCCCAGGTAATGACCAGAGTGCTGAGAAAAGGAGAGGATGAATTTGAGGTTACTGAACATGGGCGTTTTGTATTTGTTCCCCTCCTGAAAGGCAAATCGGTTTAGTTTAATCACAAACAGAAGTTATGATCAAGGTACAGAAATTTGTATTCAATCCATTCCAGGAAAATTCGTACATTCTTTTCGATGAAACGGGCGACTGTCTTCTTGTCGATATGGGCAGCTATACCGTTGATGAAAAGAAGGAGGTGCTTTTTTTTATTGAGAACAACAAGCTTAAGCCGGTGATGATCGTGAATACTCATTGCCATGTTGACCATCTTCTTGGCAACTCCTTTTTCAAGAACAGGCTTAAGGTTCCCGTTGCAGCTCATGCAGATGATGAGTTCCTTGTAAAAACTGCTGTTGAGCACGGCACCGTTTTCGGCTTCGAGGTTGAGGAACCCCCTGTTCCCGACCAGTACCTTGAGGAGGGAAGTAATATCAGCTTCGGAAACTCATTTCTTGAAATCTTCCATGTGCCCGGGCACTCTCCCGGAAGCGTGGCGCTGTACAGCAGCAGCGACGCTTTTGTGATCACGGGCGATGTACTGTTCAGCGGAGGAATTGGCAGGACAGACCTTCCGCGAGGCGATTACGACACCCTTATAAGGTCTATCACAGAAAAACTGATGGTGCTTTCCGATGAGGTGACAGTTTATCCGGGACACGGACCGGAAACCACAATCGGCGAGGAGAAGCGTTCCAATCCTTTCCTCATGGGTTAATATGCAGGCTGCGCAGTTATTAATCAGTGCAATTGCAACCACCGGTGATGAACTCCTTATTACCCGGCACATTCATCCGGCACAAAATACCTGCCATACCGGGGGGGCTGGTCTGGCTGCAGTCCGGTCCCCGGCACCATGCATGTCGCGGCACCACCGGACATCCTTATGAGGCAAATGCAAATTAGTTAATCATATTATTGAGCAGATCATGATATTTGTCTTGTTTAACCCCACATCCAATTTTTATTTTTACGGGATATAGACAGTAAAACATTAAAAACATAAATAGCTCTTTATATGGCACTCGACAGTTTCATTTCGCGTCATAACGGTCCCCGGACCCACGAAACAGGCACCATGCTTGAGAAGATAGGCGTCAAATCAATCGGCGAGCTTATCGACAAGACAATCCCCACTGCAATAAGGCTTGAAGAACCGCTCAACCTGCCTGACGGCATAAGCGAGCATGAATACCTGCAGCGGATATGGGAGATAGCCTCGAAAAACAAGGTCTGCCGCTCGTTTATAGGGATGGGTTATTACAATACCATCTTTCCCCCGGTGATCCAGAGGAACATACTAGAGAACCCTTCATGGTACACCTCATATACACCTTACCAGGCAGAGATCTCGCAGGGAAGGCTGGAGGCACTGCTGAACTTCCAGACAGTGGTGATGGACTTGACGGGCATGGATCTGGCAAATGCATCGCTACTTGATGAGGCCACGGCAGCAGCCGAAGCCATGATCATGATGTTCAATGCACGCAGCAGAAACCAGGTCAAATCGGGTGCCGTTAAGTTCTTTGTCGATCAGAACATCTTTCCGCAGAACCTTGCTGTGTTAAGGGCCAGGGCCGTTCCCCTGGGTATTGAGCTGGTTGCCGGCAACCACGCAGAAGAGGAAATCGGACAGGATTTTTTCGGTGTAATGGTGCAGTATCCTGCAGGTGACGGCAAAATTTACGATTACAGGGATTTTATTGCCAAAGCTTCGGAACAGGGTATATATACCGGGGTTATAGCCGACATCCTCAGCCTCGCCCTGCTTACTCCTCCGGGTGAATGGGGCGCCGACGTGGTAGTGGGTTCTACCCAGCGATTCGGCATACCTATGGGGTATGGCGGTCCGCATGCCGGGTACTTCGCCACCAGGGAGAAGTTCAAGCGCCATGTGCCCGGAAGGATAATTGGAGTGACCGTCGATGCACAGGGCAAACATGCCCTCAGGATGGCGTTGCAGACAAGGGAGCAGCATATAAAGCGTGAACGCGCCACCTCAAACATATGTACGGCCCAGGCACTGCTGGCTACCATGGCAGGGATGTATGCTGTCTATCACGGTGCTGAGGGGCTGAAACGGATCGCCCTTCATATTCACCATAGTGCTGTTACGCTTGAGACGGGACTGAGAAGCCTGGGTTACACTCAGGAGAACAGGAACTATTTTGACACCCTCAGGGTGTCGCTTCCCGAGGGTATCACGGCAGCTGACATTCAAAAACCGGCGCTGGAGAACAGTATCAACCTCAGGTATATTGACGATAAGACGGTGGGCATCAGCCTTGATGAGACTACGCTCATAAAGGACATAATTAATATACTTACCGTTTTTGCCGGGGTTGCAGCCAGGGAGGTCCCGGAGGTGAATCCACTTGAGGAGAAGGTGGCTTTTGACAGCCTTTTCATCCGCGAAAGCGAGTTCCTTACCCTTGATGTATTCAAGGCATACCGGTCGGAGACCGAGCTCATGCGTTACATAAAAAAGCTGGAGAGAAAGGACTTCAGCCTTACACATTCGATGATTTCGCTCGGGTCGTGCACCATGAAGCTGAATGCAGCCACCGAGCTGCTGCCGCTGAGCTGGCCCGAGTTCGGGGCGCTGCATCCTTTTGTGCCGGCTGATCAGGCGGAGGGGTACCACGAGATGATGGATGAGCTGGCGGACGATCTGTGTGAGATAACGGGCTATGATGCGATCTCTTTTCAGCCCAATTCGGGGGCGTCGGGTGAGTATACGGGGCTGATGGTCATCAGGGGTTACCATGAAAGCCGGAACGAGGGCCACCGCAATGTATGTCTTATCCCTTCGTCGGCGCACGGCACTAACCCGGCCAGCGCAGTAATGGCGGGCATGGAGGTGGTTATAGTGGATTGCGACAAACACGGTAACGTCGATCTGAAGGATTTGCGGGTAAAGGCTGAGCAGAACCGTGATAACCTTGCTGCCTTTATGGTAACCTATCCTTCAACTCACGGGGTTTACGAGCCCGGCATCATAGAGATGACAGAAATTATTCATGAGAACGGTGGACAGGTTTACATGGACGGGGCCAACATGAACGCGCAGGTAGGATTTACCAATCCGGCGATAGTTGGTGCAGATGTGTGCCACCTGAACCTTCACAAAACATTTGCCATACCGCATGGGGGCGGGGGGCCTGGAATGGGTCCGATAGGCGTCGCCGCCCACCTGGTTGAGTTCCTGCCCAGGCATCCGGTCATTACCACAGGCGGTGAGAAGGGTGTTGAGGCGATAGCTGCGGCTCCTTTCGGAAGCGCAAGCATACTGACAATTTCGCATGCCTATATCAAGCTCCTTGGCGGGAAAGGCCTGACCGAGGCCACCCGGCTGGCGATTCTGAATGCCAATTACCTTGCGGCAGTGCTTAAAGATCATTACGACGTGCTTTACAAGGGCATTAACGGTTTTGTGGCACATGAGATGATAATAGACTGCCGCAGGTTCAGGATGGATAAGGAGCTGGAGGTGACAGAGGCCGATATTGCAAAACGGTTAATGGACTATGGGTTCCATGCGCCCACCCTTTCGTTCCCCGTGGCGGGAACGCTGATGGTGGAGCCGACCGAGAGCGAATCGCTGCATGAGCTGAACCGGTTTGCAGAGGCTATGATCTCTATTCACACAGAGATGGAGGAGATACGATCGGGGAAAGCAAATAAGAAGAACAACGTGCTGAAGAATGCGCCCCATACTGCCGAAGTTGTTGTGTCTGACGGGTGGGACAGGCCATACGGGAGGGAGAAGGCGGCCTATCCCCTTAAGTGGATAGCCGATAATAAATTCTGGCCTTCTGTGAGCCGGGTTGACGATGCTCATGGAGACAGGAACCTGATGTGCTCCTGCGCACCGATAGACTCCTACAGGAGCGGGCTTTTCGAGTTCAGGTCACTGGATTAGCGGTTTCCCGGCACTAAAAATCCGGCACGTCTTCCCATATTGTGATGATTCCACCTCCGGCAGGGATGCCCGGCTTGAGACTGGTTTCCCCCGGACAGGATGATAACTGCAGACCCTGCCCACCAAGTTTGGCAGGGATGCCCGGCATGTGACGGGTCTCTTCCCTGCCGGTACGAATAGAGCTTGTCTGAAACAACAAATCCGGCACAACTCTTGTTATAATATTATTGTAAATGATGCCCGCCGTTCATCATTGAACGCCGACATTAACCGTTAAGTTTATTGTTAAGGGACAGGGTGGAAGCAGGGCGTAAAATATAATATTTGTTTTTATGGATCGTAAGGATGATTCTTTCAGGCAGAATTTTGAGACTTTGCTGGAGCTTTTCAGGAAGCTTGCCGACAAAATGTCAGAAGGGGAGATACAGGGGGTAGATCCCCAGTTTGCGGGGCAATTCAAAATGATGCTCAGCCAGTATGAGATGATGAAGAATATGATGCCCGACGATATACCTGAGCATCTGCGCGAGCCTTTCAGGCAGATGATGGAAAACATGATCCACCAGCTTAAGGATGAGATTGGTGAAGATATTCTTCTTACTTCGGCGAAGAAAGATGAGAGGAAGGAGCCCGGTAAGCGTTCAGGCGGAGAAATATCTGAAAAAGAGAGAACAATTGAGGAGATAGAGGACAGCCTGCGGCAGCCCGGACTTGATCCGGCCGAAATGGACAAATTGCTCGACAGGCTGGCCGAGCTTAAAACACAAAAGGGATGACGGGGCCGGCGTTTTGATCAACCCTGGTTGGCACAACAGCGTCCGCCGGCCGGACAACTGCCCATTGCCGGTGCGGCCGGCCTGAAATCACTTTTTGACTTTGCCTGTTTTGGCGGGCGGTATTCATCACTCTGGTTCCCACATTGCGGGCATTCGGCTACCTTTTTTGAACACGGTCCGTATACCGGACTGTGGTATTCCATCACTGTCCCCTCTGTTTCGAACAGGTTGTCACACTTGACACATTGAAATTTTTCCATCCCGATTGCAGCTTAATAATGGTTATTTTATATATGCAAAAATAAACATATTAAGCTAAATATTGGGCAGGTACCTGGTCAAAAGTTCTTTCCCCTTTATTATCTCCTCTCGGCCGCTCGATTCTATCCCACACCAGCCTGAATAGCCGGAATGGACAGCCAGTCTTATCATTTTGCGGTCAACTCTTCAATTGGCTGATTCCTGTATGACATACCTCCGGGCTTCATATCTCCCATCCACTGCGGTATGCATCCCTGTAGAGGAAGCGGCTGGCATCGGGCGGGTTGGTTATCTGCATCTTCTCAGGGTCATAGATGACCTTCCTTCCTGCCCTGAGCGCAACTATTGGCAGCAGGGTTGTTTCATTGCACACCTCGACGCTCTGGAAGCTACCCGGCGACATTTCGCCTTTCAGCACTGCGTTGATCCAGGCATCGGTGCCGCTTTCTGTTGAGGTTGGCGGAGGATCGGCCTGGCCTGTGAACCCGGTCATTCTTTTTTCGGGAATGATGCGCGGGTTGTTTGCGTGGAACCCTCCGATTATCTTGCCCTTGTCGCCTACGAACATCATGCCCTCCCTGGGAAGCTCCAGTCCGTCAGCCTCCATTTCGGGTGGATTGTGGGGTTTCATGCCACCGTCGTACCAGAAAAGGTCGAGAGCCGGAGAGCTTCCCCTTGCCTCGAACTTCCACCTGAATATGCATGAATGGGGGAATGAGTGCTGGTTAACTATCATCTGGCATGTGGCTTCGGGTGTGATGATGTTGGTGGTGGTACCAAGCGCCTCAATGCTTACCGGCGGAACGGTGATGCCGAACTTTGTGAAAACCGGCCAGAGGCTGTAAATGCCCATATCGGCCACGCTGCCTGCACCGAAATCATACCATCCGCGATACACGTTATGCGTAAAATTGGGGTGGTAGGGCCTGTCGGGTACCGGGCCCAGCCAAAGGTCCCAGTCAAACCCTTCGGGCACCGGCGGGCGGTCCTCCGGCAGAAGGGGCCACTGCGGCCATACGGGCCGGAATGACCAGTTGTGTATCTCTTTCAGGGTGCCGATGGCTCCATGGTCTATCCAGCTCTTTACAACATCATACTGGCTCCTGCCGGCCCAGGCAAGCAGATGAGTTACAACACCGGTCTCCCTTGCTGTTTTTACGGTTTGACGTGCTTCGTGCACAATATTTGCAACCGGTTTGTGCATGATGACATTCTTCCCCTTTTTCATCGACATGATTGCCTGAATGGCATGCTGGTGGTCGGGGGTGATGATTTTAACCGTGTCCATATCATGCTCCTTCTCAAGCATCTCCCTGAAATCTGCATAGGCTGTACAGCCCCTGTAGCTGCCTCCGGGTCTTACATTTGAATAGTATTTGTCCACTACCTCCTTTCCAACATCCCTGCCTGCGGGTATTCCTTTGATGTTTGCCCCCCATGAGGAGTCACCAAGAAGCTGCCTGACTGAATTCCTTATTCCGTTCGGCGACCAGTCGACGTAGCCAACCGGGTTTTTTGCAGGGTCGCATACCGAAACCACCTGGACTCTTTCGTCGGTGATCAATGAGGTGAGCTCCCTGATCTGCTGGGTTCCGCACCCGATAAGCCCCAGGTTGATCTTATCACTTGGTGCCACATAGTTTACTCCTCCCAGCACATGCCGGGGTACCACGGTAAATGCAACAGCCGAGCCGGTCATGCCCAGGAACTGCCGCCGGTTGATTTTTTTTGAATCTGACATTTTTAATTGGTTTAGGTAGTTGATTGTTGGTTTTTGAAGGATGAAATAAATGTACAGTTTTTTCTGAGATTGACATTCGCTGGTGGAGGTTATTTGATAAAAGATTATAATTAGTTTAAAAAAGTTGGGTATTTTGAGTTAAATTGCTGCTTCAAACCTGAAATATCTGTCAGATGCCAAAGCTAATTATCTCATTAATTTTCGCCCTGGCGGTCGTTGAAGGGGCTGATGCCCGTGACCGGGACAAAGTGCGGCTCATAGTACGTGCCGACGATATTGGTGTTGCACGTTCAGTAAACGAAGCGATCATCGAAAGCTACCTGAACGGGATAGCTACCACGGTCGAGCTTATGATGCCTACACCCTGGTTTCCCGATGCCGTCGGGCTTCTGGACGAAAACCCGCAGATAAATGTCGGTCTTCACCTGACCCTTACCAGCGAATGGGAAAGGATGAAATGGAGGCCGCTGACAAATGCACCTTCCATCACATGTAGTGACGGCTATTTCCTGCCGATGATCTGGCTTAACCCCGATTTCGAACCGCATCAGGTACTGAGTAACGTTGAATGGTGCCTGGAGGAGATTGAGGCTGAGTTCAGGGCACAGATAGAGATGGGCCTCAGACATGTACCTCGTGCAACCCATATAACCGGGCACATGGGATGCGGGCACTGGAACGATGATGTACGGGAACTGTGGGGGAGGCTGGCCGATGAATACGGGCTCCGCATTTTTCCTGAGGAGCATGGTGTTCAGAGGATGCCCGGCTGGGGCCGGGAAAGGGACCTTGAGAAAAGGGTGGAGATATTTATCAGGAACCTCCGTAACCTTGAGCCCGGAACATGGCTTTTTGTCGAGCACCCTGCATACGATACACCCGAAATCCGCGCACTTGGCCATACCGGTTATGAAGATGTGGCGGCCGACCGTGAGGGGGTGACCAGGGTCTTTACCGACCGGCGTGTAATTGATGCTATCAGGGAGCTTGGGATCGAGCTTATCAGCTACAGCGACCTGGTCAGACCCTGAACCGATTCATAATATTTTTGAGTTACAACTCAGAATTATGTGAGTTTTCCAGAAAATATCCAAGGTTTTCCAGAAATATGATTGCAGTTATATTAACTTGTATGACCCAGACGTTATTACTATATTCGGTATAGCTGTTGTAACAATAACAGGACGATCATGAAAATTTTGGCAGCCGCAACACTCACGATCCTACTGGCTGCAGCTCTGTTTTCCTGTTCCGAAGAGTTCCTCCATAAAGAACCTTATGGTATCACTGCGGAAACTGTATTTAAGAATGAAAAGGGGCTTGATGCTCTGCTTATCGGAACTTATGGGATAATAAGCGGTGGCGCGGTTTGGGAAGTAAGCTGGGGCGCCTCAGCTACTAACTGGCTTTATGGATCGGCAGCATCTGATGATGCTTACAAAGGTTCTGACATTGGAGATGTAAGTCCCATATACTTAATTGAACGCTGGGATGTTTCTCCAACAAACAATTTGCCCGCAGAAAAATGGAAATGGGTCTTTATGGGTGTTACCCGTGCCAATGAAGTTTTACGTATCCTGAGGATGACAGAAGGGCTGACCCCGTCAAGGGCAGCGGAAATCGAAGCCGAAGCAAGGTTTCTTAGGGCATTCTTCAATACCGAAGGTTACCTTGTTTTCAAGAATATCCCGATAATTACCGAAGACACCCAGGACCCTGCAAAAGTGCCAAACACTGTTGACATTGTCCCTCATATTATAGCCGACCTGGAATTTGCATGGCATAACCTCCCGGAGTCACAGCAGCAGGTTGGCCGCCCGACAAGGTATGCGGCAATGGCTATTGCCGCGAAGGCCCATCTTCATAACGGAGATTATGCATCGGCAAGACCATTGCTTGATGCCATAATAAACAGCGGCAGGTATGATCTTATGGAAAGTTTTCATGACAATTTCCGCATTGCCACCAACAACAACCAGGAATCGATATTTGAGATCCAGGCATCGGTCAATGACGGGGCCTGCTGCTCCGGCAATGCTGAAATGGGGATTGGGCTAAATTTTCCCCATGGAGGTGATATTGGCATGTGTTGCGGTTTCCACCAGCCCTCGCAGAACCTTGTCAATGCCTTCAGGGTTGATGAAAACGGCCTGCCCCTGCTTGACAGCTTCAATGATACTGACCTGAATAATGACATGGGCATAGAGTCGCATGAGGAGTTCATCC
>SLMM01000005.1 GCA_007133565.1 Bacteroidales bacterium
ATGCGGCTCCGGATCAAATGAGGTGGTCAGGGTTGTGTTATGTCTTAATTATTCTGATATTTGGATGGTGGGATGATTATTTTGTAAGAAAGCAACCCGGCAGGCAGGCCCCGAGATAAACAAATTTCAAAATCTGTGAATTATGAAAATGAAAACCCTGGTAGCCGCAGCTATGATTCTTTTAGCTGCCTATTCCTGCTGCAGCAGCGGCGAAACTTTTCCTGTGAGGGTTTACGAATCGGCAGAGAGAAACTCAATCCTGTTTGATACGGAAAGGGATAGCGCACTTGTCCTGGTGAGCTCAGGGCACTGGGTTTTCACCGTTCTGTTTGAAAGCCGCAACAGGGAGTGGATCATTGCCGAGAGGGCTCCCGCCTACCCGGGAGAGGGGCGTATAGAGACCGGGCACCTGCTTTTCAATGTTCCCCGGCGCCTGATTGTTGATATAGAGGCTTTTAATAATAAAGTAACGGACTATGGGATGTTTTTCGCAACTGATAGAGGGAGGGAATACCTCGTTACTTTGAACAGGGAAACTCAGGAGGAGGTATTTATACCGCTGGATATATTACCCACAGAGGAAGGTGAATTTGCAACCAGGGCCGGTGAGGCCGGCAGGCCTGGTTTTTCGGAGGAAGCTGCAACAGATTATGGCAGGGAGGGACACTATAACGGAACCTTTCCCGACGAGCCTTCAGCAATCCGAAGTGAAACTGTTAAGCTTGTTTTTGAGCTGGGTATTGATGAGTACCAGATAGGGCAGGGGAAAGCGGAGAAGTGGCTGGAGGGCGGCAGGCTGATATATGCCGTGCCTTCTTTTTCTGTAAATAATGGCCTGCTCTATTTAATCGATGCAATTAATTTCAGGGTAATGGTGTATGACCTGACAGGCGATCTGATCAGGATCATTGGTTATCCCCGCATTAATACAGCCGGCAATACCACTGTGATCAGGGATATTGCACTCAACGATCAATTCATATATCTTCTTTCGGTATACGACTGCTCAGTTTATGTTCTTGATTCTGCAACAGGCGATGTTGTAGCCGTTATTGACGGCTCAGATACTCCTGCCGGCAGGTTCGGGGATGTAAGACGGGTACAGCTTGATTACGGGGACAGGCTTATTTTGGCAGACCACTTCGGCAATGACCTTTATGTTTATTCTTTGCAGGGAACCTCCTTTAAACTGGAGAATGCTGCAGTTTATGAGCATGGCGGACAACTGGTTCCTGCACCCTGCGGCACAGTTTACAGGGCTGAAGCAACCGCAAACGGGTTTGAGGTTACCGCTGATGATGGCAGCCCGGAAATAGTTGTGGAATGTGATGACCCGGTTGACAATGCTGTTGTTGCCGGCACCTGTATTAACGGAAATATCTATGTAAGGGTAGCAAAAAACGGGATGTCACAGTATGGGGCGACAGAAATACTCTACATTCTTTCTTCATCGGGAAAGATAACCGGAAAAACAGGGCTGACCGGATGGACAGGAGGAGGGCCCATGCAGCGCAGCATGGTGATAAGCAGGGAAGGGGAGGTGTTTGAGGCCTGTTTTGATGGCGATAACGGCCATGATGAAGCAGATATCAGCAAACTGACGATATCACGGATTTTCTGATCCTGCAACCGTTCATGATGGACCTGATTCAAAATGTATAAGTGGATCCGATTCAACATGGATATGTGAACGGGCTTCGTTAATGATCTATGACGATGATGATCCTTTCGGTAAAAAGGTAATGCTTTCACCCTTAACTACCAGGTACCATTTTCCACTTACGCGCTCGTGCTTCAGGATATATTTCCTGCCGTCGGATGTCTGCACTTTGAAATAATCAGCCTTTGGAAAACCAGGTTTTTTTTCGGCCTGGTACCACCGGTCGGTTATTGCTTCGATCTCAAACCTCATATTTTCCAGGTGGAAGCAACGGGGGCACTCATCTGCTTTGTAACCGGAGTAGCATTCAACCCTTACCTGTATAAGTTTTTGCATGCTCATCAATACAAATTTAGTTAAAATGGGAATCAGTGAGGGAAAAATCAACCCTCTTTTTGTATATTGGGCATGTGCTGCGTCCTGTTTGACTGTGCGGAATTCTGTCAATCAGTTGATGCAAAACAATTTGCAGACTTATTACAGACTGAGTTGAATCATAAATCAGATTGTTATGAAAAATTTTCCGGTCAGACTTTTTATTATTGCACTGCCCCTGTTATTTCTTTGTTGCAACGGCGTATCCCATGAAGAAAACTGGACCCACTTCAGGGGCAGCGACCTGAGGGCCATAGCTGCCGTTGAAACCGTTCCCGTTACATGGGATGAGGAGACAAATATACTTTGGAGGACTGCCATTCACGGCAGGGCATGGTCGTCTCCGGTGGTTTACGGCGACCAGGTATGGGTTACTACTGCAAACAGGGAGGGCACCGAGTTGTCGGCTGTATGTGTTGATTTCAACACCGGCCGGGTTATCCATGACATTCTCGTATTTTCATTCGATGATGCAATCAGGAAGCATGATATTAACAGTTTTGCCTCACCAACTCCCGCAATCGAAGACGGATTTGTATATGTTCATTACGGAAGCATGGGCACGGCATGCATCAATACGGCCGACGGGTCAGTGGTGTGGACACGCACCGATCTTGAATGCAACCACATACAGGGGCCGGGCTCATCGGCATTCCTGTACAATGATCTGCTCATCCTGCATTACGAAGGCGTGGATGTCAGGTTTCTGGTGGGGCTGGACACAAGGACCGGTGAAACTGTGTGGAAAACACACCGCCCGGAAGAACCTTACGAGGAGATTCCATGGATAGGAACCAAGGCTTATGTAACGCCGTTACTGGTAAATGTTAACGGAAAGGATAAAATAATTTCCAACGGATCAGCTACCATCCATGCATATGACCCCCGGACGGGAGAGGATATCTGGACTATTGTAAGGGGTGCTGAATCTACCGTGTCAATGCCTTTTGAGGAGAACGGCGTAGTCTATTTTGAAACCGGTTTTAAGGTTCATGCTGAAAGAGAAAGGTTCTCGGAGATGTGGGCAGTCGATCCCGACGGCCGGGGTGATATTGCCGAAACCAACGTGTTGTGGAAAAGACGGGTGGCACC
>SLMM01000004.1 GCA_007133565.1 Bacteroidales bacterium
CCGGGCATTGCCATGCGGTCGCTGGGTTCGTCGCCTGCACGGCCTGTTATCAGGGGCATGGACGGGGACAGGATACTTGTGCTTGAAAACGGGGAGAGGATGGGTGACATTTCTGAAACATCGGCCGATCATTCAATTGCGCTTGATCCGCTTGTTGCCAGCAGGATTGAGGTGGTGCGCGGACCGGCAAGTTTGCTTTACGGGTCGAGCGCCCTTGGCGGGGTTATCAACCTTATGACAACCGATATACCCGACAGGTGGGATCCCGGATCATCGGGGGTGGCTTCATTGCAAGGTGCCACCATGAACAGGATGGGAGCTGGCTTTGGAAGGTACACCTGGGGGAACAACGACTATGCTTTTACCGGAAGGATCGCCCACCGGCAGTCCTCCGACATAAGGACGCCTGATGGAATCCTGCCGGGCACCTCGATGAGCAATTATGACGGGGCCCTTGGCTTCGGGTTTGACCGGGGAGGCAGTGTGGGAGGTTTAAGTTTTTCTGCAGCCAACCAGGTTTATGAGATCCCGGAAAATATTGACGACCCTGATGAGGGGGTTGAAATAAGGATGCAGCGGCAGGCACTCCAGGGCCGCATGAACTTTGTGAATGAGGGCTTTATGGACAGGGGGCAGATAAGGTTCAATGCCAGCCGCATGTTCCAGCAGGAGATCGAGTATGAGTGGGAGGACGGCGTTGTTGATGAGGATGTTGAGCTGGAATATGAGAAATATGCCTTCAGCTCCACCCTTACTATGCAGCATAAACCTTTCGAATTTTTCGACAGGGGTGCCATCGGTGTGAACCTTCACGGCCACAGGATGGATGTGGGTGGTGACGAGGCCTATACTCCCGGAGAAATGCGGGTTAATCTTGGCATTTTTACTTTCCAGGAGATACCTCTTTCTGCAAAAATGAGGCTGCAGGCAGGGCTGAGGATTGATTACCAGCATACCGGGGCAATATCCAATGAGCTGTTCCCCGATATCAGCGCAACAAGAAATGCGCTCAACTATACAGGCTCGATAGGGTTTAATCACAGGCCTCTTGATGAGCTTGAGGTTGGCGGACAGTTTGCGCGTTCGCACAGGAACCCCTCCGTTGAGGAGCTGTATGCCGACGGACCCCATCTTGGTGCCGGTGTTTACGAGATCGGGAACAGCAATATCAAAGATGAGGTGGGACAGGGAGCTGACCTCTTCATAAGGTGGAATGACGGTACTTTCGATATAGAACTGGCAGGGTTTGTCAACTACTTCAGGAATTACATTATTTTCGAGCCTACAGGCGATGTCGATCCTGCATCGGGGTTCCCGGTTTTCCGGTACCTTGGCGATGAGGCAAGACTTATGGGGTTTGAATTGTCAGGTTCAGTCAGGCTTCTTGATAACCTTGAACTGGGTATTGGTGCCGATTATGTTGACGGACGCCGGTTTGCAAACGGGACTGAATACCTCCCGTTTATCCCGCCATTCAGGTTCATGACAAATGTGGAGTATGATTTCGGAATGGGATGGATAGGTGCAAGGATGGTGTCGGCTGCCAGGCAGGGAAGGGTAGCTCCTGAGGAAGAGGCTACCGATGGTTATACTCTGCTTGGTTTTACCGCAGGATATCGCCTGACCGGCCCCGGAAGGCACATAATCATACTCAGGGTTGACAACATACTTGATCAGAGTTACCGGGATCACCTTTCACGGGTTGCCGAGAGGAACTTCCCGATGCCGGGAAGGAACTTCACACTGGCGTACAGGCTGTTTTTCTGAAAGATCAGATGTTTTAGAATTCCTGAGGCCTTTTTCCCGGTTTTACAGATCATTGGAAAACAGCTGATCTGATCCGGAAGGTATTTTAGAATTGTTATAAATAAGTTGGGTTTAAAGGGCAATTTCCACGCGGGGTTGCCCTTTTTATTGTTAAATTATTATAATTACCCTGTTTTAGGTATTGTTTGGCTTAAATTCTTAAATTATATTTGTCCGTATCTGAAAATTATTTAATAATTGCAACGGTTCTTTTAAAACATGCTTAAAAAAGGGTTTGCTCTGCTGATGATATTATTGCTAGGCTTCGTGTTATTCAATAACACAGCTAACCGGCATCAGCACGTGTTGCCCGGCGGCATGATCATTGAGCATGCCCACCCTTTCAGCTCATGCTGCAGTGAAGGTAAGGACCATGAGCATAATGACCTGGAACTTCTTCTTTTTATACTGATTTCAGATTCTCCTTTTAATGCTCATAATGCAGTCTTATCGCCCCTGTTTATTCCCTCCATTGTTACAGAACTGAAAGCAGCACATATTCAAATCATTTACGCTGAAAATTCCTGCAGGCTATCTCTCCTTCGTGCGCCTCCACTTGCTTAACTACCGGTAAGTTTTTTACCATTAATGTAACCTGATGTATCGGGGTTACAGATAAAATAACTCAAGGTCAAAAACAGGCCTGAGACGGAGTTTAACCAACCAACCATGCTACAAAAATGAAATATATCTCAATATCAGTAATATTATTATTTGTACTTAATGTTTTTGTATGCCTGCCGTCAGATTTAGGGATTCCTTACGGCGACGGGATTTTGCGCGGACAAGTTACTACCAGGGGGGAGGGAGAGACTGTTCCGTTTATAAATGTCATGATCGATGGAACCAGGATTGGTACTTTTACCGACGCAGCCGGATACTTTAAACTGTCGAACGTACCCGAGGGGGATAATACTCTTATAATCAAGGGTATGGGGTTCGAAGCGGCAAGAATCGATTTCAGCATGGGTGAGGATGAAGAAATTGAGGTACATGTTGAGGTAGAATACAGGGGTATAGATCTTCAAGAGATTGTGGTCACCTCTTCTCCTACTGCACGTGGTTTCAGATATCAACCTGATAATGTTTATCTTGGAGAGGATCTGCAGAAGCGTGCCGAGATATCATTCGGTGAAATGCTTGACGGCGAACCGGGTATAGCCATGAGGTCTATGGGGCCGATGCCAAGCCGGCCGGTAATCCGGGGACTTGATGGCGACCGGATATTGATACTTCAGAATGGAGAGCGTATGGGCGACGTGTCTGAAACCTCCGCAGGTCATGCAATATCCCTTGATCCCCTTTCTGCTAACAGGGTAG
>SLMM01000056.1 GCA_007133565.1 Bacteroidales bacterium
GGCAATGATAACGGCAGGCAGTTTACAGCCGACCTTTTCTATTCGGCCTCCACCGGTGAAACCTTCAGGAATATCAGGGTAGCCCAGTCCGCCAGCCCCGCCGATTCAGAATTAAGGTATGCCGAGGCATACACACCGGGCAGGCTCATCACACTGCAGGCCGACTACGTTCATCCCTTCGGCGAACAGAGCCGGTTCGAAGCGGGTGCAAAAAGCATCTTCCGCGATGTGGAGGACGATTTCAATTTTTTTGATGTTAACGAAGAAACAGGTGATCACACAACAAACACCGATTTTACCAATTATTTCATATACAATGAGGCCATACATGCAGTGTACGGCATATATGCCCGTTCCTTCAACAGGTTGCAGTTGCAGGCCGGACTGCGTGCCGAGCAGCACACCTCCGAAGCAGAGCAGGTGGCTACCGGACAGTACTCGGAGCGCAGCATACCCAATATTTTTCCCAGCGCCCACCTGAGGTATCTTGCCGGTGACAGGAACGCGCTTTACCTAAGCTACAGCAAACGTATCAACAGGCCGGGAATTTCGATGCTCAATCCCTTTGTCAACTACAGCGACCCGATGAACATAAGCTTCGGTAACCAGGACCTCAGGCCCGAGTATATAGATTCGTACGAGCTGGGTTACCAGTACTCACATAACCGCAAAAGCTTCAATGCCGCACTTTTTTATCGCGATACAGAAGATATGATAAGCCGGGAGATGACCATGTTCGGTGGAGACAACCCGCAGACGCACACCACTTTTCAGAACCTGATGAGAGGAACATCCTACGGTGTGGAACTGGTGGTAAACTATCCGCTGTTTGGGTGGTGGCGCATGAACGCGACCGGAAGCTACTATTACAACAAGCTTGAAGATGACCGGTTAACGGACTGGAATCATTCCGGCGGTGCCTGGAGGCTCCAGGCTATTTCCAACTGGAATATTGCCAATACGGTAAACCTGCAGGCCCGCTTCAACTACCAGAGCTCCGAGGTCACCGCGGGCCGCACCACCGGAGGCGGATGCCAGCAGCATGGCGGACAGGGCATTCTTGACGCTATGTATTACCTTGACCTTGCAGCAAGGATGGATGTGATGAACGGCAACGGGACAGTTTCGCTCAGGCTGAGTGATGTTTTCAAATCGCGCGGATTTGACATGTTTACCTACGGCCCCTCTTTCACATCCGACCTGGTGCGGAGAAGCCAGAGCAGGGTGCTGTTTCTCGGCTTCACCTGGCGCTTTAACGAATACAGGCAACGCTCCGAAAGGGAGAGGGAGGGTTCACTGCTTGATGAGCTCGATTAGGTTCAATATCATGATTTCATGGCCATGAACCACTGAACCGCTGGCTTCCTGAATCCTTTGGCCTCCTGGCCTTCTGATCCCGCTATCCTCTTAGCCTTGTAATCCCTCTGGCCTCCTGAATCCTCTGGCCTCCTGGATCCCTGAACAATAAAAACTTTTAGTTGTTTAGAGTGCATAATAATTATTCAGATGGCAGAAACAATTTACGGTATAAGGGCTGTAACGCTTAAGGGAGAGGAGATCAGCCTTGAAAAGTACAGGGGAAAGGTTCTGATAGTTGTGAATACCGCAAGCAAGTGCGGTTTTACAGGCCAGTATGGCGGACTTGAGGAACTTTATCGCAAGTACAGGGAACAGGGACTCGAGGTCCTCGGTTTTCCCTGCAACCAGTTCGGCAACCAGGAGCCGGGTGACGCAACAGAGATTGAACAGGGCTGCCTGGTCAACTACGGGGTCTCTTTCCAGATGTTTGAAAAGATCGAAGTAAATGGACCGAATGCCCATCCGCTTTTCACCTGGCTGAAACAAAGCCTGCCGGGTTGGTTCGGCAGCAGGATCAAATGGAACTTTACCAAGTTTGTTGTTGGCCGTGACGGAAAACCCTTAAAGAGGTTCTCACCATCCACCACCCCTCAGAAAATGGAAAGCTTCATCAGGAAAGTGATTGAAGCCGGGTAGCAAAATGCCAGGAACTAGAACGGCCAGAACTGGTTATCGTTCCATATGCGTTCCTTCAGGTCCTTGTCGAGCTCATACAAAATCTTGTGGTGTCCGCTCTCCCAGTCCGCCAGCCATTTGAAAAGCTTTTTCTCTTCATCATCAGCCGCGTTTTCAGCACTTTCCGAATAAAGTTTTATGGCCTTGGACTCCATGTCGATGGCTGCAGAGATGGCGGCAGCTTCAAAACCTGCGGCAGCTATCTGGTCCTTCATCTGTTCTGACAAAACATAATTTGTGACCGAGTTTTCCGATTCTTCAGGCAGGTCTGACAAGGTCATTTTGTCGCCTCCTGAAATCTCCTTGTATTTCTTCCTCAGGAAATTGGCATGCATAACTTCCTCTTTGGCCATTACATCAAAAACATGTTTGATCCCCGGGTTTTCAGAGCTGTCAGCAACCTTCCTGTAAAAAGCCTCTCCTCTTATTTCAAGCAGTATGGCTGATTTAATTATATCAATCAATCTTTTATTTCCCATAACTATTTATTTTCAAGTCTGTTTTATGTGTAAAGATATAAATAAGATTTCAAAAACCGGCCGGTAATTAAACCTGGTAGCATGTAAACCTGCAACAAGTAGATGCAGCAAGTAGCTGAAGCAAATAGCTGCATCAAATTAACCTGGCAAAATCTGAACCTGCACACCCCATTATCGAAAGAATTGATTATTTGGCATTGAAATATAACTAGTTTGTATTTTTCCCGTATATGATAATTGTCTGTTGAATATACCTCCAGAAAAGTTGCAAAACCTATGTTTGGTAATATGGACAACACCAGCTACAGATCGATAATACTTGAGGCTCCTTTCGGATACGCGTTGCTCGAAGAGGTGACAGACAACGGGAATAGTGGAAAAGACCGCAGGTTCGCCGAAGTTAACTTCGCTTTTGAGGAGATTACCGGCAGAAATTCAGCAGAAATCTTAGGGAAAACAATCAGGGAGATATTTACCGGTGCATCTTTCCCAGAGTTCAACTGGTCAGATTTTTACGACAGGGTTACAATTGAAGGAGGAACACAATCGGTTGATCTTTTCTTTGATAATCCCGGCCGGTGGTACAAGGTGCAGGCATACTCAACCCGTCCAGGCATTTTTGCAACGATCTTAACAGATATTACCATCCAGAAAAGCAACGAAGAGGCTGTGCGCCAGAGCGAAGATAATCTCCGGAATCTTTTGAATGCCAGTATTGATTTTAATTGGGTTCTCGATGAACAAGGAGTAATCATCCATATTGACAGTAAAATAAGGAACAGGCTGGGATATAGCGATAAAGAGCTTTTAGGAAAAAGCTTTACAGATTTGCATCCTTCAGGCCGGAAGAGAGAGGCTAAAAAAGCTATTAATGCCATACTAAGAGGTGAAGAGGAGCTGTGTCCGGTGCCATTAGTCACAAAACAGGGGAATGAGATTCCGGTCGAAACCTACATTTTCCGGGGAGTTTGGGAGGGCAAACCTGCTTTGTTCGGGGTAAGTAAAGACATTACTGCCCTTAAGCTCTCAGAAGAAAAATTCTCAAAAGCATTTGCATCCAACCCGATGGCTTTAACCATCAGCCGCCTCGACACTGGCCGCCTGATTGATGTAAATCCCCGTTTTGAAGATATTACCGGATTCAGCCGTGAGGAGATAATCGGAAAAAGAGCGATTGATATCGGCGTATGGACCGACCCTGAAAACAGACACAGGATCATATCAAGGCTTATAAAAAACAGATCGGTCCGTGACCAGACGGTGACTTTCTGCAGCAAGTCAGGCGAGCTACTGGACTGGCGGGTTGCAATGGAAATTATAGAAATAAAAGGTGTCAAATGCATCATCTCGATTATTGAAGATTTTACCGAGCGGAAACGTGCAGAGGATGCTCTCAGGGAAAGTGAAGAAAAATACCGGGATCTTGCTGAGAATGTTTCAGATGTGGTTTGGACGACAGATCTTTCCATTAAGCTCACCTGGGTGAGCCCTTCAGTTAAGAGGATCCTTGGTTTCACTCCTGAGGAGTACAGTAAACGTACGGTTCGTCAAAACTTTCCTTCCCGGTACATAAAACAGTTTATTGAGCTTCTTCGCGAGGAAAGGGAGAGAGACAGTGACCCTAAATTTGATAAAGGCAGGACAAGGCTAATTGAGGCAGAACACTACAAGTCCGATGGAAGCCTGGTATGGATGGCCATGAATATCACTTTTATCCGCGATGAGCTGGGGCATATAACAGGATTGCAGGGTGTAAGCCGTGACATAACCGAACGCAAACAGGCTGAGATGGCGCTTCAGGCCAGTGAAGAGCGTCTTCGTCAGATCATTGACCTGGTTCCCCATTTCATTTTTGTGAAAGACGTAAACGGGAAGTTCATCATTGTAAACAAGGCACTTGCAGATGCATACGGAACTACTGTCGGGAAACTGACAGGAATGACCGATGCCGATTTTGCCAGATCAGAAGATGAGGCAAGATTTTTCAGAGAAAATGACCTTGAGGTGATAAATTCAGGGAAGCCCAGGGTCATTCCTGAAGAACAGATAACCGATTACCGCGGAAGGGTGAGGTATCTCTCAACTACCAAGATACCCTTTACTTATTCGGAAGAGCAGCTTCCGGCAGTTCTTGGTGTTTGTATTGACATAACAGAGCAAAGGTGGATTGAGGAACAGAACAGGAAACTTTCGCAGGCTGTTGAGCAGAGTCCTGTCAGTATCGTTATGACAGACCCGGAAGGAACTATTGAGTATGTTAATCCAAAATTTACTGAAGTCACCGGTTATCACTTTAATGAAGCCATTGGCCAGAATCCGCGTATCCTGAAATCAGGTAGAATGGATTCGGCCGTTTACGAAAAGCTATGGAAAACAATTACCTCCGGCAGAGAATGGCATGGAGAACTTCACAATAGAAAACGAAACGGAGATCTATACTGGGAATTTGCCACAATATCGCCGATCAGAAATGCAGAAGGCAATATCACTCATTTTATTGCAGTTAAGGAGGATATAACCGAAAGAAAAAGGAAGGAAGAGCTTTTAAGTTTCCAGGAGAATCTAAGGCAGGTGCTGATAGATATCTCCTCATCCTATATAAATCTTCCCCTGCAAGAAGTTGAGCCTTCAATAGATAATTCGTTGTCTGTCATTGGCAGGTTTGTTGCAGCTGACCGGGCCTATATTTTTGACCTTGATCCTGGCACAATGCTTTGCTCCAATACATACGAATGGTGCAATAAGGGTATAGATCCACAGATAGATAATCTCCAGAAAATACAAATGCCTGATGAGTGGAATGAGGCTTTCATAAAAGGTGAAGCGGTCATCATTCCCGATGTGCTGGCGATGCCCCCGGGATACGTGCGTGATGTACTCGAACCGCAGGATATTAAAAGCCTCATAGTTATACCTATGATGAGCGATGGTGTTTGCATAGGATTTATCGGCTTTGACTCAGTCAAAGATTATCATGTTTATTCAGATGTTGAACAGCAGCTTCTCCAGGTATATTGCCAGATGATGGTTAACATAAATCTCAGAAAGAAGACTGAAGAAGAACTTATACATGCAAAAGAAAAGGCAGAGGAAAGCAATCTTCTCAAGACCCACTTCCTTGCCAATATGAGTCACGAGATAAGAACCCCCATGAACAGCATAATCGGGTTTCTTCAGTTAATGCAGGATATGGACCTTTCCGGTGCAGAGAGGGAAAGCTATATCCAGATCATCAATAAAAGCGGCCAAAGATTGCTGGATACGATAAAAGACATCATTGAAATGTCTAAGATTGAAACAGGAAATATGCCTGCAAACATTAAAGAAACTGATCTGTCAGAGGTTATGCAGTATACCTATGATTTTTTCAGGCAGGAGACTGATGAAAAAAATCTGCAGCTAAATATGTATATGGCGCCTGAATGTGATAATCTCACAATAATGACTGATAAATTCAAACTGGAAGCCGTACTTTCAAACCTTCTCAAAAATGCAATTAAATTCACCAATGAGGGGGTAATTGAATTCGGCAATTACCAGGATGACTCCCTGATCACATTTTATGTACGTGATACAGGAACAGGCATACCCCCCGACCGTCTGGATGCCATTTTTGATATGTTCGTGCAGGCTGACCTCAGCACTGCCCGGCCATATGAAGGATCCGGTCTGGGGCTTTCGATCGCAAAAGCTTACCTGGACAAGCTTGGGGGCGAGATTTGGGTTGAAAGTAAGGAGGGAGCCGGCAGCACATTTCACTTTACTATTCCTTTTCAACCTGTTGAAAAAACCCGGGTTAAAGCAAGGGTTTCTGAAGAGCCTGCAGGAAGTATACCACCCGGTTTAACAATCCTGATAGCTGAAGACGATGATGCCAGCTTCCGTTATATTGAAGCTGTTCTGCTCAGTAAGCATGTAAGCCTTATGCATACAACTACCGGACAGGATACGGTCAGAGCCGTTCGTGAAAATCCCGGGATATCGCTGGTTCTTATGGATATAAAGATGCCCGGAATGACCGGACTTGAAGCAACCAGGAAGATACGGGAATTCAACAGTGAGATCCCGATCATAGCACAGACTGCCTATGCTATGTCAGGCGACAAAGACCTGGTTCTTGAAGCAGGATGTAATGATTACCTGTCCAAACCAATTAAAAAAGACGAACTTCTAATCAAAATAAATCAGTATATCAATAAAAAACCGGATAGCTGAAAACCCTGTAAACGGTGTATTTTCCTGCCGCTCAGGTGCCGATTTTGACCGTTCATCATTTTTTGCCACTTTTTTCTTACTCTTAATCAGTCCTCCGTCAGGTTAAAAGAACAACTCCCATGATTGAAATATGGCGAACTGGCATATGATGATCATTTTCAGAAGGTCCATCCCAGGTTTATGAATGCCAGTATCTTGTTGGTTTTGGGGCTGTAGGAGAATGTGGCGTTCATCGGTCCTATTCCTGTCAGGAAACCCACGTCAAGTGCCGCACCAAAAATAAAATTGTCGGGCGTTATGGTGGAAAGTTCATCAATCTCAAAATCGTAAAAAGCGCCATTAACTATTGGTGTAAGGTAAAACCGGTCCCATACATTGTACTGCCATCCCATTGCGCCCGCAAATATTGACTTTGTCATCAGTTCATATTCATTCAGGCCCGCGAATGAGATCTGGTCTCTCAGGTAAGGGTATATGCCTCCCACGTTGAACATGTTGATAAACCCCTGATGGTAATCAAAGTTATATCCTGCCTGGAAACGCGTAAAGGAGGTTAGAGTGGGGCTCACAGGGATATATGATTCCCAGTTAAACCTTGCCTGCAGGAAGTTATTAATGCTTATGCCAATATCTGAAAGAGAAAGGCTTCTCCCGGATGCATCGGTTATTCTGAGAGACGGATCCTGATTGAAATACCAGTTAGCTGAAAGCGAACCTCTCTGCCCCCTTTGTGGAAATGCATGCCTGTTGAGGGAATGCATTTTCCATCCTAAGAAGGTCCTGATTCCTCTATTGCTTCCCTCAATTCGTATATCTGAACGGGTGCCGGGAGAAAGTCTCTGGTAATATAATGCAGCACCTCCGCTAAGGTAGCTTCTCCTGCCTGTTATCCTGTTAATACTGGTTTCGAAATGGGTATAACCCTGGCTGTACCTTGCCAGCGGTTCGAAATCCTCATAGACTTCAAAAGAAAAATAGTCGCCTGAGAAGTTAGTATTTATCCATGTTCGTTGTCTGTCGTCTGCAAAAAGGTCAAGCCCTGCATATATGGCCGGTTTTTCACCAATCCGGGCCCTTACATCCGCCGAAAGGCTGTATAACAGGAATTTATTCGCAGAAACGCCGGCTATTATCCCAACACCAAGAAATGAGTTGTAATGTAATGCTGCACTTATTCTGTTGAAAGGATCTTCATAAAAATTAAATATCAGGTTGGTTTCAGGTTTGTCGGGTACCTGCCTGAGCAGGTCATAATCAATCCTGTTAAAATAGCCTGTGGCAAATAACCTGTTGGTTATCCGTGTTAAATCACGCGGTTTGAGTGTGTCGCCCCTGTTGATGCCGGCGATATTGGTGATAAATCCTGGCCTGACCCGATCCAGGCCGTTGAATAAAACTGAATCAACTACGATATAATCTGTGCGGGTCATTTTTTCTTGTATGGCCGTGGTCCTGCCGGCCGGATTCTTCTCCCCGGACAGACTGGCAGGTTTCTCACCAGGTCTTGCAGCCTGCTGTGCCAGGGCAAGCTCCTCAAAATGTGCATAGTATTGTCTGGCTATTCTCTTCCCCTCCTCGATAATCTCAATGGCACTGTCAAAGCTAGCGGCGGTAAAACTTTTGAGGTCGGGTTCGATATATATATCGGTCATATCACGGTTTAAATTGAAGCGATGCGCGTCCTGGAAAAACCCCATCTGGTATATGATATCGAGAGGAGTGATAAGTTCTGTGGCCGACCTCAGACCCTGTGAAACATTTACGCCAATAACAAAATCTGCGCCCATATTTTTTACCACATCAACCGGGAAATTGTTAACCACGCCACCGTCAACTAATTTTCGTCCGTTGCGCTCAACTGTTGTCAACACTGCGGGAATCGCCATGCTGGCCCTGATAGCGCTCACAATATTTCCGTTTTTCATAACAACGGCATCTCCTGTCTCAATATCGGTGGCAACGCAGGCAAAGGGAATTGTCAGAGATGAAAAATCATTTATATGCCTGACATGGAAAAACAGCTCATGCAACTGGTTCCACATCAGCTGGCCTTCAATAACTCCTGTTTTTATGCTGAATCTGCCCTGCTCAAAAGGAAGCTCGATGATGTTCCTCTCAAAATTCTCGCGGTGGCGGAGGTGAACGTTCTCAAGTTCTGCAAAACGCCCGAACATAGCATTCCAGTCCATTGATAACGCGATATTCTCAATCTCGGTAACGGTATAGCCCGAAGCATACATTGCCGCGGCAATGCTTCCCATGCTGGTGCCGGTAATATAGTCTATTTTAAGCCCGGCACTGTCAATCACATGAAGTACTCCGACATGAGCAAGTCCCCTTGCACCGCCGCCGCTGAGTGTCAACCCGATTCTCCCGGGCCCATCGTCAGCCGGTGAGGCGGCGGACAGGCTGATGGCTGGCTGGCTGATTCCGGAAAGGCTGCTGTCGGGCAGGCTGCTGGCGGGCCGGCCGGTCATTACCAGCACCAGGAGTAATACAGCAGTCCGCGCTGAAGCTATGGCAGCCAACTCTTTTAATCGGTTGAAAATGAATACCCAATTCATGTGATTATCAGCAATGTCGAGGATCTTTGCCGGTATGGCAGGAGATTTTACTCAGTTTTTAAAGATAACTAAAAATGAGATAATAAATTGCACCAATACCTGCGGGTATTCTATTAACTTTGAGATTCCTGTAAAAGGACATTCAAACAAATTAGCCGGTTTATAAGTATTCACCTGTCAACCAAATCCTGTCAGCCAATGCCTCTCAGCGAGAGCATGACACTGAAAACTGCCAGGAATGTCAGTCCGAACATCACACCCATAGCATAGGCCGGCGATTGGTTTTTATCGTTCCGTGTGCTGTAAATGTACACAGGCAGGAAAACCACAAAAGGCAATGGAATCCCGACAACAAGCAGCACCCCGGCGCCTGGCCAGTGCATTATTTTGAACAGTGCAGCAGTCAGGCTGATGGCAAAAGCAACGAAAGTCACGATATGCAGCCATTTATAACTCTTCTGC
This sequence comes from Bacteroidales bacterium, assembly GCA_007133565.1. GTDB lineage: Bacteria > Bacteroidota > Bacteroidia > Bacteroidales > PUMT01 > PXAP01. The sequence continues at coordinate 9,755 of SLMM01000056.1, forward strand.
TCCTGCCCCCTGTTGCTTGCCAGGAGTGCCACTGGCAGAAAAACAAAAACAAAAAGAAGGATTGAAACTACCAGCAGGATATTTGCTGCCGGCCAGTGGTTCATCTTGAATATAGCGCCCAGCAGCAGCATGTTTGTGCTGACTGTACCCGAAATATATACTAATCGCTTCATGATTGCGGGGTTTTAAAATTAATAATCAGCCTACGGTAAACCTGGCAGCACCAGATCATGTGTCCGAGAGATCAATTCCGTATTCGCCTGAACGATTTCATTTGGGTTTTCCCTTTCGGGGAATAGCACGGTGTTATCAGCTTCAGAAATATTAATGGCAAGCAGGAAGGTCAACATCACCAGATAGACCGCCAGCAGATGAACAAAGATCACTGACCCTGTTACTCTGCCTGTTTCTTTAAGCTTCACACCGGTATAGACAGGAAGGAAAATACTAATAAGCAGGATGGCTCCAACAATCATAAGGATATTGGCCCCCGGCCAGTGAAATGTTTTGAACATGGTTGACATCTGAGCTATCATAAGTCCCCCGATACCCGACCATGCCATAAGCCGCTGATTTCCGGTTTCGGCTTCCATAAGCTTCGCGTACAAAAGCAGTGGAAGGAACAACAGGATCACTATGATCCAGCCGGAGAACATTACAATCCCGGCACCGGGCCAGTGCATAACCTTGAACAGTACTCCTGCCATCAGCAGAATACCACCCACCAATATCAGTGAGTGCAGAGACCTTGTGAGCCTTATTTTTGTCTCCCTTTGGTTAGCCCATATGGCAGCAGGGAAAAAAATAAGGGCAAGCACGATAAAACCAAGAACCAGTACCACATTTGCCCCGGGCCAGTGAAACAGCCTCATGACAGTAGCCAGCCCCAGCATTGCCAGGGAGACATTTCCGGTAATCTTCATTGTCATTTTCATAATCCTGTAGTTTTTATCAATTAAGAACTGGGTATCCTCCTGTATTTCGTTAAGCCTTTTTCTTCCTGCCTTCTGCATGATGTCCCGGTAAGCCTCCTCGAAGCTTTTACCTTTTCCCAACTCACTTTCCACCTCACAGCAGATATGGTCGATAAGGTCGTCGGCCAGGTGGGAAAGTGTTATCCGGGCTCTTCTGACATCAGCGGCGATCGTTTCTATCTGCTTAATGTTCAGGGTGCAGATATCAGATGCAGTTTTTATCTCCATATTTTTAAGCTTCAATTCATTGGCGGTTCATACTTTTTTGACCTTCGGCTGATCTGATATGTAATTGACTTTTCATTTACAGATGCAATCAGGATCTGAGGTTCATGTCATTTTGTATGCCGGAGGCTTATAAGGATTTCATATACTTTGGTAGCGGAGGTTGTAACCCGGGTTAATAATGATCTTCATTGCCTCGAGGAACTCCTTAAGCTCTGCAATCCTTTCAGAGGCAGTGCTCTTGCCTTTTTCGGTAAGTGAGTAGTAAATGCGGTTCCTGTTGTTTGCAACAGCCGACTCGGTTTTAACGAGACCATCTTTTTCAAGTTTGTGCAAAACAGGGTAAATAGCCCCGAATGTAAGCTCTATTTTTCCATCGGTAATCTCCTTGACTTTCCGGGTTATTTCATACCCGTACATTCTTTTGTTTTCAGAAAGCAGCTTAAGGATTATCGGACTGAGAGTCCCCTTGATAAGGTTGTTTTTGTTCATCAGACAACAAGCTTTTATAGGTTACTTAGATATATTAGTGGCAAATATATATAAGAAAATGATATATACAAAATAATTGTATGTTTTTTTAAAGAAAGTTTGCAGTCAAATTTTTTAAATCGATCAATAATAATCGTATTTTCTACACTTTTATTTATTATTGCCTCTGCTAATGTTGCTTAATCACCATATTGCACCCTTTAAGACGACCGGAAAAACCTCTGTTTTGCTTGCCCTGGGCATGTCACTGCTTGTCTGCATTGGATGCGGACAGGCTGCTGAGCCCCAGAACCCGGTCATTCATGCCGACGTGCCTGACGCTTCGATCGTGAGGGTTGGCAACACCTACTACATGGCCAGCACCACCATGCATATGAGTCCGGGAGTCCCCATCATGAGATCGACCGATCTTGTAAACTGGGAGCTTGTAAATTATGCATATGACATCCTTGAAGACATCGACCCGCTGAACCTTGAAGGGGGCAGGTATGCTTACGGCCGCGGATCATGGGCCCCGGGTATGAGGTACCATAACGGGACCTTCTA
>SLMM01000135.1 GCA_007133565.1 Bacteroidales bacterium
ATGGTCGGCAAAGTGAAAATTAACCGGCAGCTTCAGCTCTGCGCACTTTTCCCAGAAAGCGTCTAACCGTGGATCATCGGGATGAAGTCTTTTATCACGAGGTAGTGAAGCATCCTGTGTAATGCCAAAACCCTTGTCAGTAATCTCACCGACTCCGAGTGCGCCCTTGTTATAACATCGTACTAACTCTGCTACAACTCTTCCGGGATAATCAGGGTTCTCAATATCACTTCTATCCATTCCGCAGTAGAGTATAAATCGATCCGGATAGGAGTTTAGATATAAATCAACCAGTTCATCAAAGTTATCGCCTGTAGCTCCCGTCAGAACTACTGATTTTTCTATGCCAACCTCATCCATGGTCCTGACCCAGTCATCCACCTCTTCAGGAGTCCTGGCATATATGTGTAAATGACAATCGATGACCGGATATTTCGCCTTAGGCACAAAGGTTTCTCTGGTAACAACTGAAGACTTTGGAGCCCAATCCTTAAGAAGTATTGTATCCATCGGGCCTGGTTCAGGCGAAACACCCGGTCCACCCCAGTCACCATATTTAATATCAACCCAATAGGGATCAGTCTGCCAATCCTCAAACACCTGCTTATCAATAGTTGAACAGGAAGTTTGGGAGCTAAACCCTAAGCCTGCAAAGGTTAATCCGGTAGTTCCTATTATGCTTTTTTTGATAAAGTCTCTTCTGTTTTTCATTTAGATTATTTTAAACCCTGCCACTATATATGAACTTCCAGCAAATTACGTAACCCGGTTCATCTGAAATCAGATTTACAGAAGTTCACACCAGGTTTGTAGTGCCTCCTTCCCGAATTGATATATCCATGCCTCGCTTATTTGTTTTCCATGCACCACATGTAAAGTCAGGTACTTTAACAGAGGTGCCTTCGCGTGAAACAGACCATTCGCTTAGCGGACTTATTACACTCCAGAGAGCTCCGTCATAAACATCCACTTCCAGCGGAAGCCCGTTGCGGAGACTATCAATCAAACGCCAGTCGCTTGGTGATACTCTTGAATATGCCCCCCCTGTGGTACGACGATTACCTGCCTTTCTTACTTTCTCATTAAATATCCTGGTAATCTCCGGGGTATACTCTTCCGTAATTGAATTGAATTCCTCCTGTGAAAGCCACTGCTCGCTCGTGGCTAATCTGTCGGGGCGCGCCCTGTAGATACCTTTGTTCCCGCTGATCAGATCAAATCGATGTCCGGGGCGGGGTGAACTGATATCATGCTGCAGCATAATAGTGCGGCCTTTATGGGTACGTATTATAGTGGTATTCATATTCCCCCTGAATTTTAACCCAACATAGGGTTTATAGTAATCATCCATTTCAGCAATCTCTCTCATCTTATCTGACATCGTAAAGTCATTGCTGGAAACAGATACCATGTAATCCATCTGATCGCCATAGTTGAGATCCATCATCTGAGAAAGAGGCGCCAGTCCGTGTCCCGGATAAAGATTACCGTTTCTGTTAACATTCTCCTGCAAGCGCCATGGCCGGTAACCAAAGAAGAAATTGTTTTCCGGGTCTCTCACCCACCTGCTTCCGGTATTCGAGACCCTGTCATGAATATAGTGACCTTCGGCGTGGATAATATCTCCGAAAAATCCCTGCCTGACCATATTCAGTAAAACTGCTGCAATACCTCCGTGGCAGTTTACACAGTCCATATAGACATGTTTACGGGTTTTATCTGACGTTTCAACCACCTGCCAGCATTCTTCGACGGTAACACCGACCGGCAGGTCAACATATACATGTTTATCATGTTCCATAGCATATACACATTGCTCTGCATGTAAATCCCAGGGCGTGCCAATGCATATCAAATCAATATCTTCGCGCTCGCATACTCGCTTCCAGTCATCCTTTCCACCTGTATAGGAATCAGGATTATGCCATGGAAGCTCATTTTTGAGGAATTCAACCGAAGAATTTACTCTTTGGGCAACAGGGTCACATAAGGCTTTTATTTCCACACCTTCTATGCTTGCATACCTGACCACATTACCTGATCCGCGACCTCCGATCCCTATGAAGCCCATACGGACGGTATCCAGTTTCGGTGCAGCATATCCGTGCATATTGAATTTTTGAATGTTTGGACCACGGAAGGGTGTCCTCTGGTTTGCATGACCCGTATTAAAGATCATTCCCATACCGGCCAGACCGGTAAGTTTTAAAAATTCCTTACGATTAATTTTCATAGCTTAAGATTTGAATAAATACAGTATAATCCGCAAGTTAAAAAAAACTAATAATCAAGCGATATTAACCCAACTTCGGAACTCCTATATTCAGACTTCTCAAGTGCTTTATTATATTTCTGATATTCAATACTTACAGTACAGCAACACATATCTTTCAGCACGAAGGACTCTATTCCAAAAGGAAAAACGTAGGTTCTTACATAAATTTTTTTCATCTTGCCTTTGAAAAAAATGATGAGGCGAAGGACCTTTCTGAAAAAATCCGGGGGAGCATTAGTACTGATGGCAAATAGATCAAGCTCTCTGTACTCAGGTTTGCGGACCAAAATCAGGTTCGGACTGGTGGCTGATGTGCACTATGCTGATGCTGAAACTCTATGGGCACGATATTACAGGCAATCAACAGCCAAGCTGAATGATGCAATAAAAACCTTCAATAAGGCTGAGCTTGACTTTGTAATTGAGATGGGTGATTTCAAAGATGAGGGAAGACCTCCCGACAGGCAGGAGACAATAGATTTCCTTGTTGAAATTGAGAATGTTTTCAAAGGATTTCGCGGGCCGGTTTACCATGTCCTGGGAAACCATGACATGGACAGTATTTCAAAGGATGATTTTTTGAAAAATATAACTAATCACGGACAGGCACAGGCAGAGAATTATTATTCATTTATTAATAACGGAATAAAGTTCATTGTGCTGGATGCCAACTATAATGAAGACGGATCTGATTATGATTCGGGCAATTTCGACTGGACCTACTGCAAAATACCTGGTGACCAGAAAAAGTGGCTTCAGGATGAACTGGGAAGGGATAAACTTCCGGTAATGGTTTTCACACACCAGCTGCTTGATTCATTTTCAGGCGTCTCTGAGAATCATTGTATTGACAATGCCGGTGAAATTGTCACAGCCCTGGAGGAGCATGATAATGTTATCGCAGTTTTCCAGGGTCATTACCATAGCGGCCACCACAGTTTCAGGAACGGGATCCATTATTATACGATGAATGCAATGGTTGAGGGAAGCCTTCCCGAAAACAACAGCTATGCCGTTGTTGAAGTTGATGAAGACCTGAATATCACTATTGAAGGATTCTATAATTGTGAAGATTATGTTATGAATCGTCCATGAAAATATTGTTATGGTAAAATAACATGAACAAACCATGAGGGTTTGACTTTGTCGAATTCACATGGGCCATTATTCATAATTAGCAATATAACCCAGAAATGAAAACGTTACGGTTCTTCACACCATGCTTGGTATTATTTTGTATAACTATATTGTCTTCCTGTGAAAGCAGAATTGAAACCGAAAACCCTGATGATTTTTTAGTTATGGCCTACTATGCAGGCAACGAAACTGCAATTGATGAATATGATACCGGTAAACTGACGCATATTATCTTCAGCTTCTGCAGGCTTGACGGAAACAGGCTGTCGATACCTGAAAGAAGGATCGAAACAGTAAAAAAACTGGTTTCACTCAAAAATGACCATCCTGAACTTAAAATAATCCTCGCCCTCGGCGGATGGGGAGGATGTGAAACCTGCTCAGAGGTGTTCTCTTCCCCGAAAGGGAGATCAGAATTTTCCTTGTCGGTGAGGGAATTACTGGAACAAAACGGCGCAGACGGGATCGATCTGGACTGGGAATATCCGGCAATTTCAGGCTATCCGGGACACCCTTACATGCCGGAGGATAAACAGAACTTTACCCTGCTGGTTGAGACCCTCAGGGAAGTGCTTGATGAAGACTATGAAATAGGATTTGCCGCAGGGGGATTCCCCAGGTTTTTTGACAACTCGGTTGAATGGGAAAAAGTAATGCCAATTGTCGATTATGTCAACATCATGACCTATGACCTTGTTGCCGGCGGACCCCGTACCGGGCACCATACGCCACTATATTCAACACCTGAGCAGACACTTTCGGCTGATTTCGCCGTAAACTATCTCGACTCACTGGGGGTGGACAAAAGCAAAATGGTCATAGGTGCAGCATTTTATGGAAGGGCATGGGAGGATGTGCCGGATTCAGTAAACGGCCGTTACCAGCAGGCCCGTTTCCTGAGGGCAATTACCTACAGGGAACTGACCGGGTGGATCGAGGAGAATGGGATGAGAGAATTGTGGGACGAAACAGCCGGTGCGCCCTATGCATTTTCTGCTGAGAAAGGACTGTTCGTCACTTATGACAACCCCCGGTCAGTGAGTCTCAAAACCAGGTATGCAATGGAAAAAGGACTTGGAGGGATTATGTTCTGGCAGCTTGGAGGTGACAAGGCTGAAAATGGATTGTTACAGGCCATTTACGGGGAGCTTGAATGATCCTGTCCGCGTAAAGCGACCATCCCTAACCTCAAGCCAAATCCGGGCCGAAAAGCGATACAACAGAACAAGGGCGCATCACTGATCACCCAGCACTTCGAACCTGAAGCGTTCAATGGCAGGCACCGTGCGTTCCGCTGAAACTATATCCTCTACCCTGTCTATCACCTCGGGATACATATGAGCTATGTTGAATAATTCACGGGGGTCGCTGCTCAGGTCATACAATTCCCATTCGAGATTTCCGCTATGCATATCCTTTCGCAGTGCCTTGTAATTTCCAACTCTCACAGCCATCTGTCCCCCGGAAGCCGGAAACTCCCAGTAAAGAAACTCAGGCTGTGGTTGCCTCTCACCTTTCAAAACAGGGAAGAAACTTGTCCCGCTGGCATATTCAGGTGTTTCGAACCCTGCAATATCGCCAAATGTGGGCATTATGTCGTAGAAAACAGATATGTGGTCAGTAACTGATCCGGAAGGAACAACACCAGGCCATGATGCGATCATAGGCACCCTGATGCCGCCTTCATGAAGAAATGCCTTGCCGTAACCACGTTCGCTCCGGAAAGGGCCCCCGCTCTCAAACCAGTGAGAATCGGCGCCTCCGTTAAATGTAGGACCGTTATCGCTGGTGAATATGATCAGGGTGTTGTCGTAAATGCCAAGATCCTTAAGCTGCTGAACCAGCAGGCCCACATTATTATCCAGGTAACTGACCATGGCAGCATACGCCGCTCTTGGATACCGGTGAGGGAAATATGATCTGTCTCCAGTATATGGTTCTTCATCTCCGAATTTTTCCACATAGTAATCCACCCACTCCCTGGGAGCCTGTAACGGCACATGAGGTATCGGGGTGGCCCAGTACAGGAAAAAAGGATTGTCCTTGTTATTATCCACAAATCCTGTAATTGCCTCAAACATCAGGTCAGGGGCATATTCATTCAGTTCAAAAGGGGCATAGCTGTTCATGTCATAAGGGTCATCCCCCTCATTCAAAACAGTATGAGGCGCAACTGTATCATTATCCAGGTGGACGCGACGGTCATTTTCCCATAAATGGACCGGGTAGTAGGTGTGAGCCTGGCGCTGGCAGTTATATCCGAAGAAGTAGTCAAATCCCTGCTTATTGGGCACTCCTTCGGTGTGAGGAGCACCCAGGCCCCATTTGCCGACTACTGCAGTTTTATATCCGGCAGATTGCAGCAGGGTACCTATCGTAACCGTACCGGCCTTGAGCGGACGCTGACCTTCAAGCGTCGAGTCGGCAATCATGGCTGTGTAGCTCCAGACATCTCCCCTTTGCCCCCACTCGTCATTTCCGCGAATATGGGCCTTACCTGTGTGCAGCCCTGTAATCAATGTAGCCCTGGCGGGAGCAGAAACAGGTGAGCCGCTGTAATGATCAGTAAAGATCATACCGGAGGCAGCAAGCCGGTCTATGTTGGGTGTTTCAATCCCTGTCTGCCCGTAAGATCCCAGTTCACCATAGCCAAGATCGTCGGCAAGGATATAAATGATATTAGGTTTTTGTTTTTGTTCAGCAGCAGGGCCGCCACATGAGCTGAGACCGATGCCCAATCCCAATAAGCCAATTCCTGTAAGAGCTTTATCCATAATTTTTTGAGAATTTGAATATATCTTTGGTAAACACACGCCTCCCAAATATATGACAAAATAAAGGGACACAATTATCATTTATTGATTTTGTTTTATATTTTGCATAATATAGTCGGGTAAAATATCATTAAAGCCGGATTGACATTACTTGTGCCATAATATTGTTTAACCCTGTATCCCATTCATTATGAAACCTTTTACTGCATGCCGCATCCGCAGGTTTTTGTTTTTCACAGTAAGCCTTGCACTGTTTTCGTCCTGTTCAGTCAATAGCGAAAAGGAGTTTTATACTGCTGAGGATTTCTGCTCAGTACCGAAGATAGACGCACATTTTCACTACAACACGACTGACACACGTTACCTTAAGTTTGCAGATTCGCTTAATATGTGGTTTGTTTCACCCAATGTGGATGCAGGAAGGTCAATAGACGAGCAGTTCGATATAGCAAGAATGCTTAAGAAAGAGTTCGGACATAAATTTTTCTTCCTGGGCACATTCCCTGTGGATAATTATGGCGAGCCGGGTTTTGCCGGTGAAATAATTGAGCGGATTGAGAAAGCTGTGAAATCCGGAGCTTCCGGTGTCAAGATATGGAAGAATATCGGGATGGAACTGATAGACCAATATGGTGATTATGTAATGATAGACGATCCCGCCTTTCACCCTGTTTTTGAATACCTGCAGGAAAACGGCATCCCTGTTCTGGGCCATCTTGGTGAACCATTGAATTGCTGGCTTCCACTTGAGGAGATGACCCTCGGCAATGACCGGAGGTACTTTCAGAACAATCCGCAATACCACATGTACCTGCATCCGGAGGCACCATCTTATCAAGATCAGATTACTGCCCGTGACAATATCCTTAATATGTACCCCGGTTTAAAGTTCTCGGGCGCCCACCTTGCAAGCCTGGAATGGAGTGTTGATGAACTGGCCGAAAGATTTGAATCCTTCCCGGAGCTGAAAGTTGATCTTTCTGCCAGGATAGGCCACCTGCAGTACCAGTCGCTTACCGACCATCAAAAGGTAAGAGATTTTCTGATAAAATACCAGGACCGGATAATGTATGGCTCGGACATGTCAGTCACCGACCGCAGCACTGATTATGGCCGTATTACCGGGAACCTTTACCAGCGTTGGATGGACGACTGGATTTACCTGGCCACCGATTCAGCCATTGTAGTCAAAGACCTTGAAGGGCAGAAAGTTGCAGGGCTTAAACTGCCCACCTCTGTTATTGACAGGATATACTACCAAAATTCCGGGGAATTCTTCAAACACTGAAAACGGCGAAATACTTTGCATTGATGATTATACCCAAAATGCACCTGCCTGTATTCTGAATGACGCCATGCAGGATAACTAATCAATAGTCTTACAAAGCTTCATCAGGCCAGGGTGCGGGCTCGCCGGTTGACCTGAAAGAAGGGCGGTCAGCATTAACCTCCCTGAGGTATTCTCCAAGTTCAGTTGCGAGTTCCCTTACAATTCCAGGCTCCGCCTCAGCCAAATTGTTTTCCTCTCCAATATCAGCAGCAATATTAAAAAGCTCAAAACGCTGATCGTTGTACCAGTATATCAATTTCCAGTCGCCGCGCCTGATTGTACTTGTAGTACCAATTCCGGGCCCTGTTCCTCCCCACCTGTTCGGGTAGTGCCATACAAGGCTGCGGCCTGCAGCCGTGCCACCTTCCTGGAGAAGATGAGGCATAAAGGACACCCCGTCAACATGTTGCATTGTCTCGTATTTATCAGCACCAACAATCTCAAGGATAGTCGGGAAATAATCTTCAATTATCAGGTAATCACCATTCACCGATCCGGGCTCCACAACCCCGGGCCATCTTACCAGCATCGGAACCCTGATGCCTCCCTCATAAGCAGATCCTTTTCCGCTGTTAAGCGGCCAGTTGTGTATGTGGGGTTCTCCTCCCCGTGCATGAGCGCTTAATCCACCGTTATCAGACTTAAAAATCACAAAAGTATTCTCAGCCAGGCCATGTTCATCAAGGTAATCCAGAAGCATCCCAAGGCTTGCATCCATACCCTCAAGCATGGATGCATAACGGGCTTCACGCTCTTCAAGTCCCATGTCTTTGTATCTCCGGTAATAGGGAGGATGGGGCTCAAGAGGTGTGTGCACGGTATAATGAGACATATACAGGTAAAACGGCTTGCCGGTTTTCCTTGCCTCATCAAGTGCCTTGATTGCCTCAATGGTAAGCACGTCGGTCAGATGCACCGTATCGCCATGATACTGTTCAAGTCCGGGCACCCCCCATGGAAGTGTATGTTCCCCTTTCTCAGCATTGCCAAAATTCTGGGCTGCATGATAACTGCCGAGGCCACCGGCAGCATGGCCTGCTATGTTGATGTCGAAACCAAGGTTGAGGGGGTCTGAACCGGGTGTGCCAATGGCTCCCCAGTGGGCCTTGCCTGAATGGATGGTGAAATAACCCTGCTGTCTGAGTATCTGAACAAGGTTATCGGCATATACCGACCGGGGTACCGTGTCAACAGGCTGGAGACCGTTGACGTTCCAATGGGGCATCTCAAGAACATCACACTCCCTGTCAGTCGAAACATTGCGCCTGAGAGTCCAGTTCGTCACACCGTGCCGGGCAGCATTCATGCCTGTCATAAGGCTGGTTCGGGTCGGGGAGCTTACAGCGCAGGCATAAGCCTGGGTGAACTTCATCCCTTCTGCAGCGAGCCTTTCCATATTCGGGGTGTGATACAGTTCATTGAAGTGTGTCCGCTCAGTCCAGAATGGCACAGAGGTATCCTGCCAGCCCATATCATCGACAAAGAAAAACAGGATATTGGGTTTTGAAGAAACCGGCTCTTCAGAGGCAGTACAACCGCCAATTGCCGCAGCTGCAGCAATAAAGCCAGTCCCAACAGCAAGTGTAGCTTTCGAATGTACTGTAAACTTCATATGTTTATTATTTTTCTATAAACATATGAAAAATCTCTCAATTGATCGAAAATAAAACAGGGGAGCATCGTACTCCCCTGCCTTTCATATTCCGGGAACAGATAACCGCATCCCGAAAACTTACGAAATAACTACATCAGTAAAGCGGATTCTGAGTTAATGCCGTGTTCCTGTTCATCTCGGTGTGCTCGATGGGCAGCTTGTAAGTTGCCGGGTTCCATGCACGGGCCCAGATAGGATACAGGGCTATGTTCGGATTGCCGCCTGTCCGGAACCCGTTATCCGGCACATCTTCATCCCGCAATACATATTGACGGTTATACATCCCGTTCATCTCTGCATCAGGATCAAACTCATACTCGGCTGTCAGGTATATGGCATAAGCATCCTGATCTTCAGCCTCGGGAGCGATCATCCAGCGGCGGGTATCGAAATAGCGGTGCATCTCAAATGCAAGCTCAACACGCCGTTCAGCCCGATAAGCTTCAACAAGGTCCGCGCCCGAAGCCGTGATCTCAGGCATACCGGCACGTTCCCTGATCTGGTTGATTGCCCAGCGCGCCCGTCCCTCATCACCGAGTGCGATCTGCGCCTCGGCATAGTTCAGCAGCACCTCGGCGAAGCGGAAGAAGTGCCACGGAACCTCCTGGTCGTTGGTATGATGCACCACGTTCGGATCCATGAACTTGTTGATGTAATACCCGGTACGGGTCCCGTTCCAGTCCTCGAAAGCACTGTTACGCCCGTCCAGTCCCCCCCTTGGCGACGGGCACTGATCTGATCCAACACACCTCAGCTCCAGGAATGTTTCGATCACCCCCCTGGGGTCAGTTGAGCGTGGTCCGTCAGGACGGGGCTTCCATTCATAACCGTCGTGCATGATGCTGGCTCTGAAACGGGGATCACGGTTATTGAAGGGATCAAGGGCATGTTCGGGGTTGTCCCAGTCGAACTTTTCGCCATCAATGGTCTGGAACTGATCTACCATATTCTGTGAGGGCGTACTTCCGCCCCAGGTCAGGTAGCCGTTGGGGCCGTTCCACTGTCCGAACTGTATCCAGTGATGGTCAACATTCCACCATGCCCATCCCACTGTGGCCTCTTCGGTTACAAAACGGCTCAGGATCGGTTCATCTCCGCCGCCCTGAAGCCATATATCCTGGAAATTCTGCGTAGGATCGGAATGGACATTGTACAGCGAGTAGGGGCCATTGTTTATGATCTCAAGGGCGGCATCACGTGCCCTCTGCCATAATTGCTGCTGATTGCCGCCAACATATGTCACCAGCTCCGGGTTGCCATACCCGCCAATCCATTCCGGATCGGGGTTATGGTAAAGTTCGCTGGCAGCATAGGTCAGAGCCCTGTTCTTGAGGGCAAGTGCCGCTCCTTTGGTTGCCCGTCCTTTGTCACGCGCATGCCAGTCCAGCAGCTCGATCGCCTTATCGCATTCTGACACGATAAATTCGATCACGTCTGCAAAAGAATCCCGTGGCAGCTCCATATCGGAATCCAGCTCAAAAGGTTCGGTAACTATCGGGACACCTCCCCATAATTTGGCAAGATCATGATATTTCATCGCCCTTAAAAAATGGACCTCACCTATCAACTCCCTTGCCAGATCCTGATCGGCAAACAATTCAGGATCAAAATTTGCAAAAAACAGGTTGGTTCTGCGAACAAAATCCCATATACGTTCCCAGCGAAGGTTCCAGCGTCCCGGGGGGCCTGTCCACCATCCCCAGCCCCATGTTGTATTATAAAGGTTTGTGGGGGTCACATTACCCTGCGGGACATCGGCCGAGCCAATATGCGTGAAGACCATTTCGTCGGTATGCAGGCCAAGCATGAGCTCGGAGAGATCGTATGCAAGGCCGAAATAGATGCCGTTGACAAACGCTTCTGTAAGGACGGGATCTTCCCATACGGCAGCATCTGACGGCTGGTCAAGGGGATCCTTGTCAAGTATGTCCTTGGCACATGCCGAAAAGAAGACCAGCATGACAACCAGAAGCGATGTTTTAATATGTTTTATTTTCATTATATTCATAATATCGCTTTTAGAAGTTTATTGATAATCCCGTACGAATAGACCTTCTCTGGGGATAATACTGTCCCGAACCGGTTGCAGCCTCAGGATCAAGATCATCCAGACCTGTGAAGGTAAGAAGGTTGTACCCCAGGATACTTAGCTGTACCCTCTCAAGACCCAGCCTCTGGGTCAGTGATCTCGGCAGGTTGTATGCAATCTCAAGGCTTCTGAGACGCAGGTAGTCCGTGCTCCTCAGAAAATAGGTATTGCCGTTCGCTGCCCAGTACTCATCAGACCGGTTCCATGTCCTCGGGTGATCGTTGGTCGGATTATCAGGTGTCCAACGGTTGTCGGCAAATGTCTGTGTAAAGTTGCCTATCTCGCCCGATTCAGTCTGGTGGTAAATAACAGCGCCCGTTGCAGCCTGCCAGAAGGTGGTAAAGTTCCAGTTCCTCCAGTTGGCAGTGAGCTCCAGTCCGTACGTCCACTTCGGGAAATTTGTCCTGTCCTCCCGGAACCTGTCATCGGCAGTTATTACGCCATCGCCGTCGATATCCTCAAATATGAGGTCTCCCGGTTTAGCTCCTGGCCAGCTTGGGGTATTGGCAATCTCCTCTTCTGACTGGAATACCCCGATAACACGGTAATACAGGCTGGTGTTCATTGGCCTGCCTTCGTTTTGCTGCCAGTCGGGAATTCCTTCAGGTTCGTCAAAGAATATTATCTCATTGTCTGCAAAACTGGCAGTGAAACGTGCATTAAAGAAAAAGTCATCTCCGAAGCCCTGCATATAGGTAAGCGTGCTTTCAA
>SLMM01000088.1 GCA_007133565.1 Bacteroidales bacterium
AAATACAGGTTTTAAAATCGTTTTTTCTTTTTTTTTGCGGGTATATTTACAAAAATAATGCCTTACGCGGTCATCATGTCAGCAAAACAGGTTAAAAAATCATAAAATACTGTATTACAATTTATTTATATGGAGATTAATTTCAGTAAATATCATGGCAACGGAAATGATTTTGTTGTAATAGACAACAGGAGCAACACTTTCCCTGCCGGAGACAATGAGCTTGTAAGAAGGTTATGCGACAGGAACTTCGGCATAGGTGGTGACGGGTTGATGCTGATGGAAAAGAAGGACGGGTATGATTTCCACATGAGGTATTTCAATTCTGATGGCAGGGAGGCAACAATGTGCGGAAACGGAGGTCGCTGTATGATACATTTTGCCTACAGGCTGGGTGTCGTGAAGCATACTGTCGTGTTCTCAGGAATTGACGGCCGGCATGAGGGATCGATTTCCGGGCAGAAAACAGTCCGTCTCAGGATGAAAGATGTAACAGCAATCGAACAAGACGGTGATGCTTATATAATAGATACAGGTTCTCCCCATTATGTTGTTTTTACGGATGATGTTGACGATATGGATGTTGTTGCCAGGGGAAGAGAAGTCAGGTATAGTGATAAATTCAGCCCCGGAGGGATCAATGTAAATTTTGTATGTGTCCGTAAAAACGGAATTCATATCCGGACCTATGAAAGGGGTGTTGAGAATGAAACCCTGGCCTGCGGCACCGGTTCGGTTGCAGCAGCAATATGTGCAAGACTTAAGAGCCCGTTATCTGACCACACTGTTAAAGTTTATACCTCAGGAGGTTTGCTTGAAGTCAGCTTTAAAACCAGAAGCAAATCTATATTCACCGACATCTGGCTTACTGGTCCCGCACAGTTTGTTTTTGAGGGAACCATTGATATTTCGAACCTGATACGGCTGTAATTCCGTCACTTCTTGGTTGCAACAAGTCTTACGACGTTTGCCGGGCCCTGGTGGTATATTCCCTCATCAAGCTCAATCTCCTGCTTGTATAGTGTCTCTATTTCCAGATCAGCAAAATCGTTTTTCAAATCAGCTATATCATATAACAACCTTTTGTCCGGTGGTCCGCCGCTGAGCAGTTGATGATGTTCAGGCGAGAATGCCTCAAGTATAAAGAACCCGCCCCTTCTCAGGGAATTGACAAGTTTATTATGGATGTATCTCCGGCTTTCCGGAGAGAAATGAACATGAATAAGAGCAATTACATCATACATCTCCTCTCCAAGCTCATGAAACTCTATGTCTGCTACAAGGTAATCAATACTCACACCTTCCCTGCGCGCAAGCTCCAGCGCCTTTTTCCTTGCGTTCAGGCTGAAATCGAATGCATCCACCTCCCAGCCCATGTTGGCCGCATACACCGCGTTCCTTCCTTCCCCCTCAGCCGGGAGCAGAATTCTGCCGGGTTCGACACCATCAATAAACGTTTTAAAGAATTCATTGGGCCTGTCGCCATAGGCGTAATCCCTGTTTTTGTATCGCTTTTCCCAGAACTCCCTCATCTTAGTACAAAAATATAGTCTATTACAACATAAAATTAATAAATTACGGCAAATTATCATAAAGCAGCTGACCTGCGGTCATAAACTGAATCCTGGCAGTCATATCAACGATATCAGCTTATCCTGAACTTATGCAATCCAACGATGATTTACCTTTCTGCCTTGTCAAGCCGGAAATTACCGGAGATCTGAGCAATGTGATGCCATTCAGGGCAGGCATGAAATACAGCAGGATACTGAAAGAAATCGAGAAAGGAAAGCACATAGTCGCAGAGGGCAGTTTTGGAACAGTACTGGCGCTATACTCATGGGTCAGAAAAAGGACCTCTTCTGAATACCCTGTATATGATCATGCCTCCTCCAGGGTTAACAGGAAAATATTTGCCGCAAGAACAGGGCGCATAATGGTAAGGGTAAAATATCATCTTCCCTTACTTGAGAAAGCCCCGGCAATACCATGGCTTAAAGAATTTTATCCCGGCAGTGGTAATTTTCTGATCTCCCTGCCCGATCTTCTCGGACTGAATGGTGCATGGCAATGGTATTCAAAGGGCATAAAATACCAGGTGCTGGATTACAAGCTTCATCCTTTCTACGGGGTCTATTTCCCAACACGTACCACCCATCTGACAATGCTTGAGGGCTGGATGAAAGACAACATGAAAAACACAGACCATGTTACAGATATTGGAACCGGATGCGGTGTCATGGGCTTCATGGCCATAAAGCATGGTGCTGTAAAAGTCACCGCCACCGATATCAATCCCAATGCCATATACAGTGCCTCCATGGATGCAAGGCGCCTGGGATTGCAGAAAAAAATCAGCACTGAGCAGGCATCCTTTTTCGGTACCGGAAATAAGGATGCAGGTACGGGCAGGCAACTGACCATTTTTAATCCCCCCTGGATCCCGGGCAAAAGTGAAACCCCGATCGATAAGGGTATCTATTATGAAGAGGGCTTTTTTGAAAAGTTCTTTGCAGAAGCTGCGGATCATACAGACCTTGGGGAGTTACTTGTGGTTGTTTTCTCCGACTACGCCATAGTTGCAGGTATAGCTGAAGAGAACCCCATCGAAGAGGCAGTTGCTGCAAACCGAAGCTTTATTATTAAAAACAGGCTGACCTCAAAGGTATCTGAGAGAACAGACAAACCAACGAAATCATGGATTAACAGCATCCGGGAAAAAGAAACTGCCGAGCTATGGGTCATTGAGAGGGTATGATTCTTAAATCGGGTTAAAGGTATGTCCTGAGTATATCTGCTATCTCCCGGTCGTTTCGAAGTCTGGGTACCTTGTTCTGTCCGCCCAGCTTGCCGATTGAACTCATGTACCTGGCAAAAGCATTCTCAGGCATTACCCTGATTACAAGAGGCTGGATAATATTTCCCCTGACAAGGTCATTGTAATATGAGTTCAGCTCCCTCATCCGGCTGTCAAGTTCATGCCTGAAAACCTCCATGTCGGGAGGCATCTTCTCGAACTCGACAAACCACTCGTGACAGGGTTTGCCACCCGGGTTGTCAAACAGAGGCGCAACTGTAAACTCGGTAATTCTTGCTCCTGTTTTCGCACAGGCTTTAACTATGGCTGAGTCGGCCTCCTCGGCAATAACATGCTCGCCAAAAGCTGAAGTAAACTGGCTTACCCGGCCGGTAACAACAATCCTGTAAGGGTCTTTGGAAATAAATTTTACAGTATCTCCGATATTGTATCCCCACATCCCGGCATTGGTATTCATTATCAGAACATAGTTTATGCCCGTTTCTACCCCGGAAAGCGGAATACGCAAGGGCTCTTCGTCGTGGAAGGTTTCAAGTGGAATGAATTCATAGAATATACCTGAGTCAGGTATCAGAAGTAACCCTTCTGAAGGAAACTCATCCTGGAAAGCGATAAAACCTTCTGAGGCGGGGAAGGTCTCAATTGAATCAACATGGTCTCCTCCGATCAGTTTTCTGAACTTGCTCTCATAGGGGTCGAAATTCACGCCTCCGTAAATAAAAAGCGAAAAGTCAGGAAACAGATCCTTAATAGCGGGTTTACCGCTACGTTCAAGCAATCTTTCAAAATACATTTCTACCCAGGGAGGTATTCCGCTTATCAGGGTCATTTTCCTTCCCATCGTCTGGTCAACAATAGCATCGAGTTTAGCCTCCCACTCCTCGATGGTGTTTACCTCCCAGTCAGGCAGCTGGTTGCGTCGCAGATAAGACGGAACATGGTGATTTACAATGCCCGACAGCCTGCCGGAAGGAATGCCGTTTTCATCTTTCAGCCGGGGGCTGCCTGAAAGGAAAATGTAATTTCCGTCTATAAACCCTGTCTTGCCTGTACAGTATATATAATTGAGCAGCGCAAGGCGGGTTGAGCCAATATGGTTTGGAATGGAATCACGGGTTATCGGTATATACTTGCCTCCTGATGTGGTTCCGGAAGTCATGGCAAAGTAGATCGGCCTGCCGGGCCACAGCACATTCCTTTGCCCGAGCCTGACCCGCCCGATGTATGAACGCAATCCTTCATAATCGCGTACAGGAACGTTTTGCACAAATTGCTCATATGAACTTATTGAGGAAAATTTGTGATCACGTCCGAAAACAGTATTCCTGCCTTTTTGCAGGAGTTTCCCGAACACCTTCTCCTGAAGTTCAACTGCCCCGGTCTTCCATGCATTAATCCTTTTTCGGTATATCCTGGCAGCCAGCCTGGCTGAAAACTCTAAAAGGCCCATAACGGTTTTTGTTATTCTGCAGATGAATTGTTAGTTACTTCTCCGTATTCTGATTCTATTAACACAGCTATAAGTTGCCTGTAGACTTCCACCCCTTTTTCCAGGTCATCAACAGGCAGCCGTTCGTCAACATTGTGGATAGTTTCAAGCAGGTAGACGGGTAAATAAACCGGAAGTATGCCGTAAGTAGGTATTCCCTGCGACCTGAAATAGTTGTTGTCATTAGAGGCGGGCGCAAGGATGGGAATAACCCCGGCGCCATGATATACTCTTTGGAGCGCCTCTTTCATGTAATCATAGAATTCATCGGGTTGTGTAGGAGGCGCATGTACAGCTTCCTTTATTACTCTTATATCTACATCACTGTTAACCAGCGATCTCCTGATTTTTTCGAGGAACTTTCCGGTATCAGTCTCCGGAAGCAACCGGCAGTCAAGTATCGCTGTAATCTCCTGCGGTATCAGATTAGGGGGGCCTTCCGGCGTGTTTATTCCGGTTATGGTTATTGTATTGGTGATCAATGCGAAAATCATCTCCTCCCTTCTCATTGCAGGCACTACAAAAGGCCTGAACAACCTGAGGTTCCTTAGTGCAAGTCCGCGCATCCCGCCTTCAACCCTGCCAAGCTCATAAAACATGTTGCGTGTTGACTCAGAAAAGGTTATTCTCCTGTTCCTTTCCGTAAGACGGTTAAGAGCCTGTATCTTATCCTGTACCACATAGCTTGAAGGAGGTATAGAACCGTGCCCGCTGGTTGTCATGGCAAGTGTCAGCTCAACCCATAAACTCCTCTTGAATGCTATTGATATACCAAAAAGTTTTCTGTCCGGTTCCCTCACAAGAACATCAGGCACACCGGACCCTCCCTCGCCGTATACCACCACGGGATTTAACAGATCGAAAAATTCCGAGACAATGATCTTTGCCCCTTTCTCCCCGCCGGTCTCTTCGCCCGAAACAGAAAGCATGGTAATATTGAAAGGCAAATCTGTTTCTGTTGCTAAATCGACATAATACTGCATGGCAAGTAGCTGCATTACAGCCATCCCCTTGTTGTCGATCGCCCCCCGTCCCCATACTTTGCCATCAGCAATAACACCTTCGAAAGGAGGGTAAGTGAATTCATCAACAGATACGGCCGGAACCACATCAATATGGTTCAAAAACACGATATTTGGCTTACCTGATTCCAGTGGGTAAAGTGAAGCCGTAAAATTATAGCTGTCCGGCTCGTCAGTAAGTACCTCAACATGGAACCCCTTCTGCCTTGCCACTGTCGAAAAGAACAAACCGGCCATCCTTTCACTACCGGTTACTGATTTATGCCTTATGTACCGGCTGAGGAGATCAGCTGAACGTGGAACTGCCTGGTCATCTGAAGCCAATGCAATTAAGCATCGGCTCACAAACAGGCAGGCAATAAGAATGATCACAAACATCCTGTACATAACACAAAAGTAATATTATCCCTGAAAACTTCTATGGATAATATGCAGTCTGTTCCGGGCAGTTAAACATCTACATTGGCATATTTTGCATGCCTTTCGATGAACTCTCTTCTTGGAGGTACTTCGTCTCCCATCAGCATTGCAAATATCCGATCGGCTTCAGCTGCATTCTCAATCGTAACCTGACGAAGTTTACGTGTTTCAGGGTTCATAGTTGTTTCCCAGAGTTGCTCTGCATTCATCTCACCCAGACCCTTATATCGCTGTATGTGAATCCCGCTCTCCGAACCCTGTCCAAGCTCCAGCAAAGTTTCCCGACGCTCCTCTTCAGACCAGCAATATCTCTCATTACGTCCTTTCCTTATAAGGTAAAGGGGCGGAGTTGCAATATACAGGTGCCCGTTCTTTATCAATTCAAGCATATGCCTGAAAAAGAAGGTCATTATCAGTGTGGAGATGTGACTGCCATCAACGTCGGCATCAGTCATTATAACTACCTTATGGTATCTTAGCTTCTCAAGATTGAGTTCCTTGCTGTCCTCATCTGTTCCTACCGTTACTCCCAAAGCTGTGAATATATTTTTAATCTCCTCATTGTCAAAGATCTTGTGAGGCATTGCTTTTTCCACATTAAGTATTTTCCCGCGCAAAGGCAAAATTGCCTGAAAAGTACGATCCCTGCCCTGCTTGGCAGTACCCCCGGCAGAATCGCCCTCCACCAGGAAGATCTCGCAAATTGAAGGATCGCGCTCCGAACAGTCAGCCAGTTTCCCCGGAAGTCCCGAGCCGCTGAGAACATTCTTCCTCTGCACAAGTTCCCTGGCTTTTCTGGCAGCATGACGCGCAGTAGCAGCAAGAACAACCTTCTGAACAATACTTTTTGCATCCTTGGGATTCTCCTCAAGGTAATTGCTTAACGCCGAACTTACTGCCTGGTCAACTGCCCCCATAACCTCGGAATTGCCAAGCTTGGTCTTGGTCTGCCCTTCAAACTGGGGCTCCTGCACCTTTATTGAAACAATGGCGGTAAGCCCCTCCCTGAAATCATCGCCGCTTATATCGAACTTCAGTTTGCTGAGCATGCCTGATTTTTCAGCATAGTTTTTCAGGGTACGGGTAAGTCCCCTTCTGAACCCGGCAAGATGTGTACCACCTTCAATGGTATTAATATTATTTACATAGGAGTGTACATTTTCCGAGAAAGATGTGTTATACTGAAGCGCAATTTCCACCGGGATATCATTCTTCTCAGTCTCTATATAGATAATGTTATCTATTATGCTGTCTCTTGTAAGATCCAGAAAACTGACAAACTCCTTCAGCCCCTCCTCAGAATAATATGATTCGTGCCGGTAAGAGCCCCCTTCACTGCTATTGCCGTTTCCATTCTCTTCAACATCCCTTTTGTCGGTTATGCTAAGTCTTATCCCCTTGTTGAGAAAAGCAAGCTCTCTTAGCCGTGAAGAGAGAATGTCATAATGAAAATCGGTTGTAAGGAAGACGGAACGGTCAGGGTAAAAGGTCACGATAGTCCCGGTCTTTTCAGTGCTACCGGTTTCTTTTACCGGGAAAAGTGGTTTCCCTGCAGAATACTCCTGTACATAAACCTTTCCCTGCCGGTGAACCTCTGCTACAAGTTTCTCGGAAAGCGCATTGACACATGAGACACCCACACCGTGAAGTCCTCCTGAAACCTTGTAGGACTCCTTGTCAAATTTGCCCCCGGCATGGAGAACTGTCATAACAACCTCAAGAGCTGACTTTTTCTCCTTCTCATGATAATCAACCGGAATGCCCCTGCCGTCGTCACTAACGGTTATTGAACCATCCTCATTGATTATCAGATCGATGTTTTTACAATGGCCAACCATGGCCTCGTCGATCGAATTATCTATCACCTCATATACCAGGTGATGCAACCCCTTGACACTAACATCTCCGATATACATTGCCGGACGTTTTCTAACCGCTTCCAGCCCCTCCAAAACCTGGATACTGTCGGCCAGGTATTCACCTTTCTTGATCTCTTCAGGATTTATCTGCATAGGATATTCAAAATCATTTAAAAAACAACATACCTATTTTTAAAAACTATCAAATATAGCAAAAATTAAGCAAAGAAACCGGTAAAACCGGCCTGCCGGGGAGTGATTTTTCAACAAGTAACAAACACTTTATTATGCTGTTTTCATGAATGTTACATGGAGTAGGTAAAACCGGCCTTCACAGAAAAGCCCTGTACCGGATAGTGGTTCCACTTGTAATAATTTGTATTGGTAATATTATTAAGCCGTATGAACCCTGAAAGTATCCTGCTGTAGCGGTATTCAAGCCTCAGGTTGAAATCTGTTATCCCATCCAGTTCAAGGGGTCCGCTGTCATTGCCGAAAGGTTTTGCAAAGCGCTTACCTATATAGAATACATCGGCGTTAAGCAGGATCTTATCACGCAGGTTATAACCGGCGGAAAACTTCATATCAAGTGAGGGCACATGCCAGGGATGCTTCTGAGTTTTCATTTCATAACTGTTGTAATTAATCCTTGCCAACAGATTAAACCTGTCGGATATATCAGCTCCTATTTCACCCGTGTATGAGAGAACTTCAACATCATCGTAAACTACTGCGAACTGGTTGCCGATAAGGCTCGTGCTGTCATTCACGAAAAAATGCATATCATCCTTAACCAGATATGACACCCTGAAGTTGAAAGAGACATCTCTTGTGAAGTTGCCCTTAACTCCCGCATGAATATCCATGTTAAGATTCGAATTGCGCACATTCAATCCAGGTATAATGAACGGGTTATCATTGGCAACCCTGTTGTAATGATTAATATTAAGGTTCCCGTCTATTCCCACGTACGGTATCACGAAGTTGCGGATTATACTGAACTGGAGGCTTGCCCTGGGATGAAAATAGAGTTTTGATTCCTCTCCCATCTGATCATAATATGTATGGAACCCGGCAAACACTTCCCATTCATCATCAGCCTTGTTGAACCAGGGGCTGAACCGTAATACAAGATTTGATGTATCTGCCAGACTAACATTATTATAATAGCTGACTCCAAGGTCAGCCCCAATCACCTGGCTGCGGATAAATCTGTCAAATGAGGAAACGAATGAGATACCATGCTCCTGAACATCCAGACGGTCCTGAAAATATCTGTAGAAAAGCGAAACATCATAGTTCAGATGATTGGAATCCAAATGGGTGGATTTAAACCTGAGGCCTCCTCCTGCCATCATGAATTGCTGTTTTATATCATCCTGGGCCAGCAGTGTATCTACACCAGTATCATAGCCGTAATAATGAAAGGCATTTGTATTCAGGCCTATCTCTCCGGACAGGGAATTACGGCGGCCCATTCTTTTACCGTAAAATAGCATTTCGTTGTCCGAAAACTGGGAGTAAGCCTTCTCATCATTTGCCAGACTCAATCTTCCCTGTGAAGAAAGATGTTTAAGATATAATCCTCCGCTATAATTGTTATGTCGCAGATTATTTATGCTCAGTTCACCATAGGGCGTTATATAGCTGCCAAAGCCAAGGCTTAAATAGCTGCCATAGAGTTTTGAAACAGGCTCCGCCGACATACGTGCTGCCGTAACAGGCTCAACCTCAAAATCAGATGCCAGAGGAGTGGGCAGTATGGAATAGGTGAAGGCGGGTGCCACACTAAGGGTATCGGTAAGCGAGGGCAACAGGTTTATCTTGGATGCATCGGCAACTGAAGGTTCGAAAGGCCTTACAACTACAACTTCCCTGTCAAAGCCTTCCTGGGCGGCAACGCCCAGGGGCATAAACAACAGTATTGAAACCATTTTAAACGAAAATCCGCTTTTGATTATCCTATATACTAAATCCTTCATTTCACAGGTACTTATTATCAGTTTTACTGGTTTCTCAATCTGATCTCAATTGTATCCCCTTCTCTTTCGGTCACTATCTCTTCACGCTTCCCGATTTCGAGAAGCCTGCTCCTGGTTTCTGCAAGAATGCCGTCATCCGGAACATCATAGTTGTCGATAATACTCTGAAGAGTATGTCTGGCCTGGAAATCATCGCCAAGGTCAAGATAAATATCTGCAAGCAGTATAAATGATTTTGCCATCCAGTACTGATGTGGGGTGTTCATTGCAACAAGCTCGTAAATTTCCTGTTCGGACTGTTCACTTTTTCCTTGCAGGAACAATATTTCAGCAATCCTGTATTTAGATTCGGCTCCTTCGCGGCTGGTAACCTCCCTTGCAACCACCCTGAACTCATTCAATGCCTGGTCATGCCGGTTGGTTGCCTTATAAGCCCGGGCCATGGCAAAATGAGCCTCCCTTCTCAATTCTTCAGACAGGTTGTAGGTAGTCAGCACCCTCGAGGCTGACCTGATGGTTGCCTCGTGGTTTCCGAGTATTGAATTGCATCTCATTTGCCCTTTCCTTGCGGTCAGCAGGCTTGAAGTTATTTCGGCAATTCGTTCCAGCTCCTCGTAATTGGCGAGGGCGTCTTCATAATTACCAAGGCTGTAATTTATAGACGATGCCCCTAGTAATGCCTGCTCTGTAAATGTATTCCTGAACATACCTGTTACAAAGTTGTATGATTCCAACGCTTTTTCATATTCATGAAGACGGTGGTGGCAGTCTGCCTTATAAAAATGGGCGTTGAGAATAAAACTGCCGCTTCTGAACTGCTCAATATACCGGGCAAAATTTTCGGTAGCCTGCCTGCAATTGCCGGCCATGTAAAGGTTCTCCGCAGCAATATAGGTAAGGGAATCCTGTTCGGATATCGTTACAGTTGCATAATCTCCCAGTGTCCTGGTATAGGCAACATAGGAATCTATATCGTTCATGTCGAGATATATATTTCTCAAACCTGCCAGGGCAGACCTTGATTCGGGCGTGCCAGGAAATCCCTCCGCAACCTGTTTAAAATACTCAATGGCTGTTTGGTTCCGGTTGCGGTTATAATCGATGAGCCCGAGTTGCAGGAGAGCAGAGCTCACATAGGTGCTTGCAGGGTATTCATCAACCACCTTCCTGTAAAAAGGAATTGCACTTTCGGGAGTTCT
Organism: Bacteroidales bacterium; assembly: GCA_007133565.1. Classification (GTDB taxonomy): domain Bacteria; phylum Bacteroidota; class Bacteroidia; order Bacteroidales; family PUMT01; genus PXAP01. The sequence goes on from SLMM01000088.1 coordinate 10,790, forward strand.
GGCAGTCATATGGGCATTACCAAGTTCAAAAAGCGCATCAGTTGTATAAGATGAGCCGGGATGTTCATCAAGAAGCTGCTTAAGTATATCTATCTTGACGTTGATTCTGTTTAGAAGCCCTGAAGCAACAGCCTTCTGAAAAAGGGCATAATCCCGGTTAGCCATGCCGTTGTTTACCGATCTTTCATAATACTCAACAGCGGTATCATACCTTGTAAGGATAAAATAGGCGTCACCCAACCGGTTAAGTGCATCGGCCACCATACGCGTTCCGGCTTCACGGGTGAGGCCAAGGTATCTCCTGAACCAGGAGACCGCATTCTGATAATCGCTGCTCTTGAAATATCCGTACCCCATATTATAATGGGCAATAGTGTATTCATCGAGCTCGAATGCACCCGGAGAAAGCAGAAAGCGGTTATAGTTCCTGACAGCCTCATCATACCTTCCGAGTCGGAAATTCGCTTCACCCTTCCAGTAATAAGTCTGTGCAGCAATAGTTGCGTTGAACTGGGCATTCTCAAGAGATACATCAAACACCCTGATTGCATCTTCAAACCTCAGATTGCTATACAGTTCCAGTCCCCTGAAATAAGCAACTCTCTGGTGTGCCTGCCTTATTTCACTCGTGTGCACACTTATCTTCTCGATCGACTGTAATGCCTCCCGGTAATTCCTGGTATTCATATAAGCCATTACAAGGTAATTGTATGCCTCGTCAATGCGCCGTGAATCGGGAAACAGTTCTATAAACCTGTTCAGGCCGTTTATTGCCTCATTAAAAGGTGAATATGCAATTTCAAATGTCAGCAGCGAATAGTTAAAAAGTGCATCTTCCTGGATTGTTCTGTCAAATTCCATTCTCGATGCAGCAGAAAAAGCCATCCTTGCCTTTTGCTTATCGCCAAGCCTGATGTAGCAATCCGCCAGATGATAATTGGTATTCTGACTCAGCAGGTCTTCCCTGCCACCAACTCTTTCAAACATGGCGGCGGCTTCTTCATACCGTTCGGTCTGGTAGTAGCAGTAGCCGAGCTGGTACCTGTCCTCCCTGGAAATATTTCCCGTATTTTCCATGAACATCTCAAGGTAGTGGATTGCCTCCTTGTATTGCCTGCGTCGATAATAGGATTCACCAATTACCCTGGCAATTTCAGCAACCCGCCTTGATACTGCAACTTCCAGCAGTTCAGGGCCATGTTCGATCACATCGTCATATCTTCGCTGCATGTAATATATCTGGATGATATAATAAGGGACTATGCCGCTGAATGATTCATCATCCTGCAAATCCAGAAATCCACGCAGGGCCGTCTCCAGATTATTTTCGGTATAAGCTATATGCGAATAGTAGTATGTTGCCGGTGCAGCATAGGGAGAATCCCAGTTCCTTATCACGAAGAATGCCCTGGAGGCCCTTTGATACTCATTTCTCATGAAATACCCGTAACCCAGCATGAAAAAATACTCATCCCTCAGCTCCTCATTCAGGTACTCATGTCTCACCGCTTCAAGCCAGTCCGATGACCTCCTGTAATTCCTGTTCCTGTAATACAGCCTGCCAAGGTGAAAGTGGGCATCATTGAGATGTATGCTTTCAGGATTGTTGCTTACAAATTTCATCATAAGGTATTCGGCATCGGCATTGAAGAGCTCAACAGCGCAAAGTGCCGAATAATATTCCGCCTTTGAGCTCAGCAATGTATTGATCCCTTCATACTCATCCATCGCACGCTGAAAATGCTTTTGTGCAGCCCCGTATTTTTCCTTGTTAAAAAGATCCATTGCACGCTCGAAGGAGATGTCGGCATTGTCATATATCAGAGGTTTCTGCCCGCTGACAGCCCCGGAGAAAGCAAAAAGGAAAAAGGCTGCCAGAAATAATGGTATGGCCATCCTGGTCATCGGTTCAGTCTATGGTTGTTAGGTGTGTTATTATTTTGCACTGCCAAAAATACAATTTATATATGAATGAAATCCTCTTTTAAGGACCTATTTTAATTAACAATAACTGATATTTTGGCCGAATATTCTGCCGCTCCTGATAAAAAATAGTTATTTTAGCGCCCGGATGACAGTAACCCCTACCTGCAGTCTGATTTGTTGATGCATAGAATAATTTTTGATATCCATGTCGCTTGACCTGATAATAGATTTAAATAAGGTAAATATCCTCCAGGGAGACAACCTTATCCTTTCAGAAGTTTCCTTCAGCGTCAATAAGGGCGAATTTATCTATATAATTGGCAAGGTTGGCAGCGGAAAAACAAGCATCATAAGGACAATAAATGCCGAATTGCCGCTGAGGTCCGGCACCGCGCTGGTTGCAGGTTATGACCTCGAAAAGATCCGCAAAAGGCAGGTACCCTACCTCAGAAGGAAACTTGGTATTGTATTCCAGGATTTTCAGTTGCTGGGCGACAGGAATATATACGACAACCTGTCGTTCGTGCTCCGTGCAACAGGATGGAAGAATAAAGCTGATATAAGTAACCGGATAGAAGAGGTCCTTCAAAGGGTGGATCTGGGCTACAAGGGATACAAAATGCCACATCAGCTTTCAGGTGGTGAGCAGCAACGCGTTGTTATTGCAAGGGCTCTTCTTAACAACCCGGATGTCATTCTTGCCGATGAGCCTACCGGGAACCTTGATCCCGAGACTTCCGAAGACATTCTCAGGCTGCTTCTTGAAATAAGCGGCAGCGGCAGGGCGGTTATTATGGCAACACACAATTACCCATTACTCAAGAAATTTCCGGCACGTACCATCAAATGTGATCAGGGCAGGATAATGGAGGTTGACCAAACAGCTGAGATCGACTTTACCAGTTTGATGGACTGACCAGGTATGCCTGGAAATATACTGACCCGCAAAGTCAGATTACCTTTTAAGACGGTTTGCAGGGAACCTCAGCCGGTTCATTCTGATACGGTGGTAAATGACTGCCCGGGCACCAAAACCCATGTAGAACCTGGCCGTTCCGGGATTGACCGAACCGTTGAAATCAAAAACCCTGCCTTTGCCTGCATACTGTTTCAGAAAACTGTCCAACAGCATAAACATTGCACCATATTTCCTGCCCTCTTCAGTATTGGCCGAAAAGTAAAAAACATAACGGTCATAATCTTCAAGCATGCATAGCGCGGCAAGTATTCTGCCCCGTGTCGAAAATGCACCCCTGATCTCGATAAACCCTTCATCCAGCCCCTTTTCAAGAAGATTCTGAAGCCTGATATAATTCACTCTTCGGATGTTGGGATAATTCCTGCCGGCACTGCCTGCAAAAAGCCTTACAATATCACCTGCCATGTTATGCGGCCTGAGTTCGATACGCAACCTTCCTGCCTTCTGGATGTTTCTCAGGGTATTCTTATCATAACCAGCCACCATCTGTTCGTATGGCCGGTCGAGATTCAGCAGGTAATTTGTCATTTTTACGCTGCGGTACCCGCATTCGCCGGGGTCGTTCATTTCATTCATGGAAATATCGGCAAACCTGAACAAACCATGAGCCCGGTCCAGGAACTCTTTGGTATTGCATGAAATACCCTCCCGGTAAAAGCAACCAAGCTGTTGCACAAATATCGGCTGAAACAGATAGGTGATGCCCCATTTCCTGTTCCGGGTAAGCGGCATGAAAACATCTCCGTTACCGGCCACCAAAGCCTCCCAGCCGGGAGAGAAAATATCAAGAAACAGCGAACTGGAGTATATCCTCCGGTTGGCTGATCCTCTGACCCAGCTGTCCCACTCCTCCCTGTCTATCAGGCCGGATGCCAGATATCTGATTTCAGACGATGGTTTCATCGGGTTGCCTCCCTGATGAGTTCAAGATAAACATTTTTCCAGTTTTTCCACCTGCCTGTTTCCGAAAAAGATTCATTGTGCCAGAGTGTCACCAGCGTTCCACCCACACGCCGAACCTTCGCAACAAGTTCTGAAACATGAGCCGTTGCCTGTTCCGGATCAAGTTTCATATAATCGCAAAGAGTGCCGTCCATTACCTGGAATGGATATAGTTCAAGATTGAGTGCCTCCTCGCGGCCAATGTCATAAAACCGGAAAGGGGTACAGGTTCCTGCCCTGAAACCCGTCATCTCTGCCCATCCCAGGGTATAATCCTCCCTGATTCCTGCCCCTTCAAGCATCCGGCAGCTCCCGGGAAACGAGAATCTCAGGTAATGATGCCTGCTCCGGACAGGATACCGTCCGGTAATACCTGCCAGTACATCTGCCTCTCTTTTCAACTGTTCCTGGTCACCGTGCGACCGGTATGACGGGTGTATTCCCCAGCCGAATTCGTCCGACAGTTCCCTCACCAGTCCCCTGTATTCAGAATTGAAAGGAGACACCGATTTATCATATGTACCGTATCCCCCGGCACTGAAAAAGAAAACAGGCGCCACCCCGCACTTCCGGTGCAGGTCTGTTATAATCGCATAGGTGTCGAAAGGATCGTCAGCGCCCCTGAAAAGCACTCTGTATCGCATCTTCATCTCCTCAATGCTGCCGGTTACCGCTGATCTGGCAAACCCGCCCAATGTGCGCCATATTCCACGATTTTTATAAGCCCAGGGAACATCCAGGTCTATTGTAGGTATAAACCTGAATTCCCTTTCGGGGAAGGTAACGGCGTTGTACTTTTTAACCAGCGCCTTCCTGAGTATCCCGGCCCACTGGTCAACCAGCGGCTCTCCCGTTAGGCCGAACCTTGACACCATGCTGTTCTTCCAGGGAAACCTGCCGTGTATGTCTTTTCTGTGAGGCATATATTCCTCGTAACGGCTGAGCATATAAAAAGAGGCGGCAAAAATATCAAACCCGGTATCATCGCTTCCTTTTGATCTAAAAAGAACATTGCCACTTTCAATTTTCAGGGGTTTTACATCTATTTCCCTCACACCCTCTTCCTCCAGCAGTCCGTTAGGAATAATATTCAGGGCACCCGGCATACCAGACGGCGAATAGTTTATTACGGGAATCGATGCGGAAAGTGCTTCCTCCCTTTCCGATGAGAAAACCACTTCGGCGCCCGGTAACATAGATATCAGTTGTGTGGAGGCATACCTCAACCGTGGCGTAATTGAGGGCGAATAAAACAATATTTTGTGCCTGCTCATACTGCAAAAATATATAATGCAATTATTGATTCGGATAATATTTATGCTTTTTTACAGGAAGATCAGGGATTGGGTTTTAAAATTGTTTGCATTAATTTTGACCACAAAAATGGCAGACGGACTCTTTCAGGTATATCATCACAACGAACCATTCCTCCTTGAATCGGGAGAAATCCTGCCTTCTGTCGATATAGCCTATCATACCTACGGCAGGCATGATAAAACCGTGAACAACGTAATCTGGGTGTGTCATGCCTTTACGGCCAACTCTGATGTAGCGGACTGGTGGAAGGGCCTGGTTGGAGAAGGAAGGTTTTACAACCCCTCTGACTATTTTATAGTCTGCGCTAACAAGATCGGTTCATGTTACGGATCTACCGGGCCCCTGTCAACCAACCCGCGCACCGGCCATCCCTGGTTCCATTCATTTCCCGAAATATCAATAAGAGATATGGTAAATGCCCATGAGCTACTCAGAAATCACCTTGGCATTGAGAAGATCCATACTGTTCTTGGAGGTTCAACCGGGGGTCACCAGGCACTGGAATGGGCCATAATGGATCCCGGGTTGCACGATCACCTGGTCTGCATAGCAAATCATGCCAGATCATCTCCGTGGAGCATAGCCTTCAGCCAATCCCAGAGACTGGCAATCATGGCCGACCAGACCTGGGAGGATAGCCGCCCTGACGCGGGGGAGCGGGGACTGGCAGCAGCACGTTCCATTGCACTGCTAAGCTACAGGAACTACAGGACTTACCTCGAAACACAATCCGATGCCGACAACAACAAGAAAAAGGGTTTCAGGGCTATGAGCTACCAGAATTACCAGGGAGAAAAACTGGTAATGAGATTTAACGCATACTCCTATATGAGGCTCCTGGACGCACTGGACTCTCATAATATCGGAAGGAATCGTGACACCATTGAAAATGTTCTGTCATCAATCAGGGCGAAAACGCTGGTAATAGGTATTTCGAGCGACCTGCTTTTCCCGGTTGAAGAACAGCTATTTATTACTGAAAGGATACCCGGGGCAACTTTTTCACGCATAGAATCCCTCTTCGGCCATGATGGGTTCCTGATTGAGACTGACAGCATAGCCTCGGCCATAGAAAGATTTTACGAGAGATAGAAGATGGCACCTGTATACCGCATAACTACAGCCCTGCTGCTGTTTTTTCCGGCATCCTTCATAAGCGGGGCGCAGATAGCGCGGGTGATGTACGACAGGGAAATAACCTTTTCAGGATATGAATGGCAGATAAAAAGCAGTATTTCGCGAACCGGTCCCGGGCCCAATTTTTTCTCTCAATCAGAACAGAATGTAACAGTCGATCAAGAAGGCAGGCTGCATCTCAGGATAACCAGGGAGGATGGCAGGTGGCTCTGTGCCGAAGTGGTAAGTCGGAATAATTTCGGCTATGGCAGGTATGAGTTCATCCTCGGAACCAATCCGGCGACACTCAACGAGAACATTGTACTCGGGCTCTTTACCTGGAACCCCGCCCTCAGGCCGCATCACAACGAGATCGACATCGAGTTTTCCAGCTGGGGTGGCAGCCAGCATGAAAATGGCCAGTACGTTATACATACATGCACTGACAAGGTAGAAAAGAAAAAGTTTACAATGCCCTCCCGGCCCCGCTACACCACACATGTGATCATATGGAAGCCGGGCAGGCTTGTTTTTGAAAGCTACAGGGGGCGAAGAACCTGGTCGTGGCGAAAGATTGCCTCATGGACCATCACCGGAAGCCAGGTTCCGGTGCCCGTTGCCGAACAGTTGCGGATGAACCTCTGGCTCACCGGTGTCTCGCCCGGATCAGAGAATCTGCCAGGTGAAACCGTGATCAGGATCGACAGTGTTTCTTATGAAAAATCAGATATAGAATAATTACAGCAGAATTATGGACTACCGGGTTGATATGGTTATAACCGATCTGGACGGGACTCTGTTTAATGATAATAAACAGATCAGCGGCAGGGATATAAAAACCCTTGTATGGCTTGGAAGCCAGAGCATAATCAGGGTGATAGCTACAGGCAGGAACCTCTTCAGTGCAAGAAAAGCCCTGCATCCGGAGACACCGGTCGACTTCCTGATTTTCTCAACGGGAGCTGGTGCAATTGAATGGAAAACCGGCAAACTGATTTATGCTGAACACCTTCGCGAGACAGAAGTGGCCCTTGCAATAGAAACACTGAAAGAAGCCGGGATAAGCTTCATGGTGCACGACCTGGTACCTGATAATCATGCCTTTCTTTATCACGACGCTGATTGCGGAAACAATGATTTTCAAAGAAGACTGGACCTTTACCACGATTTTGCCGCACCACTTGAATTGGATCCTCCTAATTATACTCATGCCAGTCAGTTGCTTGCAATTGTGCCCGAAAACCTGGCGTTGCTTGAAGAGATAAGAGGTAAACTGGCTTCCATGAGAGTTATCCGGACCACCTCCCCACTGGACGGGCAAACAATGTGGCTGGAGGTTTTTCCGGCCGAAGTCTCCAAGGGACACACAACTGAATGGCTTTGCCGTAAAACCGGCACTGACGCCAACCGCACCCTTGGCCTGGGAAACGATTACAATGATATTGACCTTCTTAATTTCGTAAAATTTCCCTATGCCATGGAAAATGCCCCTGACCCCATAAAAAAATTATACCCGCACTGTATGTCAAACAATGACAGCGGCTTTTCCGATGCGGTACGCCAGGTAACCGGTATATCGCCCGGCAATGAATAACAACGGCCAGGAAAGGCAATGAATAATTATCCATTTCGTTATATTATGAGTTTATTATGCTGAAAAACATAAGTTTTTGGAAAAGTCAAACTATTTACAGAACTTTGCAAAACCGGTTTTTAAACGCACATTAAGCATAAGCATCTAAATACCTTGACGTTATGCCCTATTTATGGAATGCGGTAATACTTTTGACAGCCTATTTACTGGGATCAATCCCCAATGCGGTCTGGATAGGGAGGGTGTTTTTCAATACAGACGTCCGGAACCACGGCAGCAATAATGCCGGGAGTACAAACACACTTCGGGTGCTTGGATACAAAGCCGGAATACCCGTGCTGCTTCTGGATATTCTAAAAGGCTTCCTGGCTGTGAAAATGATATACCTGACCTTCTATTACATCCCGGAAACCGGCGAATATATCAATTTTCAGCTGTTACTGGGGCTTGCGGTAATCCTGGGGCATATTTTTCCCGTATTTGCAAACTTCAGGGGCGGAAAGGGTGTTGCAACCCTCATAGGTGTGATCCTTGCAATTGACCCGATCTCCATGCTCATTTGCATCGGGGTATTCATGGTTACGCTTATCATTACCAAATACGTATCGCTCAGTTCAATGATTGCGGGATTGTCATTTCCGGTGCTGATGGTTGTTGTGTTCAACACCACTACGTCATCCCTGGTGATATTTTCTATGATCGTATTCGTGCTGCTGCTGTTCACACACCAGAAGAACATTGAAAGACTTGTAAGAAACCAGGAGTCAAAGGCTCATTTTCTTTTCAGAAAACGGGAATAGCATCAGGTAAATTCGCTTACAACCGGGTCATCAATAAACTCCTGTTTCAGGTAATCAGCAAGCTCCCTCAGTTCCATACCGGGAATCAGCTGGCCCTCGTCAGCAAGTGATATTTTGCCTGTTTCCTCAGAAATTACCACAACTGCAGCATCGGTATGTTCCGACATTCCAAGAGCCGCCCTGTGCCTCATTCCGAATTCGGGTGGAAGATTGATATTTTCGGAAACAGGAAGCACACAACGTGCAGCACGTATCTTATCTCCTACGATTATCACCGCACCGTCATGAAGGGGACTCTCCCTGCAAAATATGCTCTCCAGAAGCCGGCTGGAAGTTAAGGCATCCAGAATATCGCCGTTCTGGGTATAGGTTTCCAGTTCCGATTTCCTAGCAATAACAACAAGCGCGCCCGTTTTGGATGCTGAAAGTTTCTTGAAAGTCTTTACAAGCGAGTTGATCCTGACCCTGGGCCTGCTGCCGCTTACTGAAGTGAACAGTTTCTCGATCGAGAATGCCCTGTTTGAAACATACCTTGTACCCAAAAGGATAAGAAACCGCCTTATCTCCTGCTGAAAAACGATGATCAGGGCAATAACCCCCACTCCGATGAACTGACCGAGGATCGACCCAAGCAACTGCATATTAAGGGCCCTGACCAGTAACCAGAAAAGGTATACGGCAAAGATCCCTATAAAGATATTAATGGCGATCGTCCCCTTTATAAGGCGGTATACCTGGTAAAACAAAAATGCAGTCAGAAGGATGTCGAACACATCAAGTATCCTGATGCTTATAAAAAGAGCAGTCATGTGGATCAGATAAAAATATTACTACCTTTTTCAAAATACAAAATTCCTGTTTCAGTCCCCGACAGATACACGGTTAAGCCTGATTACCATTTCTATAGCGTCCTTAGCCTCCTTAACGTCATGAACCCTAAGTATACTCGCCCCCTTCATAACAGCTACCGTATTGAGTGCAATAGTGCCGGCAAGGGCGCCTTCGGGTTCGCATCCCAGAGATTTGTATATCATTGATTTGCGGGAAAAGCCAACCATAAGCGGCAGATCAAGCATAAGAAATTCGTTTAACCTGGCTGCAATTTCATAATTGTGCTCAATTGTCTTTCCAAAACCAATTCCCGGGTCAATTATTATATCCCCGACACCCGCACTTCGCAAAAATTTGACCCTCCTGGTAAAAAACAGTATAATATCGTTTACAACATCATCATAAACAGGATTGTCCTGCATTGTTCCCGGAGTACCCGACATGTGCATGGCTATATACGGTACATTCAGTTTCCCTGCGATTTCAGCCATCTTCTTATCGAGCATCCCGGCTGAAACATCATTTATCATGTCAGCACCGTAATCACGTACCATTATTTCTGCAACTTCTGCCCTCCATGTATCAACCGACAAGGCTATGTCAGGAAATTCCTTCCTTATTGCTCCCAAAGCCAGTGATAGCCGCCTGATCTCTTCTCTTACTGCCACTTCAGGTGCACCCGGCCTGGTTGATACTGCTCCAACATCAATTATGGCAGCTCCTTCGCTTATCATGTCTTTTGTGCGCGCGACAACCGCAGCCTCGTCAATGTATCTTCCCCCGTCAAAAAACGAGTCGGGTGTATAATTCAGAATACCCATCACAACGGGAACGGACAGGTCCATCAGCCGTCCCTTTACGCAGATACTCCTTTTACCCTCATACAGTTCCATGGTGAGAAAGGTTTGCAGGGTAAACCTACACATTTTTTAACAAATAACCTGTTGGCTGTTTGTAATATTAAAACTATTATCATGGGGCATTCACTTTTTTTTTCCAATTTTGCACCTGTACCCGGCCGTTATGTTTTAATTCATCATGCAGGTTACTGGTCCGGCCCCGCCGGATAGCACTTACCTGGAGTTTTTCTGCAGGACCGGGCTGTTATTTTAATTTAACAAAGTAAGATATGGCATTTCTCGTGATAGAGGGTCTTGACGGTTCGGGCAAATCGACCCAGGTCAAGCTGCTGCGCAAATACCTGGAAGACAAAGGCAGGAAACACAGGTACATCCACTTCCCCCGAACTGAAAGCGGGGTGTTCGGAGAACTGATCTCAATGTTTCTCAGGGGTGACCTGGGCAAGATAGATGCAGTAAATCCCTATCTTGTTGCCCTTCTTTACGCGGCTGACAGGAATGATGCAAAAGCAGCCATGCTCGAATGGCTTTCGGAGGGTGACCTTCTGGTAGCCGACAGATACGTGGTGTCAAACATTGCCTTCCAGTGCGCCAAGATGGAAAGCGTTGAAGAAAAAAAACAGCTGGCCAGCTGGATCCATCACCTTGAGTACACTCATTTCGGGATACCCCGGCCTGATCTGAATATTTTCCTTGACGTTCCGTTTGGGTTTACACGGGATAAACTCAGCAGGAACAGGTCCGGTATTGAGCGAGGTTACCTTAAGGGAAAAAGCGACATCCATGAATCCGACCTGGAATTCCAGAACAGGGTAAGGCAGGTATATACCGAGCAGGCACAAAGCGATCAGTCAGTCAGGTTGGTTAAATGTTATGACGACAAAATGGAGATGCTCCGGCCTGGCAGGATATTTGAAAAAGTCATGGAACTGCTGAAAAGCGAAAACATTCTTTGCTGATTGGTATTGATATACGTATATCATATTTTTACATCCTGTTTTTGAATAAGTATCAACTGTAATTATCTGTAATTTATGGCTGCCAGAAAATTTTCACCTTGGATATTGCATTTCTCAAGGCTTCTTGCCGGGTTTGTTTTTATCTATTCAGGATTTGTAAAAGGAATTGACCCGCTGGGATCTGCCTACAAATTCACTGACTATTTTGTCGCATTCAACCTGGAGTTCCTGGAACCCCTTACATTAGCCTTGTCCGTGGCTCTTTCCGCTGCAGAAATGCTTATCGGGGTTGCCCTGGTAGCCGGAGTCCTTATGCAGGTTGCATCCTGGGCACTGCTTCTCTTCATGGGGTTCTTCACCCTGCTTACTTTTTTTATAGCACTTACCGATCCCGTGGCAGATTGCGGATGTTTCGGCGATGCTATAATCCTTACCAACTGGGAGACATTCTGGAAAAACATGGTCCTGATGGTGTTCGTCATTTACATTTTCATCAGGAGAAAAAACTTTCCTCCATTTTTCACAAAGCCTTCAGCAGAATGGATGGCCATTGCAGGATTCCTTGCCGGAATACTGCTGATTTCAGCGTGGTCATACACGAACCTACCGGTTATCGATTACAGGCCCTTCCACATAGGCGCAGATATAGAAGAGAATATGAGCATACCACCTGATGCACCTGCAGATGAGTTTGAGATAACACTCTATTACAGGAAAAACGGTGAAGTGAGGGCATTCCCTGTAGATGAACTGCCAGGCCCCGAATGGGAATGGGTAAGGACGGAAAGCACGCTGATCAGCAAGGGATATGAGCCTCCCATAACCAGTTTCTTTATCGAGTCTGTTGAGGACGGAACTGACTACACCTGGGATATCCTTTATGATCCCGGATATACATTTATCCTCGTTAGCTACAACCTGGACCGCAGTAATAAAAAGAACACAGAATCCATTAAACGGCTGGCGCAGTGGTCAGCCTCAAATAATGCTGGTTTTATAGGGCTTACCGCAAGCCCTCTGTTTCAAATAGAAGAGTATACTGAAAGAACCGGGGCGACATGGGATTTTTACCACGGCGATGAAATAACCCTTAAGACCATTATACGGAGTAACCCGGGACTTATCCTTCTGAAGGAGGGTACCGTAATTGGTAAATGGCATCACCGGAACATTCCCGATACTGTCGGTTTAAAGGAAAACCTGCTTTCATATTCGATCGGAACACAACAAAAGTCAAACAATAATGCGGTAAGCCTGGGATATCTGCTTACGTTCATGCTGATCCTTGCATTACTCCGCATCATCAGGCCTGCCGTAAACAGAAGGCAAGCTAAACCGGGGCCGCCGGGTAAAGAAAATATTAATCAGCCTTAACAAAAAAGATGTATTTTAGCGGTCAGTTTACTTATAAAACAATAAAAACAGAAAATAAAAACTATTATGAGAAAGAAAATTGTTGCAGGAAACTGGAAGATGAACACAACCCTGAATGAAGGTGCTGATCTCGCCAAAAGTTTAGTAAATGACGCCGAAAAAGGATTGCCTGAAGGAGTATCGCTTATAGTTGCCCCTCCCCTGACCCATCTTATGTCTGTGAGAGAATTGCTGCCACCGGGTATCGGACTGGCTGCCCAGAACTGTGCATCTGAAGCTTCCGGTGCATTTACCGGTGAAGTATCAGCTGCCATGATCGCAACGGCGGGAGCGGAATATGTAATAATAGGCCATTCCGAAAGAAGGTCTGTTTTCAAAGAAACTGATGCAGAACTGAACAGGAAGGTAAAACTGGCCCTTGATAACAAACTGAGCCCCATTTTCTGCTGTGGCGAAAATCTTGAAGAGCGTGAAAAAAACATCCATACAGAGGTAGTGAAGAACCAATTGGAAAAAGGGTTGCAGGGTGTCTCAAAGGAAGATTTTCGCAATATAATCATTGCCTATGAGCCGGTATGGGCAATAGGAACGGGCAAAACAGCATCTCCCGGGCAGGCGCAGGAGATGCACAGCTTTATAAGAGACCTTCTGGTAGAATTGTATGATGCAGAGATTGCCATGGAAACAGTTATCCTCTACGGGGGAAGCTGTAAACCGTCAAATGCATCAGAAATATTCTCAATGAAAGATGTTGACGGGGGTCTTATCGGTGGGGCATCACTCAATGCAAGCGACTTCCTGGCAATAGCCCGTTCCTTTTGAAACATTTTTGTACGGGCATGGTATAACTCCACACAGGTAGTGCTGGAGTTATAAGTAAATCTTTGCTGATAGAGCACACAGCCTGCTGCCATGAAGCACTGCAACCTGGCTGGATGCCGATGGTCAGCGGCATAATCAAAAATGATTTCGGCGATGTACCAGATGAAGCTACCATGTCAGGTCCCGGACTTATTTTAATAACCATATTAGTTCCTGCCTATGCAAAGATTTCTACCCCTGGTTTCATTCCTGCTTGTAAGTCTATTTTGCCAGCACACCCTGTCGCAGTCGAATTCGCCTTTCACCGAAGATCCGGAAATTTTTGCCGGCGAGTTGAGAAGCTTCATGGCCAGAAGCCTCAATGAAGGGCAGTCCGCTGAAATGGAAGCCTTTATACAGTTATGGGAATCGGGGTCGTTCAACCTGCAGGAAAAGGAATTTGTGATAGCAACAGCAAATAAGCTCAGGTTACGCAATGCCAGGCCGGTTCCCCATATTTTCAGCTTTATGGAAACACTGTCAGCTTTTGCCGGTAGCGGGCACAGAGGCGATAATTTCCGGGTCTGGCAGGAGGCATTTACACGCATCGCAGGAAATAGTGACTTCACTTTAACCGGTATCAATGACTTTCTTATCACATCTCGCAAACTTGTAACACATAATCTGCTTTACAGTTCTGGTGCATTTTCATGGAAAGCAGACAGGGATGACTTCAGGATGGTTCTGGACGGGTCGTTAAGGATTGTTTTCGGTAATACCAGCATTATTGCATTTAACCATATAGACACGCTCGCAATTCTGAATACAAGTGGTCATTTTTACCCGGAAGAGCAGGTTTGGAAAGGCAGTGGCGGCAGGGTAACATGGGAACGCGGGGGACTGGATCAGGGAGAGGCAGAGGCCGGCCTTGCCGGGTACACAGTCAACCTTTCGAGAAACGAATATACCGCCGATTCCGTCAGCTTCAGCTTCAGCCGTTATCTTACCTCTCCTATGACCGGCAGGCTGACAGACAGGCTTATGTCTACATCCAACAGGGATAATGCCGGTTACCCAAGGTTTGAATCTTACGGCCGGGAACTGAAAATAAACGGAATATATGAGGGTGTGGATTACGAAGGGGGGTTCAGCGTGCGTGGAAGCAGGCTGATAGGTTCGGGAGGAGATACAGGGAATGCCATTATACATTTCCACCTGAACGGTGAACGATGGCTGACAACAGAATCAGGCCATTTTGTTTTCAGGCCGCGCGGCATGTCTTCAGTGAGTGCCAGTATCCTGTTCCACCTCGAAAATGATACCGTCTACCACCCCGATATGCATTTGAATTATATAGACCAGACCAGGGAGCTGTCCATAACAAGCAACCAGAAGGTTATTTCACAGAGTCCCTGGTTTAACGGCTTTCATAATATTGATATGAGGTTCTCCCAACTGGTTTGGAACATAGATGAACAGGAGATAAAATTTACGATGCCCCGGGCAGCTTCTGCCGGACATGCAAGTTTTGAATCCCTGGGTTTTTTTAACCGCCACAGGTACAACCGGCTGCAAGGGATGTCGCAGAATCACCCGTTTGCGGCTTTGAGAAATTTTGCCGCACAATACAACCATCCGGAAATGCCTGTAGAAGATTATGCGAGGGCCCTCCGCAGGTCGCTTCCCGAGGTCAGGAGACAGCTCCTGGATCTGACGATTGAAGGTTTTATCTTTTACGACACCGAAACTGACATGTTCCGCATAAGGCCAAAGCTCCAGAACTATCTTCAGGCCAATGCCAGGCGTATTGATTATGATATTATAACCTTTGAATCGACAACTGAGCCTCCAAACGACAATGCTGTACTCGACCTTACAACCAATGACCTTACAATTAACGGCATTCCCAGGGTACATATCAGCAATACCCATAATGTCGGCATTCTGCCTGTGAATAATACCCTTACACTGAAAAGAAACAGGAATTTCAATTTTGATGGAACTATAAATGCCGGCAACCTCTCTTTCTTCGGAAGTAATTTTACTTTTGACTATGAACTGTTCACCATCAATCTCCAGAATGTAGACTCAATAAGGTTACGTGCCCGGCTGGATGAAAGAGATGCATACGGCCAGGCACTCCTGACACAGGTTACCAATACCATCCATACTGTTACAGGTGAACTGGTTATCGACAGACCTTTTAACAAATCAGGCAGGGTCGAAATGCCCGAATATCCGAAATTCAACAGCACCGAATATTCTTATGTTTTCTACGACAGACCCGGGATTTATGACGGAGTATATGAATCCGGCAGCTTCTACTTCGAGCTTGAGCCTTTCATGATGGACAGCCTTAACACCTTCAGGAATGAGAACCTGCGATTTAACGGGAAACTGGTATCTGCAGGAATTTTTCCTGATATTACAGAGCAGCTGGTCCTGCAGGATGACTACTCCCTTGGAATGAACCATACCGTTCCCGTCGGCATCCCGGTATACGGCGACAGAGGAACCTTCTACCATGAAATCCAGCTCAGCAACAGCGGACTCACAGGAAGCGGCAGGCTCGGGTTCCATGCGGCCGAGCTCTCGTCAAACAGGTTCATCTTCTTTCCCGACTCTATGAAAGTAACAACTGATGACTTTATTGTGCACCGGCAGACAGCCAAAACAGAATTCCCGGCAGTGAAGTCTTCGGGAAACAAGGTAAAGTGGCTTCCTTACGATGACAAAATGAGCGTGTACCAGTATGATGACGGTTTCAGCCTGTTCAGTGACAAAGCCCTGCTGAAGGGCCGTCTGGAGCTGGGAAGCTCCGGATTGAGGGGTGCCGGTAGCATGAGCCTTGAATATGCACTTGTATCCTCAGATAATTACATGTTCAAATCAGAATCCTTCAGTGCCGATACCGGAGGCCTGATTCTGCAGAGGCCGGACAGACCGCCGGCAATATCTGCATCAGGTATCAGCTTTGATATAGACGTAGCCGGTGAAAGGGGAGTTTTCATCAGGCCGCAGGAAGCTGAAGAAGTATTGCTGGTGCTGAATGGATATGTAACCAACCCGGCATCAATAGAATGGGACATGAGCGAACGCAGATTTGACCTGTTGTCTGAACTTGTCTGTTCCTTATCCGGCCGCAGGGGGGCAAGCTACACATCTACAGGAAGCGGGCAGGATTCGCTTTATTTTTTCTCCCCGCATGCGGTGGTTGACTACCGCAATGAGCAGGTCAGGGCAGAGGGTGTAGAATATATTGAAGTGGCTGATGCACTGGTTTACCCTTCAGGTGAAACAGTTATCATTGCCGCAGAATCCCAAATGATGCCGTTGAAAGATGCGAGGGTTATTGCAGGCAGCAACGGACAATCCCACGAAATATACGGATCAGACCTCTCAATTGATGGAAAATACAGTTACAGAGGGTCGGGTTACATTGATTACCGTAATGAAAGGGATGAAATTCAGCAGATCCGGTTTGATGAAATATCAGTCAACGCCGACACCATAACATTCGCTTCGGGCAAAATAGGTGATAAAGACAACTTTATGCTCAGCCCCTGGTTTTCGTTCTCGGGTAATGCAGAATTACTTGCAAACCGGCGATTACTGAAATTCAGCGGCATCTCCCTGACAGTACATGACTGCCTGTTACCTGATGACCGTGGAGTATCATTCAGCAATATAATTGATCCTGTCGAGGTCCTTATACCTGTAGCTGAACAGCCTCTATCTGAAGAAGGTGAAAGGATCTATGCAGGAATTTTTATTGCAACCGATTCTGTGCATATCTACCCTGCATTTTTCACCCCCAGGAGAAACTGGGCTGACAGGTTTATCATTACCGCGAACGGATATATGAAGTATGACCAGCTTTCAGGCGAATACAGGATAACCTCTGTGGAAAGGCACCACGACCCCGGTATTACCGAAAACATGCTTAGCCTTGACCCGTATGGGTGCATTATGCGGGGTGAAGGACCGCTTGAACTGGGAGTGGACCTGGGACAGGTGGAAATATCGGCAATGGGTCAAGCCCGGAATGAAGTAAACATAAACGAAACGCAGCTTGAAGGAATGCTGATGCTGGACTTTTTCCTGTCGGATGAAGCACTTGGACTGATCACTGCTGCAGCTGACAGGCTGCAGGGTGAACCGGTCAGCCCTTCTTCATGGTATTATGAACGCGGACTGAAATGGATGCTGGGTAATGAAAGAGCAGAAGCATTCAGGAATGAGGTGGAGGCCGGCAACACGAAAGTCCCCTTCCCCGAGGAGATGGAAAAGACATTCCTGTTTTCTGACATTAAACTTGTCTGGAACAAGGAGAGCAGGTCATACCGGTCGCACGGGCCTATTGGAATTGCAGCGATCGGTGGCACGCCGGTCAACAGGAGTTTCACCGGGTACCTTGAGATAACAAAGAGAAGGTCGGGCGACTTCGCGGACCTGTACATCGAGTTTGACGAAAACACGTGGTACTATTTCGGTTACACCCGTGGAACAATGCAAACTTACTCTTCCGATACTGAGTATTTGAGAATTGTGGAAGAAACACCTCTCAGGCACCGGAGAATGAGTGTTCCCGCCCGGGATACCAGGTATGTTTATATGCTGGCTACCGACACGAAAATGGAGCAGTTTTTCAGGGTTTACCGCCGGCATCTTGAAGGGCAGACGCTTGTTATTCCGGACGAGGAGATTGATTACCCTGATGAGGACCCTGATTAATAGCTAATTTTTCAATAAAACCTTAATTTTAAAGCCGGAAACCTGTCAAAAGGCTCCGGTACACAGCAAAAACGCAATAATAATGCATTTGTTCTATACTCCCCGGGCACAAAAGGGAATATTTACACTCGACAGCAGTGAATCAGCCCACTGCACCCGTGTCCTTCGCCTTGAAACCGGCGACAGCATATCTGTGACCGACGGTAAAGGCAAAATGATGAAAGCACGTATCATTAAACCCGATAAAAAAGCTTGTGTAGCTGAAATAGTTGAAATAAGGAATACACCTCCCGAAAGGGACTTTTCAGTGCAGATTGCCATTGCTCCCACCAAAAACATCGACAGGTTTGAGTGGTTCCTTGAAAAATCCGTTGAAATAGGAGTTGACAGAATAATACCCCTTTTGTGCAGGAATTCAGAGCGAAGATCCATAAAGCATGAGAGACTATCCAAAGTAATGATAGCCGCAATGAAACAGTCACTCAGCGCCTGGCTGCCACAAATCACACCTCTTGTAGCCTTCGATGATTTCGTTGCAGAATCTTATGACGGAACAAAGCTTATCGCAACGGTCAGTGCAGACATCGCCAGCAACCCGGGAAAACTATACAAACCCGGCAATGATGCTCTGATACTGATTGGCCCGGAGGGCGATTTCAGCAACACGGAGATGGACCTGGCAATAAAAAACGGGTTCTTACCGGTAAGTCTGTCAAATAAAAGATTACGCACCGAAACAGCAGGCCTTGTAGCATGCCATTCGGTTAACTTTCTTAATGACCTTCGCTAACGGGACTTTCCGTGCGATCCCCTGATCTGCTGCCCCGCATATTCAACCAGGTTCCTGACCACTGAACTTCGTATATCAAAACTCTGCCGGTTGAGATATGACAAAACATCGTCGTACTCATTAAAACTTAACAGCGATCCCGAATCTAAAATCTCCGGATGAGGTTTTTCACGGTCATCCAGTTTGAAAATGTAATGGTAGTAGTGTCTCATAGGCAATTTAACAACTTTTAACACCCTTTGTGCACAAAAAACGAAAGTTGGGGAAATTTAGTATTGCAAATTCTCCCAACTTTTGTATCAAATTGCCCTTAAATAATAACACCTGCTGATTATCAGCTCATTGTAAGGCTTATGTTTTTTCGCATAATCAGCTTCCTCAAATTGATGAGGGCATACCGCATCCTGCCCAGGGCAGTATTAATGCTGACATCTGTCTGTTCAGCAATCTCCTTAAAGCTCATGCCACCATAGTGGCGCAAAAGGATCACCTGCTTCTGCTCTTCGGGCAGTTCATCGATGAGCATGCGTACATCATTGGTTATCTGCTCCCTTATAAGAACATCTTCAATATTCTGATCTGACAGCTTCTTTGAGTTGAAGATGTCTGCTTCATAGTCATCATTTGACAATGTGTTGATCTGTTTCTCTTTCCTGAAGTGGTCAATTATCAGGTTATGGGCTATCCTGATTACCCAGGATGCAAAGCGTCCGTTATCCTTGTATTTTCCATCAACAAGCGATCTTATAACCTTGATGAACGTGTCCTGGAAAATATCTTCGGCAAGCTGCTGGTTTTTCACAACCAGCAGTATATAAGTATAGACCTTGGTTTTATGCCTGTTGATAAGTTTTTCAATGCCTGACCTGTCGCCTGAAAGAAACTGTTCTATGAGCTCCTGATCGCTCAAATTCCTTGCTTCCACGTCTACCTCCTTTTTTTATTTCCTGGCGTAAAAGTTTCCCGATAGCAGCTTCTTTTTATAGGTTAAACATTCTGACTATAATATACAAAGTAATAAAAAAAAAATGGTTTCATAAAGTATTTTAAAATACAAAAGAAAACTGCTACCTTGCACCAGGAACATTAAACACAATCACCCTGATCTGGTGGATTTTACCACCTTTCAAATTTTTCTTCATTCCGTATCTAATAACAAACAATAATTATGCCAGAAAATGACTCCTGTATGCGGGGGGAGATATTGATCAAAGGAGCCAGGGTTCATAACCTGAAAAATATCAGTCTGGGTATACCGCGCGATCAGTTTATTGTTATTACAGGATTATCCGGCTCAGGCAAATCATCGCTCGCCTTTGACACCCTTTATGCCGAAGGTCAGAGGCGCTATGTTGAGAGTCTATCATCATACGCCAGGCAGTTTCTGGGCAGAATAAACAAACCCGAAGTTGATTTTATCAGGGGCATACCTCCCGCAATTGCGATAGAACAAAAGGTAAACACCCTTAATCCCCGGTCAACAGTCGGAACCTCAACTGAAATATATGACTATCTAAGATTGCTTTATGCACGGATAGGGCGTACCATATCACCGGCTTCCGGCCGGGAAGTCACCAGGCACAGCGTTACCGACGTGGTAAACCATATATTGTCGCTCGGAGAAGATACAACAGTCCTTATTCTGGCCCCGTTAAAGGTAACTGACAGGGAGACAATTGAAAAGAACTTCAGGATACGCCTCCAGCAGGGTATAACAAGAATCCATGTTGACAACCGTACTGAAAAGCTGCAGGATGTCATTGAGGATTTTCAGAATTTTGATGTTCCGGATAAACTCTTTCTTGTGATTGACCGGCTCAGGGTCTCCTGGGATGGAGACACACGTTCCAGGATAGCCGATTCGGTCGAAACAGCTTTTTACGAAGGAAACGGTGAGTGCATGCTTAAAACCGGACAGGGAAAGGATTCTAAAGAGATGCCGTTTTCTACCCGCTTTGAAATAGATGGCATAACTTTCGAAGAGCCGTCAGAGCACATGTTCAGCTTCAATAACCCACTGGGAGCCTGCCCTCTGTGCGAAGGCTACGGAAGGATTATAGGTATCGACGAGGACCTGGTTGTACCTGATAAAAGCCTGTCCGTTTACAATGACGCAATTGCATGCTGGAGAGGAGAGAAAATGAAAAAATGGAAAGAGAGGCTTATCTATAATGCATCAAAATTCAGCTTCCCGATCCACAAGGCATGGTATGAGCTGAGCGATGAAATGCGGGAGCTGGTGTGGACCGGCAACAGGTATTTTTACGGACTTGACAGATTTTTCAGGCATATTGAAAAAAAGAGCTACAAGATCCAGTACAGGGTAATGCTCTCCAGGTACAGGGGGCGAACCACCTGCAATGAATGTAAGGGCGCCAGGCTCAGAAAGGAAGCATCATGGGTGAAAATAGGGGGAAGGAGCATACAGGAACTGGTTCAGATGCCTGTAACTGACCTGGCCGGTTTCTTTGAAACCCTGGCTTTGGAAAAACATGAAACGGAAATTGCCGGCAGGATAATAACCGAAGTACGTAACAGGACCGGGTTTTTGAAGCAGGTCGGACTGGGATACCTCACGCTTAACAGGCTCTCATCTACCCTTTCGGGAGGCGAATCCCAGCGGATCAGGCTGGCTGCAACCCTGGGGAGCAGTCTCGTTGGATCTCTGTACATACTGGATGAACCCAGTATCGGACTTCACCCCCGCGACACCCACCTGCTTACCGGCGTACTGCGCGAACTCACCCGTTCAGGCAACACTGTAATTGTAGTGGAACACGACGAGGAGATCATCAGGTCTTCAGACCGCATAATAGATATCGGGCCGCGTTCAGGTCACCTCGGAGGAGAGATTGTATTCAACGGCACGCATGAGATGCTGTCGGGTAACACCATAAGTCTGACAGCTGCCTATCTCAATGGCAGAATGGGTATACCGCTGCCAAAATCCCGTCAGAGATGGGTTGATTATATCGAGATCACCGGCGCCTCGGAAAATAATCTGAAAAGAATTGATGTCAGGTTTCCCCTCAACGTGCTGACTGTAATAACGGGAGTGAGCGGATCAGGCAAATCATCTCTTGTCCGGGGCATCCTCTATCCAGCCCTGGGCAGATTGTTTGGCAATACCGGCTTAAGGGCGGGTAAGTTCGGAAAACTTACCGGCAACACAAGCCGGCTTGCAGGAGTTGAAATGATAGATCAGAACCCCATAGGAAGATCATCCAGGTCAAATCCGGTAACCTACGTTAAGGCATGGGATGATATACGTAAGTTATACGCTTCACAATCAGCAGCAAAGATCAACAACTTAACTCCCGGACACTTCTCCTTTAACATAGACGGCGGCCGTTGCGAGGAGTGCCAGGGCGAAGGGATCATAAAGGTGGAAATGCAGTTTATGGCAGATGTTACACTCATTTGTGAAAGCTGTGAAGGCAAAAGGTTCAGGGAAGAGGTTCTGGAGGTAAGATACCGGGAAATGAACATACACGACATACTCGAAATAACGGTTGCCGAAGCAATTGAATTCTTTTCGGCCGACAGAGACGGGCCGGGCAAAAAGATTGCGGACAGGCTAAAACCTCTTGCAGACGTTGGCCTTGATTACATCAAACTGGGACAGTCTTCTGCAACTCTGAGCGGCGGTGAAAGTCAGAGGGTGAAACTGGCTTCATTTCTGGGCAGGGAGAAAGAGCGCCAGCCCGTCATGTTTATTTTTGATGAGCCCACTACCGGACTTCATTTTCATGACATAAAAAAGCTTCTGGGAGCCTTCAGGGCATTGACAGACAGAGGTAACAGCCTTGTGGTTGTTGAACATAACCCTGAAGTGATTAAAATGGCGGACTGGATCATAGACCTTGGGCCTGAAGGTGGCGAAGAGGGCGGCAGCATCGTATTTGAAGGGACACCTGAAGAACTGGTAAAATGTCCAAAGTCATACACAGGTAAGTACCTGGGGAGCAAGATTTGCAAAAATATCAGCAATTAGGTTCGCAACAAAGCCACGAAAGGAGTATTTTCACCTTCACCTTCCTGACAAACCGAAAAGAATAGCTACACAACCGCTTTCGGGTTCCTCTCCGGGATTAGGCGAAGGCACTCTCAACCATATCATGAGCTGCTGGGATGATTCAAGCCTGAAATCCCATGTTCCCTTGTAATCATTATCGCTGTTGTCGTAAAGAACATTACGCTGGATATCCATTACCCTGAATTGAATATCGGCCATCAGGTCAGACCCGCATATGGCAATCCTGTAATCCTGGTCAGCATAAAATGTTTTATACAATTCAGCTTCTTCTCCCTCCGTAAGTATAGCTGCATGGTAGTTTCCGTCATGAATGTAATGTTCCAGGTCAAGTCTGCAGATCCTGCGTGCAAAACCCTTGCACTGGCCATCTGCTTTATCCGGCACTCCTGCAAACAATGCAGCAGCTAGAAGAAGAAATACCGGTAAATGTCTCATCATGTAATAAAATAAATTTTAAGAAACAAAGCTATTGCGGATATCGGTAACGGTTAACTTCAACTCTGTGAAAACCTGCCTGTCAATCCTGGCATCGGTAGAAGACCTGAGAACTGTAACACCATCCTCACCGCTACGGTCGACCTCAACCGGAGACCTTTTTATTTCCATCTTCTCGTATATCGCCACAATCCTGCCCATCTCTTCAATAAGTCCGGCAACATCCTCATTATGACTGTTCTGCCTAAGCAGCAGCATTACTATCTCGAGAGAAAGTTTCTTGTCTATTATTATGTTGATGAGCTTGTTGTGCTCAAGGTCATCCTCGTCAACCTGGTTCAGGGCAAGGTACAGCCCTTCAATCCATCCGCCAGCCAGGAGCATTGCTGCAACCGGTTCCCTGTTGTTTTCCTGAAGAAACGAACTTGAGTTCATAAAGGTTTCGGAAACTATGTCCATTATCACCTCCTGGTTGCTGATATTCTCTTCAAGCCTCTCCAGTGTGAAGTTGTCCACTGCATCAATTATTCCAAGGTTATCTGCAAGCCTTTTTGAAGCATCAAGATAATCAATGCATATCTGGGCCTGGTCAAAAAGGCTGGCATAACTCAGGTTGGTCGTATATATCCCAAGATTGAGCGCCATGCTCCTGTTTGTAATATACCTGCTGACATTCTCCACCGGATTTAACAGATCTTCGTCGAAAACGGCACCTGATGATTTAAGGATTAACGCAGTTTCGACCGGGGATGGCAGTGAATAAAAAATCTGCCTGACACGTTCAGCATCTCGGGGTGAATCGCCAGGCAGTTCAACTGTGAACTCCCTGTCTCTTTCCTGCCTGGAGCAGTTACCTGTACAGCCGGCAAATGCAATGAAAAAGGCAGGCACAAGTATTAATGGAGCAATGAGTCGCCTTGCTATTACAGACCTCATAAATTAATGAATTATAAGTTATTACATCTTTACTGCCGTAGCATGAAAAGTAAAAGTACTATTTTTTTGCAATAAAAAAAAGATTTACAAATGTATCAACTCACCCGGCAGACCGGCATCCTGTATCTTAATCCAAATGATTAGGCTAAATGCCAAATAAGTATTTACTTTACATCTGCACTTTTGCATACCAGTCACTTAATTTTTATTAAACTATAACCATATGAGAAACAACGAACAACAAATGCAATACCTTCTCAACCGGGCCAGGAAAAATATCAGGAAAATTATCATCCTGGTTGTCCTGTTAATTCTGGCATTTACCTCGGTCAGAACAGTTGGGCCTGAAGAGGAGGGTGTTGTGCTGATGCTGGGTAAATTCAACAGGACTGTTGAACCCGGACTTAACTTCATCCTTCCGCTGGGCCTGGAAAAAATGTACAAGATCCCGGTGCAACGCCAACTCAAGCAGGAATTCGGCTTCCGCACAGTAGAGGCGGGCACCCGCACGCAATATGTCAAGAGCGGGTATGAGGACGAATCTATGATGCTCACCGGCGATCTTAATCTTGCTGATGTCGAATGGGTGGTTCAATACCGTATTGTTAATTCCTACAATTACCTTTTTCGCGTCAGGGATGCCGAGGATGCGCTTCACGACATGTCGGAGGCAGCAATGAGAAAGATTGTCGGCGACCGGACAGTTAACGAGGTACTAACTGTAGGACGACAGGAAGTAGCTTCGACGGTTGAGGTCCTTCTTCAAAGAATGTGTGATGAGTATGAGAACGGTATACGTATTGACCAGATAGTCCTTCAGGACGTTAACCCGCCGGAGCCGGTAAAGGCGTCATTCAATGAGGTAAATGAGGCGCAGCAGGAGCGCGAGACAATGATCAACCGGGCTGAATCGGAGTACAACAGGGTTATCCCAAGGGCAAGGGGCGAGGCAGAAGAAACCATACAACGTGCCGAGGCCTATGCCCTTAACAGGGTCAACAGAAGTATGGGAGAAGCGAATCGTTTCAATGCCCTGTATGATGAATATATCAGGGCCCCGGAAGTTACAAAAAAGCGGCTCTACCTCGAGACCCTTGAAAAAATCATGGGAACAACCGGCACCAAAATATTCATGGACGAAAGTGGAGCAAACGTCCTGCCGCTTTTAAATCTTCAACAGCAACAGCAAAAAGAACAATTGCCATGAGAAAAAAACACATTATACTGGTAATACTGGCAATAGCCATACTTATACTGGGACACCAGAGCATATTCATACTTGACGAAACCCAGCAAGCCATAGTGACCCAGTTCGGGAGGCCTGTAGGCGGACCGCGAACACAGCCCGGCATAAATTTCAAAACGCCCTTTATCCACAAGGTACAATTCTTTGACAAGAGGTACCTGAAGTGGGACGGCGATCCCAACCAGGTGCCCACTCTTGACAAAAAATTCATTCATGTCGACACCTATGCACGCTGGCAGATCACAGATCCCCTGCAGTTCTTTATAAGACTCAGGGACGAAAGATCGGGACAATCAAGGCTTGACGATATTCTTGACGGCGAGACCAGGAACGCAGTTGCAAGTCATGAACTACTTGATCTTGTGCGATCAACCAACCGCGAGCCTGAGGTCTATGAGGATTATCTTGAAGAACTTGAAACCCTTGAAGATATAACAGTAGGAAGAGAGAAGATTGAAGCTCTCATCCTTGAAAGGGCAAATGCCAGAACAACCGATCTCGGAATCAGGGTACTTGATTTTCGCTTCAAAAGAATGAATTATGTCGATGAGGTCCGCAGGACCGTATTTGACAGGATGATAAGTGAACGGGAGCGAATAGCACAACAGTTCAGGTCTGAAGGTGAGGGCGAAGCGAGAAGAATAGAGGGACACAAGGAACGCGACCTTGCAGAGATCCAGTCTGAGGCCTTCAGGGAAGCGGAGGGGATAAGGGGCCGTGCAGATGCCGAGGCTACCAGCATCTACGCTGCAGCCTACAACAGGAATAATGCAAGCAGGGATCTATACTCATTCCTTCGTTCAATGGAAGCTTTGGAGAAGTCGTTCGACGACAAAACCAGTATCATATTGTCGACCGACAGTGAACTGCTGAGGTACCTGAAGGAGATGAACTGATATTTTTGCCGGCACAGCTTACCCCCGGTATAAGTGAAAAAGGAGCCCGTTAATCCCCGTAAGGTAAACGGGTTCCTTATTATCAATGAATGTCAGAAAAGTATTTCATGAACTGTGAACGTTCATATACCGAGGGGTCGGGTATCCTGCGGTAGCTCATTTTGCCACGAAACTCACCGACCGAGTTGAATCCCTTCTTTTCCATCCAGCCCTCCAGTCCCCGGACCAGGCCCGTGACCTCCTTAAGGCCGCTTTTATAGAGAAGAGAACAGACCTGAACTGTTTTGGCCCCTGCAAGCAACTGCTTGACCAGCGCCTCCCAGGAATGGACCCCTGTTGAGGCTGAGATGTCAACGAGGCTCACCTTGTCGGATACCAGCGCAGTCCAGCGAAGAACATGACGCAAATCGGAAGGATTGCTGAATACGTCGGCCGTGGAGAGCTTCATGTTTTCAATATCTATATCGGGCTCATAAAAGCGGTTAAACAGAACCACACCCTTTGCCCCGAGCGCATATATCCTGTCGACTACCCCCAACAGGTTGGTGAAATTGTTTCCAAGCTTTACCGACACCGGAATTTTAATAATTGCCGTAACACGCGATACCAGGTCATAGTATATCTTTTCATATTCGGAAGGCTCCCTGAACTTGTCGGTCGGCAACAGATAGACATTAAGCTCAAGGCCATCGGCCCCGGCCTCTTCTATACGTTTTGAAAATGCAACCCAGTCACTTGCAGAAACACAGTTTATACTGGCGATAACAGGTATGGAAACAGCTTTTTTTGCCTCCTCTATAAGGCTCAGATAATTCTCAACAGAATTACTCTTGGTGTAGTTTCTTATGTAATCCTCAGCCTCGGGGTAATCATGATTAATTATCAGACTGCCTGCCTCATAGTTGATCTGCTCTTCAAAGAGTGATTTAAGAACCACGGCACCGGCTCCCGCTTCTTCGAGCGACCGGATCTTGCCGACGCTGGCAGTAAGTCCCGAACTGCCAGCTATAACAGGATTCTTTAACTTAAGGCCCATGTAGCTAACTTCCAGATTTGACATGATAATCAATATTTTGAGTTAATAATAATTGTTTACTCCCTTTGTCCGAAGATAAGGCTTCCAATCCTTACCAGTGTGCTGCCCTCTTCCACCGCAATGCGGTAATCTCCCGACATGCCCATTGATAGTTCATCAAAGTGATCAAAATCGCTTCCCAGAATTCCGGCAACCTCCCTGAAGAGCGATGCCAGGTACCTGAACTCAGCCCTTACCCGGTCACTGTCGTCAGTGAATGTGGCCATTCCCATCAGTCCCCTCAGCCTTACCCCTGGATACCCGTCCGGGGTAAGTTCCTTTGCCAGGCCGGTGACCTCCTTGTCCGAAAAACCGAACTTGGTCTCCTCCTTTGCTATATGTACCTGTAACAGTACATCAATTACGCGGCTGTTTTTCAGGGCCTCCTTGCTGACAGTTTTCAGAAGCTTAACAGAATCGACCGAGTGAATAAGCCTGACAAAAGGGGCAATATACTTCACCTTGTTAGTCTGAAGGTGGCCTACCATGTGCCACTCAATATCATCCGGCAGCTCTTCCTTTTTCGCCAGCAGCTCCTGTACACGGTTCTCGCCCATTATCCTGTGACCGGCACGGTACAATTTCATAACCTCCTCAGAAGAACGGGTCTTTGTTACAGCGACAATCCGAACGCCTGCCGGCAACTCATCATACAGACCCTGTATGTTTGCGGCAACATCCATCTTGATCAGTCCAGCAGATGCACTACCAGTCCGCTTCGCAGCTTGGGCTCAAACCAGGTTGTCTTGGGAGGCATAATATTACCGGTATCGGCTATGTCCATCAGCTGCTTCATGGTAACCGGGTAAAGGGCAAAAGCAACTTTCATCTCACCACTGTCAACACGCCTCTCCAGTTCTCCGAGCCCCCTTATCCCTCCTACAAAATCGATCCTCTTGTCAGTCCTCAGATCCTTAATGCCCAGTATATCATCAAGTACCAGCCCGGAAAGGACAGTCACATCAAGGCAGCCTATAGGGTCGGCATCATTGTAGGTACCTTCCCTTGCAGTGAGCGAATACCATCTGCCCTCAAGATACATTGAGAAATTGTGGATCCTGCCGGGTTTGTAAATCTGCTCACCTTTATCCTCAACAATAAAAACCTTTTCAAGCTTTTCGATAAAGCTTTCCCTGTCCAGTCCGTTCAGATCCTTTACAACCCTGTTGTAATCGATAATACTCAGCTGGTTGTCGGGAAAATGGACAGCAAGGAAAAAGTTGTACTCCTCATTTCCTGTATGGTCCGGGTTGGACGCTTTTTTCTCGTTTCCTACCAGTGCCGCTGCAGCTGTCCGGTGATGACCGTCCGCCACATAGGTGCAGGGCACCCTGTCAAACAGCCCGAGCAACTGCCCGATAAGTTCCTTATCCTCTATCACCCAGAAATGGTGGCCCACACCATCATCAGCGGTAAAATCATATACCGGTTTGTTTTCTGAAGTAAAGCCGGCTATTATGGTATCAATTTCGGGCACGGCGCGGTAGGTGAAAAATACCGGTTCCATGTTGGCATTGGTAACCCTGACGTGTTTCATCCTGTCAGCCTCCTTGTCCGGTCTCGTAAGTTCATGTTTCTTTATCCTGTCATTCATATAATCTTCCACACCTGCACAACCGACAAGTCCGTATTGTGTTCTTCCGTCCATGGTCTGCGCGTAGATATACAGACAATCAGAGCTGTCCTGCACAAGCCATCCTTTTTCACGGAATTTGTCAAAATTGCTCCGTGCAGTATCATACACCACCTGGTCGTATTCGCCTGTTCCGGGAGGACAGTCGATCTCGGGCTTGATTATATGAAGCAACGAATACTGGTTGTCTTTGGCTTCCTCACGTGCCTCTTCTGAATTAAGAACATCATAAGGTCTGGAGGCTACCTCCCGTGCGATTCCGTCAGGAGGGCGCAACCCCCTGAAAGGTTTAAGTATGGCCATCTTTTAATTTGTTATTACTTATTTACCTGGTATTTCGTTTCGCCTTTTTCAAAATAAGCCACTATCTGCCTGGCTGCAGCAATGCCTGCATTGATGTTGGCCTCAGACGTCTGGGCACCCATCTTTTTGGGTGTGAAAAAGTACCTGCCGGGATAATTTTCTGCAATTTCACCTGCACAATCAGGAGGAATATCTGCCAGGTACATAAAATCGGGCCTTTCTGCAAACATCCTGAGCAGCGAGGACTCGTCCACCACCTCTTTCCTTGCTGCATTAACGAGCACTGCCGGAGCCGGCATTCTTGAAAGAAAATCAAAGTTGACAAGACGTGCAGTTTCTTTATTGGCGGGTATGCTCAATGATATATACTGGCATTTGCTATAAAGATCTTCTAATGTATCGACAAATTTTACACCGGCAAAGCTGAGCCGGTCCATTCCTACATAACTGCAAAATCCAATAACCTTCATCTGCAGGCCCCGGGCAATCCTGGCGACGTTCATTCCGACGTTACCACATCCGTGTATGCCAAGCGTCTTGCTCCTGAGCTCTGTTCCTGAAGTGCCGTTAAACTGGTTCCGGGCCATATATATCATCATCCCTATTGCAAGCTCTGCAACGGCATTTGAATTCTGGCCCGGGGTGTTCATAACCACTACACCCCTTTCGGTTGAAGCTGCCAGGTCAATATTGTCATAACCCGCTCCTGCCCTGACCACAACGGCAAGTTTCCGGGCAGCCCCGATAACATCTTTGTTGACAAGGTCGCTTCTGACAATCAATGCATCAGCATCTTCGACCGCTTTGAGCAGGTCGGCCGGGTCTTTGTAATTCTCAAGCAGCGCTATTTCATAACCGGCTTCGTTGAGAACGGCCGAAATGCCTTCTACTGCCGCTTTGGCAAAAGGCTTTTCAGTTGCTACCAGTACCTTCCTCATAATAAATGTATTTTTTTTATTTCACTTTGGTCTCTTCAAACTCTTTCATAACATCAATCAGTGCCTGAACACTCTCAACAGGCATGGCATTATATATTGAAGCACGGAAACCACCTACTGAACGGTGCCCTTTTACTCCTACCATGCCCCTCTCCTGTGCGAAGGACAGGAAGTCAGCCTCGAAATCCTTGTATTCTTCCTTCATTACAAAGCAGACATTCATGACCGAGCGGGACTTCTTCTCAGCTGTGCCCATGAAGATACGGCTGTTGTCGATCGCATCATACAGGAGTCCTGCCTTGCCGGTGTTTATTTCCTGCATCCTGGAGACACCCCCGATCTTCTTCAGCCATTTAAGGGTTTCCCTGACTGTGAAAATTGGCAGGCATGGCGGGGTATTGAACATCGAGCCATTCTCAATATGTACACGGTAATCCAGCATCGAAGGAATGTTACGTTCAACCTTCCCCAGTATATCTTTTCTTATTACAACGAAGGCAACACCTGCAGGCCCCAGGTTTTTCTGTGCACCGCCATAGATAATTCCGTATTTGGAAACATCGAACGGCCGGCTGAATATGTCGGATGACATGTCGGCAACCAAAGGTACGGGACTGTCAATATCTTCCAATATCTCCGTCCCGAAAATGGTGTTGTTCGTGGTTACATGAAAGTAATCGGCATCATCAGGAATTTCATACGAATCAGGTATATAGCTGAAGTTTTTGTCCGCCGAACTGGCAACTATATCTACCGGCCCGAATAATTTGGCCTCCTTGATTGCTTTTTTTGCCCAGGATCCGGTTTCAAGGTAGGCAGCCTTCTTTTTAAGCAGATTGTAGGGAACCATGCAGAACTGCATGCTTGCTCCCCCGCCCAGGAAGAGCACTTCATACCCGTCAGGTACCCCAAGTACCTCTTTGAACAATGCAACAGCCTCGTCCATAACAGCCTGGAAATCCTTACCCCTGTGAGATATCTCCATGACCGAAAGACCGGTGCCATTCAGGTCAAGCACCGCTTCGGCAGTGCTTGCAATTACCTCATTGGCCAGGATCGAGGGCCCGGCGCTAAAATTATGTTTCTTCATCGGCTGATTGTTTTAATTGTTTAATCTGGTTATAATCTTGCAAATTGCAAATTATTTGCCAATATATATAAGTTAAAAGCAAGATTTTATCAGCAGTTATCAACAAATTCCGGGTTTTAACAGTCAATAATTAAGATGGCTCACCAGCCTGTTACCTTTCAATAGTGGTACCACATCGGTGCTGTCAGGTGTATGGCAATACTCCAGAACATCATCCAATCCCAGTATTCTTAACCGGTGCCTGTGGGCTGCCTTTTCCATATACCCGACCAGGTCGTATCGTGCAAGATGCCATAGTTCACGAGCAGCCACAGTTGCATCGCAATCAGTTGTAAAATTACCTGATTCAATGAGTTTGTCTGCCAGGGCCCCGGCAAAAACGCTGTCCTCCAGGTTATATCTGTTTTTCCAGCCGGCACATAGAACCAGTACATCACAACCGGCCGAAACAAGCCAGCCAGCCAGTGCAGAGAGGTTCACAAAAGCCCCTATTGCAACATGCCTCGCCTGTGAAGCCATCATAATGGCCTGAGTGCCGTTTGTTGTGCTGTATACAATTGTCTGGCCATCTACCCGGTCGGGCCGGAAATTAAAAGGGGAGTTGCCGAAATCGGCAAAATCCAGCACAATGCCGTCCCTTTCAGCGGCAACAAGATAGCCCTTTCTTTTCCATTCCCTTGCCTCTTCAACTCCGCCAACGGGTATAAGATCCCTGACCCCATTCTCAAATGCCGCACAAATAGCCGTGGTTGCCCTCAGAATATCAGAAACCACTACTATGGCATCATCATTACGATGATACTGGTAGAGGGCTGGCGAATAACACACCTCCACTTTTTTATTTACTGGCTCCTGCATCTTCGAATTTCCTTTCATTGCTGCTTCTGTTCCCTGTAAATGGGTGGCTGCACAACCTCAGCCTTTACTGGCCGGTTTCGAATCAGAATATTTATGGCAGACCCCTCGC
The DNA here is from genome assembly GCA_007133565.1 of Bacteroidales bacterium. Taxonomy (GTDB): domain Bacteria; phylum Bacteroidota; class Bacteroidia; order Bacteroidales; family PUMT01; genus PXAP01. Next base: position 43,368 of record SLMM01000088.1, read on the forward strand.
CGGCATATTCCGGTTTGACATACCCCATACCTATTCCCTTGCCCATCATGGGCGACATGGTACCCGACGTCACCCTGCCTATAATATTGCCAGTGTCATCAACAATTTCATAATCCTTTCTCGGAATGCCTCTTTCCTGCATTATAAAGGCAACAAGTTTCCGCTTAACACCCTCCGTTTTCTGATGGAACAGCAATTCCCTGTCAATAAAATCATTACCTTCTGAAAACCGGGTTATCCAACCTAGTCCTGCCTCAATAGGTGATGTAGTTTCGTCAATATCGTTACCATAGAGGCAGAAGCCCATTTCCAGGCGCAGTGTATCCCGGGCACCCAGGCCGGCCGGTTTGATCCCGAATTCTTTGCCGGCATCGAAAACAGCATCCCATAACGCAGGACCATCCTCATTTGCAATATATATTTCACATCCTCCGGAACCGGTATACCCGGTTACCGAGAAAATGGCATTCTTGATCCCTGCAATCTCCAGCACCCTGAAAGTATAAAACTTCATTTCACTTAATGGCTCACCCGTCAGCTTCGCCATTGTTTTCATAGCTGCGGGACCCTGAACAGCCAGCAGGGCGGTTTCATCCGAGGCGTCATACAGGTCGCGCCCAACCACCAGTCCACGTCCCCTTGCATGCCCCGCAAGCCAATTCCAATCCTTTTCAATATTGGCAGCATTTACAACAAGCATATATTCCTCATGGCTGAATCTGTATACAAGGAGGTCGTCAACAATGCCCCCTTTACCATTTGGGAGACAGGTGTACTGGATCATACCGTCTCTTAGCCTGTTAACGTCATTACTGGTGACGTACTGCAGGAAATCCTGTGATCCCGGGCCTGAAACACGAAACTCACCCATGTGCGACACATCAAATACACCTGCTTTTTCGCGTACTGTCCGGTGCTCATCATTTATACCGCTGTATTCTACCGGCATGTTGTACCCGGCAAAAGGCTGCATCCTGGCCCCAAGTCTGGAATGAATATCTGAAAATGGAGTTTTCTTCATTATCAAAGGTTGTTAAAACATTACAGTTAGTTTATCTGATTGGCAAATATAATTATATATGACATCAAGGTGAAATGAGCCACCTCGAAAAATCCGAATGCAGGTATATTTATAACCGCATGGATTTTTGCATCAAAAATCAATAAACATTAAAACTTATTATAATTACAAAAAAACCACTACTTTTATGAAATGGTAAAAAAAGACTTAAAGTAATCAGCAGGAAAGATGGATCATAAATTCATAAACCTTGATTATCTCAATGAAATGTCGGGCGGTGACAGAAATATGATCCTGGAAATGATTAATATATACATTACGGAAGTTCCCGGATATGTCTCACGTATGGAAGAATATCTGGAGAGTGGCAATGTTGAAGCACTGGGCAAACTTGCCCATAAGGCAAAAGCTTCGGCATCAATTATGGGAGCGAACAAACTGGCAAAGGATCTAAGGGAACTCGAGCAGCTTGCAAAAGATGGCAAAAAAGTCAACCTGTATGGCGATTACGTGAAAAGAATTGCGGAGCAGTTCAACTTTTCCATAGAGGAGCTTAAAAAAGTTTCTGCTACCATCTAATATCAGAACAATGCTTAAACCCGAGATTTCTGAAGGAGTAATTATTTACTCCTTCAGTCAGGAAAACAAGCTTAATGCTATGATTGCCGAAAAGGTCAAAACAGAGTTGGGTGTACATTTTGAAAAGCCGGGAACAAAAATGGCCATGGATCTTGGCAACATAACTTTTATAGACAGCCTGGGATTTGCAGCACTTCTCTCCGTTCTGAAAAAGGCCAGGAATAATTCCGGCTTATTCAGGATATGCAATATCAGGCGTGATGTGCTGAAGATATTTTTGCTACTGCAGCTTCAAAACGTATTTCAGATTTATGAAACCCGCGAGGAGTGCCTTAAAAGTTTTTTGTAACCTGCAGTGGAATTAATGCTTACACAGCCTGTGCCCGGCCCTTGATCAATCCTTGTTCCGGAAACGCAGCTCACCTTCAGAAGCATCAATTACAAGGGTTTTATCCCTGTCGAGGCTACCTGCCACTATCTGCCTTGACAACTCATTGAGTATATATTTCTGCATTACCCTTTTAACAGGTCTTGCACCATACTGTGGATCATATCCCATATTTGTAAGGAGATCCAGGGCATTACCGGTCAATTCTGCATTGACCTGACTTGATGCAAGCATATTTTTCACCCGTTCAAACTGCAGCAGAACTATCTGGCGAACCTCATCCTTTTCAAGAGGTTTAAACATTATTATATCATCAACCCTGTTCAGGAATTCCGGCCTGATGATTTTCCGAAGCAGGGCAAAAACCTCTTTCCTCGATTTTTCAAACATCTCATCCCTGCCCAAACCATTCATCTTGTCATAATTCGCCTGTATAATATCAGACCCGGCATTGGAAGTCATTATTATTATGGTGTTCCTGAAATTAACAACCCTGCCCTTATTATCGGTAAGGCGACCGTCATCAAGGACCTGCAACAAGATGTTGAATACATCAGGATGCGCTTTTTCGATTTCATCCAGCAAAACAACCGAATAGGGCTTTCTCCTCACCGCCTCGGTAAGCTGTCCGCCCTCATCATAGCCCACATAACCCGGAGGTGCGCCAATAAGCCTTGATACGGAGTGCCTCTCCTGGTATTCAGACATATCTATCCTTGTCATCAGGTTTTCATCGTCAAACAGAAACTCAGCAAGTGCTCTGGCCAGCTCTGTTTTTCCAACACCTGTCGAACCCAGAAATATGAAAGAGCCGACTGGTCGTTTCGAATCCTGCAATCCTGCCCTGCTGCGCCTGACTGCATCCGAAACAGCCTGCAAGGCCTCCTCCTGGCCTACCACACGTTTATGAAGCTCTGCTTCAAGTGCAAGTAATTTATCTCTTTCACTTTGAAGCATACGGCTTACCGGTATCCCGGTCCATCGCGATACTATTTCGGCTATATCTTCAGAATCTACCTCCTCACGGATCAGGGCATCCTCTCCCTGAAGTTCCCTGAGGTCCTCGTTTAGTTTAACTATCTTTTCCTCCGCCTCTTTAATCCTACCGTACCTCAATTCGGCCACCTTACCGTAATCTCCCTGTCTTTCGGCCTGTGCAGCCTCAGTCTTCATATTCTCTATAGCCTCCTTGTTACTTTGAATATCGCTTATCAGCCTTCGTTCATTCTCCCACCCGGCACGGAGCCTGTTCCTTTCCTCATTAAGGTTTGCAAGTGCTTCAGTAAGTTCTGATTGTTTCTTCCTGTCACCTTCACGTTTAATGGCTTCACGTTCAATCTCAAGCTGCTTTATCCTTCTCTCAATCTCATCAATACTTTCAGGAACAGAATTCATTTCCAGGCGCAGCTTGGATGCAGCTTCATCTATAAGGTCGATTGCCTTGTCAGGAAGAAATCTTTCGGTAATATACCTGTGAGAAAGTTCTACAGCGGCAATAATGGCATCATCCTTTATCCTGACCTTGTGGTGCGCCTCATACCTCTCCTTGAGTCCCCTCAGTATTGAAATGGCACTCATCACATCAGGCTCATCAACCATCACTATCTGGAATCTCCTCTCCAGCGCCTTGTCCTTCTCAAAATACTTCTGATACTCGTTCAATGTTGTAGCTCCTATTGCCCTCAGCTCCCCGCGTGCAAGTGCAGGTTTCAGAATATTGGCAGCGTCCATTGCCCCTTCGCTTTTTCCTGCACCCACAAGAGTATGGATCTCATCGATAAACATTACTACCTCTCCGTCAGATGAAACCACCTCCTTTACAACAGCCTTAAGGCGCTCCTCGAACTCTCCCTTGTATTTTGCACCTGCGATAAGTGCCCCCATATCGAGCGAATATACCTGCTTGGTTAACAGGTTATCAGGAACATCCCCGTCAACAATCCTGTGGGCCAGCCCCTCGGCAATGGCAGTTTTTCCTACGCCAGGCTCCCCGATAAGTATGGGATTATTCTTGGTTCTCCTTGAAAGGATCTGGAGTATCCTGCGGATCTCATCATCCCTGCCGATAACCGGATCCAGCTTACCGGCATGCGCCATCTCATTAAGATTGTTGGCAAAACGGTTCAAAGCATTAAAGCTGTTTTCGGCCGACTGGCTGGTGGCACTTGCACCTTTGCGGAGTTCAGCAATGGCCTTTTTCAGATCGCCCGATGTTATCCCGTTGTCCTTCAATACCTGTGAGACCTGATCGCCGGCAAGTAAAAGCCCGGTAAGAATATGCTCTATTGACACGTATTCATCTCCGGTTTCGCGCGACTGGCTGATTGCTTTCTGGAGTGCAGCCGAGGCTCCTGAAGAAAGGTACTGCTCGCCTCCCGACACCCGCGGGTAGGATTCAATTATCCTGTCAATAACACTGGAAAAGTTTTCGACATTAACGTTCAGCTTCTTCAGCAGAAAACCTGTAACATGTTCATCGGCGTTCAGCAGTGCCTTCATTATATGCCCGGTTTCAACTGCCTGCTGACCGTATCCCGAAGCTATCGAAAAAGCCTGCTGAAGAGCTTCCTGAGATTTTATTGTGAAGTTGTTAAGATTCATATATCTGGTTTTATCGCATTGGTATATTGTTATATCCGGCCACTCAGTTACTATATCCGGCCATGCAAGTACCCATCAAAATCATTGCCGTATCCGGAAGACCAGAAGATATATGCAATTTTGTCACTAACGCTAATACCTGAAGCGACATATTGGCATCAGGAATTCAGTTTTCCGGGCTACAATGTGGCAACACCCTCTTTCCACCTGCCTGACCTCAGGTATATCAGGGATATTAAAAAAATCAGTAATGCATAAAGGAATTCCACCGTCCATACAACGGCTATGGAGAACCCGAACCTGTTCGAAAAAAGGTAAGCAGTAACAATGTATATAAATATTACGGAAATCTCAATGAAAAGGGCGACCTGGGTTTTGCCGGTACCAGAAACAGCATTCACAAAGACCATTGCAAAAGCAAAGCAGACAACCGATCCGTTAACGACATAGAGAACCGGAAGGGTGCTTGCAGCAAGTTGAGGGTCGGCAGTGTAAATACTTATTATCTCACCGGGAAACAGCAGACCTGCAACAACAAAAACCATTACCATAAGGAAGCAGAGCCAGGAAGTTTTATAAACAACTGGTATTACCTCATCTTTCAACCCTCTCCCAATCAGGTAACTTACAAGGGTATTTGAGGCTGCTGAAAAACCCCATATCGGTATCATAAGTATTACATAAACACTACGTATAATATTAGAAACCGCAAGCTCCGTCTCGCCCATCTTTTCTACAAATACAAAAAAGGCGAACCATACTGCAAGTGAGATAACATTCTGAACCATTATAGGGAATGACAGCTTAACAAGCCTCATCCAAAGAGCAGAACTGAAACCTGAAAAGCGAAATAACCCGTACTTTCTGATATCGGCAATCAGGGTAGTATAACAGATAAAAAACAGAGTAACAGAAAATTCAGCACAGACAGATGCTATTGCCGCACCTCTTATGCCCAGAGCGGGAAAACCCAGGTTCCCGAAGATCAGAAGCCAGTCGAGAATAATATTGACAATGGCCAGTAAAACGGTAGACCATGTAATAACACGGGTTCTTGCAGTTCCAATAAAAAATGCATTAAACCCCATGTTTATGAACGCAAAGGATATACCATAAACACGAAGCTGCATGAAGTCATCCGCAGCCTCCAAAATTGCAGGGGAGACTATGATTGCTGAAAAAAATGCAGGCGAAAATAACCTGATTAGCACAAATATGATGAGAGATGATCCCAGGAGGGTAACGAGTGAGTGCTCCACCACAATCCCTATCCTGCCAGGCCTCTCCTCACCAGCCCTTCTTGCTACTATTATCTGGGTACCCAGTCCCAGTCCGTACCCGAACATTATAACCACCAGGTAAAATACACCTCCGATAGCTGCGGCACCAAGCGCTGTTTCACCCAGTCTGCCGAGAAATGCAGTATCAATAACATTGATAAAGTTCTGGGCAATGCTGCCAAGGATTATCGGATAGGCTATATTCCAGATCCTCCCGCTTGTTATGTGTGTTCTCATGATGCGGAGTGCCGGTGGTAAGTAACCGGACTGTGGGATTTCAGCTGTTACCTGAACCCTCTTTCTACCCTGTCATAAAATTCATCCTGAAGTTCCAAAGTTGCCTTATCATTCTTGATCACTCTCAGGTTTTCAACAACCGTCTTAACATAATGGTCGGTTATCAGCTTTCCAAGTTCGTAGGAACCTGCAGACCCCTCTCCTGCATAGTGATTCGGATAACTGGCATACCACCATATACCCGTGTACAGGTTTGGCAGGTTCAGCCTTGCCTGGTTCTTCCCCGATTCATCATCCGCCCTCTCCTGGATAACAAGATCAGGTCGCAGGTAAAGAAGAGTAGATGTTTCGCGTTCACCGGCATGGCCATCATATGAGGGATCAGACTTCCTCATCTGCCTGATCTTCTCGTTCAGTTCTGGATCGGAAGATGGTGTATGCAGGTATACTGCAAAGTCTCGTCTCTTTTCCAGTTGGGCCTGTATAAAATACCTGATGAAATTATTGTTTCCGCCGTGGCCGTTGAGAATAAGTATCCTTTTAAAACCGTTACGGGCAATCTCATCAACAGTTGCCTGCAGCAGTGACCACATCAGGTCGCTGGGTATCGTAAAGGTTCCGGGCTGGTGCATTGCCTCATAAACCTGGCCATAGATAAATTCAGGAAAGACAACGGCATATTCAATTCTGGCAGCACGCTCAGCCCACTCGCGGGCATGGATGATGTCTGAACCCATAGGGGCGTGCGGACCGTGTTTCTCCAGAACACCCATAGGAAGAATGCAGGTATATCCCGATTTCTCAAGGGCTTTGTCCCAGTCACTGGTAACTAGTTCCTCCCATTTAACAGGCAGGTTTTGTGCTCCTGCAGAAAAAACTGCAATAAACATAAGGAAAACAACTAATCTCATAATCTCAGTTTTAGGTGAATAATTATTTTTGTACAATTGCAATATAGCAATCAAACACAGATGATCCAAACAGTTAGAATAAAAGGGGACCGGAAAACCAAACGTCGGTGTAATACCCGGCCCTTCTTCAGTGCCAGAAGGTTGATTGGATTTGGCAAGTGAACCACCTGCTTTTAAAGTTGGGGTTTTTAAAATTATAATAAATTTTCTACTTTTAACGCCTTATCAACAGCACCCTTATAGTAATGCAACATCTCCATCTCAAAAAATGAGCCAGCAGATCCTAAGAGCCTTGATGCAGCTTTTCGCCATCATTGCCCGCCCCGAAAGCAACAGGAAGGACAGGAGGTCGGTGGTCGAATCTTTTCTGAAAAGGCAGCTTGGTCAGGAACTTGTGAATGAATATCTTGAGGTATTCGACAACTATTATGAAATTCACCAGGGACAGTCTGGTGAGGGGATTAAAAGAAAAAAGCGGACATCATCCAGTTCGGTTCGCGTTCTTGTAATATGCACAAAGATCAATGAAGAGCTTAACCAGAGGCAAAAGACCATAGTTTTTATCAATCTCCTCGAGTTTGTTAAGAGCGACAGTGAAATGATAACCGAACAGGAACACGAATTCCTGAGTGCCGTAGCGGTGTCATTCAATATATCGGAGACCGAGATTGAGAACATGAAAAATTTTGTTCTCCTTCCCTTTGAGGATATACCGCGATCGGGGAGCATACTGATAGTGGACAACAATGCCGGATTTGACTGCGGGGAGACCAGGCACATTTACCGGGAAGGCATGGATGGCCAGGTAAGGGTGCTGGGGGTGCCTGAAGTCAACATGTACCTTGTACGCTACATAGGAGAGAGCGAGATGTACCTCAACTCGCAGTTGATCAATCAGGACAAGGTTTATGTATTTGACAGCGGCACCTCGATAAGAAACCCCAGGATAAAGCCGATATATTTCAGTGACATAGTCAGTACTTTCAGCCCGCATCTCACAAGAAGCAAAATAATTTTCGAGGCTCAGGACATTGAGTACCGATTCAGGGGAGGGGGAGTGGGACTTCAGCGACTGTCCTTTAAGGAAGAATCGGGTCGTCTTATCGGAATCATGGGGTCCAGCGGATCAGGTAAATCGACCCTCCTTAATGTTCTCAACGGCAGCCTGGAACCATACAAGGGCGAGATACTGGTTAACAACATTAATATACACAAGGAACCGGAAGAGATTGAAGGTCTCATCGGCCACGTTTCACAGGACGACCTCCTGATCGAGGAACTCACTGTTTACCAAAACCTTTATTACAACGCCAAACTCTGTTTCGACCATTATACCACCGATAAACTGGAAGAAACTGTCATCAGCCTGCTGCAGCAGCTGGGCCTATATGAAATAAGGAACATACAGGTAGGAAGCCCCCTGAACAAGAAAATCAGCGGGGGCCAGAGAAAACGTCTCAACATAGCTTTAGAGCTTATCAGGGAACCTGCCATCCTGTTTCTTGATGAACCCACATCAGGCCTCTCTTCAAGGGATTCTGAAAACATACTCGATCTACTGAAGGAACTTGCCCTGAAGGGTAAACTGATCTTCGTAGTAATTCATCAGCCCTCTTCCGATATATTTAAGATGTTCGACAACCTGATAATACTGGATACCGGGGGGTTCATGATATACAACGGCGACCCGATCGACGCCATAATATATTTCAAATCGCATGTTCAGCATGCAAACTGGAATGAAAGCGAGTGCCATGCCTGCGGGAACGTCAATCCCGAACAACTTTTCAATATTATAGAAACCAATGTCCTCGACGAATTTGGCAAGCAGACCCATACAAGGAAAATTTCACCCTGGGAGTGGGCCTATTACCACCTGCAGCATAGTCTTAACAATAAAAAAAAGTTACCTGTCCATATCGGTCTTCCGGAAATCTCGTTCAAGATCCCCAACAGGTTAAGGCAATTCCTTGTGTTCATAAAAAGAGATATACTGGCAAAGCTTGCAAACAGGCAGTATATGATAATCAACTTCCTGGAAGCTCCGGTGCTTGCTTTCCTGCTGTCATTCATAATCAAGTATCATGATGTGAATGTTGCCGGTAGCGGAAGCTATACCTTCTCAGGGAACCTGAATGTGCCGGTATACCTCTTTATGTCAGTAATAGTAGCAATATTTATCGGGTTGACAGTTAGTGCCGAAGAGATTATAAAAGACCGAAAAATATTGAAAAGGGAAGCTTTCCTTAACCTGAGCTGGTCAAGCTATCTGTTTTCGAAGATTATAGTGCTTTTCGGTATTTCGGCTATTCAGGCCCTACTCTTTGTACTGGTTGGGAACTCAATAATAGAGATCCGGGGAATGTATTTTGAATACTGGCTTGTCCTTTTCAGCGCATGGTGCTTTGCAAATGTTACGGGACTTATAATATCTGACAGTTTTAAAACGGTAGTGACGATCTACATACTCATTCCGTTCCTGGTCATACCCCAGTTAATCCTCAGCGGCATTATCGTAAAATTCGAGGAGCTGAACCCTTCGATATCATCACCAGACCATATACCTTTTTACGGCGAGATAATAACAGCCAGATGGGCCTATGAGGCTCTTGCTGTATATCAATTCGCCAGTAATCCTTTCGAAAGGGAGTTCTACCCATACAATAAGGCCATGAGCCGGGCGGAGTATATGAATAATTTCTGGATCAGGAACCTGCAAAATAAACTGGATTACTGTAAAAGAAACCTTGATAATGACGCAGCCGCCGAAAGGGTGGAGTCTAACTACAGGTTACTTGTCAATGAGCTGGGCAAAGAGCAGGAGGCCAACACTCAGGTGGAATCAGCCATGGATTTCTCCAAACAGTCAGGCAGCCGTCCCGGACCTGAATTCATCGAAATGGCAGGGGACTATCTTAACCGCCTGAACAGGTATTATATTCTTCTGTATAACAGCGCCAACAATGAAAAGGACCGGATAATATCAGAATACCACAAAACAGTTGAGGGGAGGGAGAAATTTCTCGAAAGAAGAAACAGGTATTATAATGAAGCCCTGAGCGACCTGGTAAGGAACTCCAGGGAGGTAACACGTATTGTAGAATACAACGACAGGCTTCATCAGCGAATAGACCCGGTGTACCGCGACCCTGACGGACGTTTTATAAAGGCTCATTTCTATTCGCCGGTAAAACGCGTATTCGGGACATCCTATAATACTTTATGGGTCAATATTTGTATAATATGGATAATGACCGCACTTTTATCTGCAGTTCTCTACTTCAGGCTGCTGAAAAGAATTCTGGAATGGTTTGAAGACAAACCGGGGATTTTCAGTAAAGATGTCAATGCCGCCAAACGGGTTTAAGCAAAAAAAATCCGGCCACGGTGGCCGGACAGGTAACTTGCGGGAAACGAAATTTCAGTCTTCTACTTCAATCATCTTGAACGGTATACGTATTATAGATTCGTAATCTTCGCCCGCTTCAAGCATATCCTCATCGTCCTCCTCGTAATACCAGTTTACCACCACGTCATTCTTTGCCTTATGTATTGTCTCAAGTTTCTTGAAAACATCAAGTATGCACTTTGATGAGCTTGTATTAAAATACTCGAGATGTATATTTACAACTGTTTTTTCGGCCGGTGCACCGGAATACTGTTCAAGCCAGTCCACCAGTGGTTTGTAAAACTCTATGGAATTTTCGGGAATTGATCTTCCCTTGATCTCTACAAACCCCTGTTTCGCATCAAATCTTACCGAGGGAGTTTTCGGCGTACCTTCAATGATTATCGGTTCCATTCTATGAAAAATATTTAAACTTTAAATTTTTAATTTTTGCTCTCTGATATATACACATTAAGGTTAAAGAAATCAAATTCATCGTTGTAGTTATGGAATACGTAGTCAAGCTTATTCCCGGTTTTCTTCGCTATATCAATAAGTCCGAGTCCCCCTCCCCCCTTTGACGAAAGCTTCTGATGATTCAGTACAAATTTGTACATATCTTTCAGTTCCTCTTTCGAAAGGGAATTTATCTTGTCAATCTTTTCCCTGAGCTGTTTCACTTTGCCCGTGCGCACGAAGTTACCGGTCGAAATCCTGTACATGCCCTCCTCCTTGGCAACTACCAGCACACCAAACCTGGCGTCAAACTCATCCTTTACCAGTTCGGGAATGTCGTCAATATGGTGAAAAAGATTCTGCAGGCTTTCTACAAGCACGTTATAGATTTTCTTTCTAACTGCTGATGCGGTTCTAATGTCTTCAAGCTTGGATTCTATTACTTCGAGAACATTAGTTATCAGGTCGGTGGTAATGCTTCCCTTGTATGCGAGAAGCACTTCGCCTTCATTCATCTTTTTATAGCTTTCCTGTAAATTAAAAGTCATAAAAGGCTTATGCTTTGAGAGACAATACCCGATTGATCCAAACGCCGAACAAATATAACAAAACTACAATTGTAAAAACAAAAAAATAGAGACATTAAAAATATATATTTATTCTCAATATGCAAGTCAATTTTAATAATAAAAAAAATAGCCTGCTATCTTTTACTCCCCTTATAGATCGAATATTTGAGATACCTGCATTCAAGAGGCCCGTTGTACAGCACTATTTTCCTCTCAGGCCTCAGTCCGGTATATTTTACAGCATCCAGGTTACTGCTCAGTATCCACGCATCATAACCTGCGTAATTTTTCTTCAAAATGTCTCCCAGTATTGTATGAAAAGCCCTGGCATTGTCCTGTTTCAGACGTTCACCGTATGGTGGATTTGTTACCATTACCCCGGCACCGGCCGGCGGTAACATCTCCTCAAACGCCGACACCCTGAAAGTCGTTTTTCTCCCAAGAAAGGCACTCTTTGCATTGCTTCTTGCCAGGCTGATTGCGGCAGAAGACTGATCGGAGCCGATAATAACCGGAGGTAATACCGGTCCGGCACGTTCTTCATTATATATACTTTCAAACAACTCACTGTCAAATCCGGGCCATTTCTCAAATGCAAATTGTTTACGGTATATCCCGGGAGGAATATTCCATGCTATCATTGCTGCTTCGATGGGAATGGTGCCCGACCCGCACATAGGGTCTATGAAAGGTGATTCCCTGTCCCATCCCGATAGAAGAACCAGTCCGGCAGCCAGCACCTCATTAATCGGAGCATGCCCTGCTCCTGTACGGTACCCCCTCCGGTGCAGCGAATCGCCCGAAGAATCGAGAAGAAGATTACATTTGTCGCCCGAAATATGAAGATTTATCCTGACACCGGGATCATCGGTATCAACAGAAGGCCTTTTACCGGTACGGGCCCTGAACTGATCCGCTATCGCATCTTTTACCTTAAGAGCAATATACTTCGAATGGTTAAACCACGGAGAGCTCAAAACACCGTCAATTGCAAAGGTGCTGCCAGGAGGTATTATGCAGGACCAGTCAGCCTCAATTGCTCCCTTGTAGAGCTCATCCTCGTTCCTTGCCCTGAAAGACAGAAAGGGCTTAAGTATTCTGAGAGATGTTCTAAGCTGGAAATTGGCCCTGTAAAGCACCTCCTGGTTTCCTGTGAAGGTGACAACTCTTGTTCCCTTTCTTACAGACTTTCCGCCGATAGCTGTTATCTCATCAGCAAGCACACCCTCCAATCCCCTGAATGTCTTTGCGGCAATTTCAAAATAATCATCACCACCGTGGGGAAATACTTTGGCGTATTTACTTTCTTCCAACTATTTACTTATTAAGTTTTAAAAATGACCTAACAATTTTTTCTGCCATTGCAGTTCTCTGACTGTCCTTGCCTGAGACAAGCCGCCATGGAACACCGGCAGCCTCTATTTCAGCAATATACATTTCAAGCAGACGTTCCCTCATCTCTCCACCGTTTTCTCTTACACCGTCCGGCACCCATGGGATATCGGTGTTACACACAAGAAAAAGTTCAATTCCGGCATCCCTGATTGCCCTGTCGAGCCACTCAGGGTACCTTCCATAAACAACCCTAAACCATACTTTGGTAACTATCAGGTGGGTGTCAAGAAACAAAACTCTGCTGGCACCGGCTGCATACTCCTGCGAGCGCCTGACCTGCTCAAGTGCTATATGCTCAACATCCTCATAACGATATTGACGCCCCAGGCCGCTTACATATTCCCGGGCATATTCAGGTACCCACACAGTACGAAAAAGTGCTGCAAGCCTTTCAGCCAGTACCGTTTTTCCGGTCGACTCGGGTCCGGTTACAACAATATTCAGGACATCCATTCTCAGTTATCAGCCGAATGAAGGCCATTGCGTATAATGGACTGGTAAGCGCGCCTATCGGATATTATTTCGACAGCCTTCATAAAAGCACTGTCGCGCGAATTGGAAATTTCAAAATACTCACTCATGCTCCAAAGGTCACGAGCAATGAGAGCCTTGATCTGGTTGGCAATGAGTGCGGCCGATTTTTCAAGTTCCTTTTCATCTACCACCACCCCCTCTTCTGCTCCGAAGCTGATAAATTCCTCCAGCAGGGTTCCGTATGCCGCAAACCTCTCCTTGTATATGCTGAAATCGGGATAGGCTGCTTTCAGCTCATCCCTGTTACGGTCAACGTATTTTAGAATAAATCTGTTGAATATGCCCTGACGTACAAGGTCGCGGTAATAATTGGTATATGAGGTAGTGTCAAAGGGCACAAACACATCAGGCATTATACCCCCGCCACCATATACCGGCCTTTTATTGACCTTTGTATAGAACCTGAGTGAGTCGGGTAACATTATGCTGTCAACGCTGAAATACTCTCCGTTCACATATCGCCGGTAGGCATCCAGCGAATACTCATCAACGCCCTGATCGTATGGTTTCTGTATCAGTCTTCCTGTTGGTGTGTAATACCTGGCCACTGTAAGTCTTATCATCGAACCGTCGGGAAGGTTTACAGGTCTTTGAACCAAACCCTTGCCAAACGATCTCCTCCCCACTACAACACCCCTGTCCCAATCCTGCACAGCACCTGCAACAATCTCACTTGCCGATGCCGATCCCTCATTCAGAAGGATAACAAGCCTGCCATCAGTAAAATCACCTGCCCTGGTGGAAACATAATCCATTTTGGAAATATTCAGCCCCTCTGTATATACTATCATCTTGTCCCTGTCGAGAAAGTGGTCGGACAGGGTGATTGATTCCTGAAGATAACCGCCGCCATTTTCGCGAAGGTCAAGTATGAGGTTTTTCATATTCCTCCCCTTCAGTTTTTCCAGTGCCTCCTCAAACTCCTGCACAGTGGTGAACGAAAACCTGTTCAGCCTTATATAGCCGGTCTCCTTATCAACCATATAGGCGGCATCAAGACTGAAAATCGGGATCTTGTCGCGTGTAATGGTAAAATCTAAAAGATCAGTCTGATTACGTCGCTTTATGGTAACAGTGACACGTGTCCCTTTCTCTCCCATAAGTTTTTCCCTTACCTGGGTATTGGTGATACCGATTCCTGCAACATTCTCAGAGTCTATCCTTACTATCCTGTCGCCGGCAAGAATCCCAACTCTTTCGGATGGGCCGCCTGATATTGGCGATATAATAAATATGGTATCATTAAGCAGGTTGAACTGAACCCCTATTCCCTCGAAGTTACCCTGGAGAGGCTCATTCATCGCCTGCACCTCATCCTTGTTTATATAGACCGAATGGGGATCAAGTTTTTTCAGCATTTCAACTATCGCATGCTCTACAAGCTGATCCTGGTCGACCGAATCGACATAGAAACTTGCAATGGAACCCAGCGCCCTGCTGAATTTGTATATCTGATCATTAAATATCTGTGCGTCCGTTGTCCGGGGCACAAATACCAGTGCTGCTGCAAACAGTAAAATAAACAAACGTCTCATGCTAATATATTTTCTATACTGTATATTTCAGGACAAAAGTTGTACCAAATAAACGGTGTGAATGTCTGTTTTGTTGAAAGGGGTATTTAATTTAACAATTGTTAGTATCAAAATGTCCTGAAAACCGTTAACGGGATCATGTCCGGCATCTGTACCAGCCGGCCTTCAAAGTTAATTATTTTTGCTTATATATCAATAAATTGCATAAAGGAGGCAGGATCGGTTACTCCCATTCAATGGTGGCAGGCGGCTTTGAACTTATATCGTAAACCACCCTGTTTACCCCCCTAACACGGTTGATAATTTCATTCGATATCCTGCTCAGGAAATCATAAGGCAAATGTACCCAGTCGGCCGTCATACCGTCAGTGGATGTCACGGCGCGCAATGCCACCACATTCTCATAGGTCCGCTCATCTCCCATAACACCTACCGATCTAACCGGCAGAAGTACTGCTGCAGCCTGCCATACCTGTTCATACAGTCCGCTATCAACAAGTCCCCGCACAAAAATATCGTCAACTTCCTGCAGAATGGCAATCCTTGCAGCCGTCACCTCACCAACCACCCTGATGCCCAGTCCGGGGCCCGGGAAAGGATGACGCCCGAGCAGCGCCCTGTCAATTCCAAGGGTGCTGCCAACCTTTCTCACCTCATCCTTGAAAAGCAGTTTCAGGGGCTCAATAACCTTTAGTTGCATAACCTCAGGCAACCCTCCAACATTATGGTGCGATTTTATCGTTGCGCTGGGACCGTTTACCGAGACCGACTCAATAATATCAGGATAGATGGTCCCCTGTGCAAGCCATTTAACATCCTTAAGCCTCTTTGCCTCCTCCTCGAACACCTCAATAAAACAGCGCCCTATCACTTTCCTCTTCTCTTCCGGCTCATCAACACCGGCAAGCGCATCAAGAAATCTTTTTTTTGCATCCACCCCCTTTACATTCAGGCCCATATACTCGTATGAGCTGAGCACCTTAGGGAACTCATCTTTACGGAGCAACCCGTTATCTACAAATATGCAGGTAAGGCTGCTTCCTACTGCCCGGTGCAGCAGCATTGCAGTTACCGATGAGTCGACCCCCCCTGAAAGGCCAAGGATAACCTTCTCATCACCCAGTTCGGACCTGAGCATCTCAACAGCCTCCTCCACAAATGATGCCGGGGTCCAGTCAGCCCTGCAGCCGCAGATATCATCAACGAAATTCTTAAGTATCAGCTTGCCTTCGGTTGTGTGGTACACTTCAGGATGAAACTGTATACCGTAGATCTGCTCACCATCAACCTGGTAGGCGGCCACAGGAACATCGGCGGTGCTTCCTGTCACCCGGTAGTTTCCGGGAAGCTTCTGTATGCTGTCGCCATGCGACATCCACACCTGGGTGCCTTCACTAACCCCGGAAAACAGGTCGGAGCTGACATCAAGAGTATCCAGCCTTGCCCTTCCGTACTCCCTCGTGGCGGCAGGCGCTACATCGCCTCCGTCACTGAATGCAATAAACTGTGCCCCGTAGCAGATGCCGAGGACCGGCAGCCTTCCCCTGACAAGACCCAGGTCGGGTACCGGAGCCCCGCTGTCCCTTACCGAGAAGGGGCTTCCCGACAATATTACCCCTTTGACCGAAGCATCAGGTGCGGGATATCTGTTGTACGGGTAGATCTCGCAGTAGACATGAAGTTCCCGCACCTTCCTTGCTATAAGCTGCGTATATTGTGACCCGAAATCGAGAATGAGTATTTTGTCCTGCATAGAATTATAAGTTTTACCGGAATTTATTTCCCTTTCGGGGAAGTTAACGGCCACTTTTCAGGGTAACAAATGCCGCGGCCGCTAAATTACAAATTTTTTTTGGGTTCGAGCCCCATCACCAGCCCCGATCAGAAGCAGAAGATACCCTGAATACCGGCACCGGCAAAAAACAGCAGCTCCTTACGCTGCCGGATAATTTAAAATACACTAACTTTGCCATTAAGAAGATACAACCGATCGTATCAAACGCTCATTAAATTTATATGAACAGTAATAAAACCAAAAACTTATCAAAATGCAAAAGAACAGTTTATTTATTTCAGGATTTGTAATCTTCTTCGCCCTGTCGTGCCTGGCAGGATGCGGACCAAGGACTGAGCGGGAAGCAGAAGAGGCCGAAGAGCTTCACAATGTGCTTACAGAAGAGGAGATAGCCGAAGGATGGGAACTGCTTTTTGACGGCAGGACCACAAGGGGCTGGAGAGGCTTCCAGAAAGACGACCTGACCATCGACGAAGGATGGTACGCGCATCAGGGAATGCTCGTGGCACAGGGTATAGGGTGTGACCTTACCGGCGATATTGTTACGCGGAGAGAATTTGAAAATTTCATCCTGGAGGCGGACTGGAGAATAAGTGAAGGAGGAAATTCGGGCATCTTTTACCTTGTGGGCGAGAACGGTTACCCGGCAGCATACGCTACAGGGCCCGAATACCAGATACTCGATGACCTCGGCTACCCGGTTGAGCTTGACCCCACATGGTACACAGCTGCCAATTATGACATGCATTCTCCCGTCGACCCCCCGGTCAAGCCTGCCGGAGAGTGGAATACCTCGAGGATTGTGGTGGATAACGGCCATGTTGAGCACTGGCTGAACGGAGAGAAGGTTGTTGAATATGAGTTGTGGACTGATGAGTGGGAAGAGCTTGTTGAAGACAGCAAATGGGCAGAATACCCGAATTACGGTAGATACCGCAGGGGGCATATCGGGTTGCAGGATCATGGCGACCAGGTATGGTTCAGGAACATCAGGATCAGGGAACTGGACTGATATCCGTTGCCGTTAACTTTTCCGTAAAGGATTAAAAAATCAAACAGACAGGAGCCGGCTCATATATGTGCCGGCTCTTTCTATTGGTACTCAACCTCCATCCGGTAGCTCCATTTGTCGAAATAAAGGTTGCCTCCGTCCCACTCAAGCTCACCTCTCTGGAAGTCCAGTGGTTCGCTTCGCGGATGATCCTTGGGCGGATAGAGCCGCATACCATAGTCGTTATTGACGGTCAGCCTGTAACTGTCCATTCCTGTTATGTAGAACTCAGAAACACCGGCAATACCGGAGGGCTGAAGTTTAAATGAAACATCTACCGGCACCCAGCCGGCTGGTTCGAGCCAAACCTCAGACCAGTCATGCAGGTTTACATGGCCCGGGTGCATCATCCACCCGCTCTGCCATCTTGCAGGCACGCCGGCATAGCGGCACAGGGCCAGGAACAGCATTGTCTGCATTCCGCAATCGCCCCTCCGGTTCGACAGCACGTAACCGGGTATGTCAGGCATCAGGCCGTATTCGATAGCCGAAGTCCATATTATATTGTCATTTATCCACAGGTAAAAGGCCCTGACTTTCTCATAATCGCTCATTCCGGGGGTGACAAGAGACCCGGCCAGTTCTTTTATCTCATCGCTGAATACTATATGAGGTTGCCTTTCGGCGGTATAGGCTTCTGTATGCACAGGTGCATGAGACTCCCGGCGAGCAGTAAAAAGGGCGGGCGGAAAATACTGGCTCCAGGACCTGAACTGCAGTTCCATGCTGAAAACCGCCGGTTCCCCCTCAACTGCCGTCTGCTCAAAATATACAGTGCGCTGTTTTGTTTCCGGCGGTGCCACAATATAGCCCGCCGGATCAGCCGAGATCAGGTTTACCATGTCCTGTCTCGGGGTATCCTCGCGCGGATATGGCATCCAGCATCTTATAACTTCCCCTGGCGGTACGGCATCAGCATCGAGGGTAATGGTATACCTTATGGCCATTGTTTTCGGGTTGATTGCCGCGCCGGCCCCCGCAACTGCAGTCTTGTCAAGTATTTTTCCGATCTCACCCATACATACTTCAGCAAGCGAGCGGTCGCGCTCAATGTCTATCTGTTTTTCCCTCCTGAGTGAATCATTTATCCTGTAAAGGTTCCGGTGCGCCCACCTGAAGTATCTCCGCTCACCGTCTATCCACATATATTCCAGCTCACCCGCCTCTTCCCATTTCCTGAGGTGATCCTCATCTGCATCAACCGAGTCATTTGCCAGCCTTTCCAGCACATCACCCTCCTTATGGGGAAAGTCGATCATGAACCGCCTGGCCCGGTCAGCCAGGCTGTCAAGCTCCCTGCGCTGCGGCCCGTCAGGCGCTATCACGGAGTTCTCATCCTCAGCCATCTCTATTAACCTGCTCAATTGACCCGATCTTAAAAGTTCCCTGGCCTCTTCCATACCGTTGTTATTACTATGGTTGGCGCACCCAGCTGCCACTGCAAGCAGTCCGGCCAGGACAAAAATATGCATAATTCTATTCATTGCCGATGGTTTTAATCCGCACTCTGCCCGATATTTTTTACTTTTACAATATTAATTAAAAACATTTTAACCAGAATTAATTACCATGAGATTAGCCATTGCCATGATTTTTCTTGCATCAGGAATGCTTACGGCCCAGGTACGAACAGGAATAGAGGTTCTGGCAGGCAGCGGATTTGAACCATTGTCAGGCAAGAGGGTGGGACTTATAACCAATCCTACCGGGGTTGACAGCAGGCTTAAATCGACAGCCGACATACTGTTCGAAGCGCCGGAGGTAGAGCTGGTGGCGCTGTTCGGGCCCGAACACGGTATCAGGGGCGACTTCGCAGCCGGAGAGAAGGTCGGGACAATGTTTGATGAGGTTACCGGGTTGCCGCTTTTCAGCCTTTACGGAGCAACCCGTAAACCAACCCCCGAAATGCTCGAACGTATAGATATTCTTGTTTACGATATACAGGATATCGGCTCCAGGTCTTATACCTACATAAGCACAATGGGGCTTGCAATGGAAGCCGCAGCGGAACAGGGCATTGAATTCATGGTGCTGGACAGGCCAAACCCGCTTGGCGGGAACAAGTTCGAAGGGCCGCTCGTGGAGGATGAGTTCATATCTTTCGTCAGCCAGTTCCCGATAACCTATGTTCATGGATTTACGGCAGGCGAGCTTGCCCATTTCCTCAATGAAGAAGGAATGCTGAACAGCGGGCCCGTAAAGCTGACTGTCATACAGATGGAGGGATGGGATCGCAACATGCTGTTTGATGATACAGGCCTGCCCTGGGTGCCCACATCACCTCATGTACCTCACTCCCACTCGGCCTGGTATTACCCGGTATCGGGAATACTGGGCGAGCTGTATGTCTTCAACATAGGAGTGGGTTACACCCTGCCCTTCCAGCTTATAGGGGCGGACTTTATTGATGCCCGGAATCTTGCAGCAAACCTCAACGACCTCAGGCTGCCCGGAGTCACCTTCAGGCCGGTACATTTCAGGCCTTATTACAGCGTTCTGAGTGGTGTGATGGTTAGCGGTGTGCAGATACACCTTACTGACGTTCAAAGCGCTGACCTGACGCTGGTCCAGTTCTGGGTAATGCAGGAGATAAACCGGCTGCACCCGGACAAGAACCCGTTTGAGATGTGCGATCCGGCCCGTCACGACATGTTCGACAGGGTTGTAGGTACCGACAAGGTGAGGAAAGCTTTTTCAAAACGGTTCAGGGTTCAGGATATCCTGGAAATCTGGACCGGGCAGGAGTCCGCTTTCGCCGAAAGGGCGGCAGAATATTTCCTTTACTGAACTTTTACCGGAACTTTCAGCCACATAATGTAAATGATCTGGCGTTATACCAGCCGCAGGTCAATAAACCATGTGGATACCATGCGTTTTGACTTTTGTCAGTCCCCCATATTTCCTTCCTCCTTCTTTTTTACTCCGAACATGGGATCTATCTTAAGGTAAAAGATTATTATGAACCCGGGGATGGTGCATATCACTACCCAGATAAAAAAGTTGATGTAGCCCACGATCTCCTGTATCCATCCCGATATCATACCAGGAAGCATCATACCCAGCGCCATGAACCCGGTGCAGAAAGCAAAATGCGCCGTCTTGTGGCTGCCTTCAGAAAAGTGTATCATATAAAGCATATAGGCAGTGAACCCGAACCCGTAACCGAACTGCTCAAAAGCGACCCCGCCTGAAATGATCCACATGCTCTGAGGTGTGTAGACCGACAAAAGCACATATACAAGGTTGGGGACATTCATTGCAAGAGCCATCGGCAAAACCCAGAATTTCAAACCCTTGCGTGATGCAACAATTCCACCCACTATACCTCCGAGGGTAAGGGCAAGAATCCCAATGGTACCGTATATAAGGCCCACATCACCTGTTGTAAGTCCCAGTCCACCCACCTCACGAGGATCGAGCATGAACGGCGATGCCATTTTGACTATTTGTGCCTCTCCAAGCCTGTACAAAAGGAGGAAAGCAAGCGCCGGACCTATGTTCTCTTTTCTGAAAAAGGCACTGAAAGTTTTGATGAAGCCGGAAAAAATACTTTTGCCCTTCTCATTTGCCGAAGGCTTGTCGCCCGAGGGGAATGGCAGGAAAAACCGGTGGTAAAGCATAAACACCAGGAAGAGTCCGGCAAGAAAAAAGAAAGTTACCGTCCATGCAAACGGGATGTTGCCTGAAAGCCCTTCAAAATGAGCCTCAGCGGGTCTGTCCAGTGCCGGGTCAAGCTGAACTGCCATCCACGCGGTCTGGTCCCAGTTATCCATGGTAAAAACCAGCCTCTCGCCCCTGACAAGACGTATGCTTCCATCCCCCCTCTGAAAGCCCGTATTCAGTACAACCTCCTCATCAGAACCGGGGGGAGATGACAACGAAACCCCGAGAAGGGCAACATTCCCTTGCATCTCACCCAATGTCAGGTCATCATCGTCCTCAATACCCAGCATCTCTTTAAGCCATACCCCGAGAGGTCCGGAAACCGAGCGGGCAAACCAGGAAACAGAGGGTTCAATATCGGGCTCGGGCTCGGCAAACCCGTTAATGATATTCTGTTCGCCTGCAAAAGCGAGCATCTCGTTTGCCTTTTCACGGTCAATGTTTGCAGCAGACAACTGTATCTCCTCACTGGTTATTACGAAACTGCGCCTTCCTTCATTCCTGTCGTCTATGGGGTCGGATTTGTACACGCCGCCAGGCAGTTGCGGGTCGGCAGTCACCGTAAACCTCACCGGCTCCAGTCCCGTCCGCGTCTCAATGAACCCGGCAAGAATTATCAGCAGTCCCTGTCCGGTTATCATCGCAAACCGGTAAAAAGTACTCCTGATACCGACAAAATAGGCCTGTTCATGCTCCGTCAGCCCCAGCATGTAGAACCCGTCAGCAGCAATGTCATGGGTGGCCGAGCTGAACGCCAGGAGCCAGAAGAAGGCAAGCGTAGCCTGGAAAAAGCCGGGCACGGGTATGGTAAACGCCACCCCCGCCAGTCCGGCTCCCACCATCAGCTGCATCACAACAATCCACCACCTTTTTGTTTTGAGCAGGTCGACCACCGGGCTCCAGAAAGGCTTTATAACCCAGGGCAGGTACAGCCAGCTTGTATAAAGGGCTATATCGGCATTGGATATCCCAAGGCGCTTGTACATTATTACCGAAACGGTCATTACAACGACATAGGGAATTCCCTGTGCAAAGTATAGTGAGGGCACCCATGCCCATGCTGAACGGTGGCTGACTTTCTTCATGTCTGTAGTTTAATGTTTTATAAGCTGTGCTTCTCAGCGGCAGGATTGCCGGGGAGCAAAGCAGTACGATACCCTTTTTGTTTAAGATCACCTATCATGTCGTAAAGATGATAGTACAGCGGATCAGGCCTGTCAGGCCCTACACCCGGGTGTATCAGCAGGATCTTCCCACCCAGGCCGTGTTCTTCCTCATATTCCCACAAACGTTCCAGGATCTGCGCTGAAGTCCGGTAATTATCCATTACGGGGGTGGTGTAATCGGCATTTGTCCCTATCCCGGGAGTGAAGTTCACCACCTCCATACCCATCTCATTGGTCCATTCCACTATAGAGGTGTTGTACCATTCATATGGGGTAAGGAACCAACCGACATCCCCGGGGGCAATGCCATATGGTTCCAGCGATTTGATATTCTTCCGCAGGTCATCCTCAAACTCCTCCCTGGTAACAAGCAGAGAATCTCTTTCGGGCCCCACATCCCAGGGCACATAAAGCAGGTGGGCGTCTGAATGGGGGCCCAGATGGTGCCCGCCGCTCACAATACCTTCTATGGCCTTGCGGTTTGCAGGTTCCCTGAGGCATTCTCCGGTAAGGAAAAAAGATGCCTTTACACCGTGGCGGCCGAGTGCATCCATAACAATATCCACACCCTCAAAATGGTCATGTGCCGAAAATAGAAGGTAAACCTTCTCCCCGGCATTACTGAACCGGGTAACAGCACCAAACCTGTCCTTCACCGGCTCAGGCTCAACGGCCGCTCCTCCATTGCAACCGTTGAGAATTATAATAAACAATGCAACATTTATTCTGAATAGTGGACCGGTTCTCATGGAAATATAATTTAATATCTCGTCTCAAGGGTTGATCCCGGAAAATAATGTGACAGGATATCCTGGTAGGAGTAGCCGCCTGAGCCCATAACTGCAGCACCAATCTGGCACAATCCTACCCCGTGCCCCCAGCCGGCACCCCTGAGGGTAAACCCGGCAGGGATACCGTTTACGGTATCTCCGGGTTCGGCAATAAATGCAGAGCTGTAAAGATGCGAAGGAGAAAGTGCCCTCCTGATCTCAAGTTCCTTCCCGATTACCAGTGTTCCTTTTGTGCCCTTTATCCTCAGCCTTATCATGCGGCCCGACACTCCCCGTTCAACAGGCTCGAGTTCAATTATATCGCCAAGGTCGACATTAACCTTCTCTTTAAGAAGGTCCTTAACCTCTTTCTGGGTCAGGTTAACCGACCACCTGTAGAAGTTAACCGTCTCCTGGTCATAGTCGTTCAGCACCTGGCTCAGCACGTAGGTGCTCCTTGTATTGCAGAATGAGTCAGGATTGCCGGTTATCCAGATCTGTGCAGCCTCCTCACCGGAAAGGTCGGTGTCATATCCCGGAGGATCATCAGGATTGTCAACAACTTTTGTCAGGTATGGGTGGGCTACGGGTTCCCAGACATTTTCGAATTTCTCACTTATACCCCCACAGCACTTCGAGTATCTTGCATCGCATATTTTTCCTTCATAGGCAAGCACCATGCCTGAAGTTGAGTTTACCGCCTCCTCTACGGTGGGCGTACCGGCCCTTGTTATCCCCTGGTACCGCTGGCAGTGATCATCGGCGCAAACATCAAAGTTTTTGTGATCCTCCCTGTCATACCATCTGATAATTTCCCCGTCTTTTTCGATTGAGGTTACATACCCACCCTTATCCTTCAACCTGGCTTCCTTCTCCTTCTGTGCAAGCAGCCAGCTACGGGATATGACAGCATGGGCCTTCAGCAGCTCAGCCGAAGAGGTGGCGCTCATTTCAGATGATATTACGCTTACCAGGTACTCTTCAAGAGGCAGTACATTGATTGCCGTCAGCAGGCCATTCTCTTCAATTATCCTCAGCCCCCCCCTGAACCGCTGGTCTTCCTTCCTTTCCCAGTGGAAGTTTATGCCTATCGTGACCTCTCTCAGGTCGAAGCTGCAGTCGCTGCAATCGACAGGCTCAAGATCAACAGGAAAGCCGGCGCTGACGGGGCTGTTGCCTATTGAAAAATTCAGTTTGCCGTTATCCAGAACGGCAGTTCCCGGCCCTTCGAACTCTATACCGCTCTCCAGGTGCCTGTAACGGCCGTTAAGGTTGAAGACAACCCTTGGTGAAAACAATATGCCTACATTGATTTTTGGTTGCATGATATCGGTTTTTTATTATTTAAAGTTTAGTCAAATCCTCTTCAGACGTTCAAGCAGCAAGGCCCACTCATCATTACCCAGGCTCACCTGCCCGAAAATATCATTTACAATGGCAGCATCGATCTTTTCAAAATCCTCCTGCCTGGGTGTAATCCATACACCACCGAAATCAACCGAGGCAGGGCTCAGAAGCACCTGCTTTTCGCCCTCTTCATAAAACTGAGCAGGCCTGTGGGCGGAACGCGGAAAAATCATGACCCTCCACAATCTCCCGTAACAGCCCGTCAATATGTTGAGCATCGGTTCATCAGGCCCTCCCTGCATCAGTTGCAATATACCATATATTTCATTGAACCAACGGTCAAGACCATCAATATCTGAGCCCTCCATAACCAGCATGTGACGGTGGTAATCTTCGACTGTCGATATTAAAAGCGTACCCTCCTCTGCTATCCGCCTGCGCCTGAGCGAAAGCACCTCTTTTTCGGCGGGCATGAAGCCCCTGGCACCCGCCTGAAAATGGAAATGATCAGGAGCGCTGGCACCGCAACGGGGACCGTTATAAAATACAGTATAGCCTTCCAGTGCCGCAGCCAGCCTCAACATATCGGCAAACCGCCCGTAAATGATCTGATCTTCATGTTTCCTGAGTGCAATCGTAAGATGCCGGCTGAAGATCGGGTAGGGATTGACCAGGATCAGGTAGCTGTCATCAAACAGTATCCGTTCCTGTTCAGGCGGAAGATTTTTCTCACAAAGAAAGCAGGGACGTTCACTTATTGTTTTCTTATCAACTCTGGCCGCCGAAGAGCGCATCCGGGCAGGGTTGAACTGCACCTTAACCAAGCAGCCCCCGGGCATGGGCACATCTTTCAGCATTACCCGTTCCAGTCCCCTATAGTTCTCCCTGGCCAACGGCCATTGGTCAAGCTGGGACCTGAAGAAGCCCTCTGTATTTCTTATCGCATGTCCTCCTGTGTTTGCCATAAATTGATTATTCATCCTGCCTCCCGTCAGCGAAGTCCGCTACCGGTAATGCATCGCTTCAGTTTCCGGCAGACTCTTTGTTGGACGCAATCCTGGCAAGCAGCTCGATCGTCCTTATCCTGTCCTTATATGTGTTGTGTGAATTCTGTTTCTGTATATCGAGCGAGGCATCGGTATTCTCCTCCCATCTGCGGCAAAGGTAAAGAGGGTCATATATCCTTCCGACCTGGTAATGACGGGATATTGCCAGCCCCAGGGCATAATCCTCGCCATAGCTGACATTTGGCAGCCTTATCTCTCTCAGTACGGGGGTGAAAAACGCTCGTGGTGCACCCAATCCGTTAATCCTCAAGGCATTGTTGCGACCATTATCAGGCGTCCACTCGCGGTGGTCGATCAACCCTGGAGGGATCTCCTCCAGGGAAAAATCAACCATCCGGTAGCTTCCGACGATCATCACGCACTCCTGGGAATAAAACTCGTCGACAATTCTCTGCACAACATTTTCGTCTATATAAAGGTCATCGCTGTCCAGTTGTATGGCAAACCTTCCGCACTGCTTATGAAAGGCTCCGGTATTCCAGCATCCCCCTATTCCCAGGTCTTCCCTTTCGGGGATGATATGGATCAGGCGTTCGTCTGAAGCAGCAAATTCAGCAAGAATACCTGAAGTACCGTCGGTGGAATGGTTGTCAACCACTATCAGGTTGAACGGGAACTTCGTTTTCTGGCCCAGCACCGATTTAACAGCATCGGTAATTGTCTTTACCCGGTTCCTGACCGGTATGATTACAGATGCCTCGACCGGGAAGGCCCCCTGTGTAAGGTCGGCATCCCTGAAAACCGGTTTCAGCCATCCATTAACAGCCTTGAGATGCTCTGTGCAGGCACGCTCCATCTCCAGCTGCATCTGCCTGTTGCGGGGATCAACATAATCAAACATCTTCTGGCCGGACTTACGCGTGTCGGTCTCCATCTCCGTATAGAGGTACTCAGGTATCCTGAAAAGGCTGTGTTTCTCAGACACTTTGAGTCTCAGGTAATAGAGGCCGGCAAACTGGTATTCCTCAGGCACCCTTGCAACAGCCTTTTTAAGGGCTGATGTACGGTACAGCATGACAGAGCCGAAATTAAAGTCATCCCGCAGGCTTCCCTTCTGGTAGTCGATAACAGGACATGGCCGCACGGCCCCTTCCTTAAATTCAAAATAGTCGGAGTAAACCATCCCTGCGCCTGTATCGTCGGCCACCTGCATCATTCGAAGAAGCGCGTATTCGCCCAGCCTTAAAGGAAGTGGTTTGGTGTAAATAAGCACATAATCGGTTTCGGCAAGTGCCGCCATCTTCTTTACCGCTGCGGTGGAAAGCATCGAAAGGATATCTACCATTCCGGCATTACCCGGCAAAGAGTCCCGGTTACCCTCATATTTACCAAAGATCCAGGTCTTCCGGGTTACCCCGGCATCTTCAAGCTGGACCAGCGTCTGAAGCAGGTCGTTTTCGCTGCCTGAAGGCAGAAAGCATGTTATCCGTTGTTCCATCATATTATTTAATATTTGGTTATGACTTTGTTTGTTTCAGACTGCACCCCGGTGATAAACCGCATCAAGGCTCCCATTAGTTCTCTCTTCTGTTCATCACACAATATCGCTTCGAACGGGAAACCCAGTGACGCCACCCTCCATGCTCCATCCTTAAGCACAGCGGCGCTTGTTTTGGTGTACCTGAACCGGTAGGCCCTTAGACTGCCTTCACCGTCAGGCTCAATGGCATCGGGAGCCTCAACGGTATATATGCGGGGATGGTAACCTGTGTTAAATTCAATCTCACCGGGCAGTAACAGCGTATTTCTCCCGGTAAGGTAAACGGCCCCGCTGTTGCATGCATGGTTGGTGCGCCACCTGTATCCCAGCACATCTCTTGCAAATCTGATGGCAAGGGTATCATTATTCTCGACCATGTCAGTGCCTATATAGGAACCGGAAATCATTATTCCGCTGCCATTCCGGGCAAATCTCCCCAGCTGGTCCATCATTTCAGGGTTAAAGACCCTGAAGCTGACCTCATCAGTTTCATACCAGCCGGGAATTCCGCGTTGCCCGCCAAAAATTATAATCAGGGCTTTATAGTCGCCCGGCGTATAGGTCCCCCGTTCAAAAGCGTCCCGGCTGGCAGAAATGAATGAGTAACCGTTCTCCCTTAGCACCTGACCGTAGACTGAAGGATAATCAAAGCTGTTGCCCGGCAGCACCCTGCCTTCCATATCGGCATAGCTCGCCCCCCATCCTGGCGAGTCGTCATCCAGCCAGTCGCTCGACCTGTTGAAATCGTACTGAACACCTGTGTGGCTGAAGTCATACCGGTCGGGTACCCCCCGGTCATCCCACCACGCCAGTCCGGCCATGCCGCCCTCATCGAAAACCATGGGGCCCGATATACGGGTAAAGGCGTTCACCACGAGTACCGGACTTTGTCCGTTACCCGGCAACCAGGCAGAAAGGGTTTCCCCCGGCAGGCTTTCACCGCCGCTATTAACGGCAGTAACCCTGAAGCTGTAAAGCATCCCTCTTTCAGGCAGCTCAATATCCATATAGCTTTGCCGGGTGCGCTCTCCGTTGTCAAAACCGTCATTCTCAATGCTTGTATATACAATATACTCTTCGGGCACGGCCGAAGGTTCATGAGGATCCTCCTGTTCACGCCAGCTCAGCCTGACACTAAACGGACCAGTATATTCGAGAGCCATGCCTTCCGGCGGCATAGGCTGCACAACGGCCTCCCTGCCCTGCTCAAAGGCAAGGTACCTGAGCATACCCTTGTATATGGCCCTGCTTACAAGGAACCTGAAGCGCGGATCAAGCCCGTATCGCATGTCCCCCAGGTTCTGATGAGACAACAGTTCAAGCAGCATTGCAGGGGCATGGGGCCTCCATGCCTCGGAGTACTGCCTGTCCCATATCCCCCTCCTGGTCCATCGGTAATCAAAATTCCACCTTATATCCTGAACAATATGGGTCTGTATTATGTCGGAAAGGTCACGCGAGGCCATCCGTGACTGCCCGTTGTGGAAAACTCCCCCGGTCCGTTCACTGCTGTAGATTGCCAGTGTGCCGATAACCGAGTCGCCAGGTGTAACCCCGGCATCTGTATGAAAAGCAAGCACAAGGTCGATGGGGATTCGGGGACTGCCGGGATCAGGTTCGCCTGTCAGTGTAAGAGGGGCGCCCATCAGGTAACTGACCCATTCGCCCCTTGACATGAAATCGTCATTATAATCGTTGCGGCCCCTGTTGGGGCTGTAAACAGATGAGTCAGGCATGCCGGCGTACTGAAGCCAGTACCGTGCCCCCTCCATATAACGGGGCCTGCCGCTAAGCCTCCACTCATGCTGCTTCGTTAAGCTGCCGGCAGGTTCTGCCGTTGCTGCGGCACCATCATCATTGAGTGACCACAGAGACGGAACATATTCATCTGCCGGCCTCCTTGCAACACTCCCCATGCCGCCCCCAAACCTCACGGCATCTGTGGTTATGTAACCTGTCGGACTGCCGGCTGAGGAAACAACCACACTGCCCGATGCAGGATCCATGCCTTCCCTGAAATGGAAATTGCCGAGATAAATCCACGTTCCGTATCCCATTCTCTGATCAGCCACAAACCCGGTGCTGCCTCCGGAATGGTTAACTGTATAGCTTACCTCACCTGCATTTTCAGGCGAAAATGCCCACGAGACATATACCCCGTAATGGCCGCATTCAGGCATATCAGGCAGATATTTGACAGTTGCTTCTGACTCTTCTCCCGCCCTGATCCGTAAATGAGTTCCCATCCTGAACGGGTTGTCTCCCTCGTAAAGAGTATCTCTCAATGCAAATCCCCCCTCCGCTTCCACCCATTCGTGGTCTTTGCCATTGGTAACGACCACCATGGAGTTGCCATGTGAACCGTCATTGTCCACCACAACCTCAAGCGGCTGCAGATCCCTCTCCCTGGGGAGAAGGACTGTTGCGCCGGCATTTTCAAGCATCGGTAAAAGATACTGATGGATGAAGGCAAACGGAAAAAGGTCCTCTATAGTACCGTAAAGCCTCGCCCTCTGCCACTCCCAGCGGTCTCTTTCCGCTTCATAGTAATAGCCGTGGCTGGGCCACAGGGCTATGTGAGCTCCCGTCAGTCCCCCATCATAAGCGGGCCTCCCGGCAGGCCGGATAAGCTGAAGGGGTGCTTTACCCTCCCCGAAAGGGAGATGATAAGGGCCGTTTTCATAAATTACCGCCCCGGCCATTCTTGATTTATCGGCATCAAGGTAATTTTCCCTGTAGTAGTTAGGTATATACTCCTCCAACCTTCTTCCCCGGGAATAGAGCTCCAGGTCATAGTTCCTGAACCGGAAACCAAGCCTGTTGTGAATTCCTGCCCTCAGCCCTTCAAGCCAGGGATACCGTACCGGGATATGCATCACTGAATTGCTGAGCCAGACATCAAGCCTTCTGCCTGATATGTCTGCACCGACACTGTCAGCACCCATAGAACCAAGATGATGAAAGCCCTCAAAAAGGTCAGAAATATCTTCCAGCCGGTTAA
>SLMM01000076.1 GCA_007133565.1 Bacteroidales bacterium
CCAAGAAAAGATGAAACCGAAACAACCAAAACCAATCAGCCGGAGAAACTTTTTAGGCAAGACATCAGCTGCGATTGCGGGACTGACAATTATCCCTTCACACGTAGTATCTGGACTGGGTCATACCCCACCTTCCGACAAACTTAACGTTGCCGGTATCGGAATAGGCGGTATGGGACGGAATGTCCTGAGCCACATTGCCGAAACCGAGAATATTGTCGCGTTATGTGACGTGGACTGGAACGAGGCGACAGTCAGGGTGTTTGAGACATATCCCGGTGCAGGGCGGTATAAGGATTACCGTATCATGCTCGACGAAATGAAAGAGATTGATGCAGTCGTTGTAGCAACTCCCGACCACACTCATGCAGTTGCGAGCATGGAAGCAATAAAAAGAGGAAAACATGTTTATACTGAGAAACCCCTTACAAAAACAATTTATGAAGCCAGGAAGCTGACAGAAGCGGCAAGGGAGCACAATGTAGCTACGCAGATGGGCAACCAGGGGCAGGCAGGCGACTGGCCGAGAAGGCTTCGTGAAATGATAAGCGACGGGGTTATAGGCGACATCACTGAGGTACATGTCTGGACCGACCGCCCGAACAGGGGCCTTTCCGACACCTATTGGCCCCAGGGGGTGACACGCCCGGATGAAACTCCCCCTGTGCCGGAAAGCCTGGACTGGGGACTGTTTACAGGACCGGCGCCAGTGCGCCCATATCACCGGTCGTATCACCCTTTCCGCTGGAGGGGATGGTGGGATTTTGGTACAGGTGCACTTGGTGATATAGGTTGCCACTCGTTTGATCCCATATTCCGCGCACTGAGGCTTAAATATCCAATCTCCGTGCAGGCTGTTTCAACCCTGGTGAACGACGAAACCTTCCCGCTCGGTTCAAAAGTAACATACGACTTCCCCTTACGGGGACGACTGCCGGCACTGAGGCTGACCTGGTATGACGGGGGTCTCAGGCCACCGCGCATCCCCGGAATTGCCTCCGGCATACAAATGGGTGCAGGCGGGGTTCTTTACATAGGCACCGAAGGCATGATCCTCGGCAACCGTATTCTTCCGGAATCACTTGATGAGTCTTATAAAAGGCCTGACCCATGGATTCCTTCATCCCCGGGGCACCACAAAGAATGGACAGACGCCTGCAAAGGCGGAGCACCAGCAGGTTCAAATTTTGAATGGGCAGGGCCCCTTACCGAAACTGTGTTACTCGGAAACATAGCATTAAGGCCTGAGCTAAGGGAAAAACTCAGCTACCAGACTCTTGAGTTCGATCCTGAAAACCTTCGTTTTCCCAATCTGCCGGAAGCTGACCGTTTCCTGCACTATGAATACAGGGAGGGATGGCAGCTATAATACCTTTGGATTCAGGTGCCTGATAAATTCAGGTCAGGTGCGGATTATAAATCTCCGCACCATTCCGCTTAATATAAGGATTACCGCCAGGGCAACCATTGACCACTTCAGAGTGGTAAAGATGCTTGTTGCAGTTGCCAGTCCGGTAACCCGTTCAGGCCAGGCTGTGAGCATTATAAGTATACCTGTGTTCTCCAGGTAGTCTGCAGCCATTATCAGTAAAGGCTGCAGTGCGAGGCGGGGGTTGTGCCACAGCAGATAAATTCCAAAACAAAGCAGCAGGGAATATACTACAGGATAAGCAAAATCGATCAGCAGCAGTCCCCTGATATAATCCTGCCGCGCCTCTTCACCATAGGCGGCTATCATCCCATAAGCTTCTGCGGGACTGTAGGCAAACATAACATCAAGAGGTTTCAACCCCTCCCCTGTCGGCATCAGGAGCGGGAAAAGCATGAAATTTACAATCAATGCCATTGCAAAAAGCAATACCAGGATCTCAGGGCGTGCATACTTCCTGAGGAAGGTCTCAATATTCATCTTTAGTTAGTTATTGTTCACCTGATACTATGTTCAATCCTGGAGTATCATACCAGGATCTCACCAACATTTCCTGCAACCTCGACAGCCGCGTTCCTGCCCTTTCCCGAAAAGATCACCTTCC
The DNA here is from genome assembly GCA_007133565.1 of Bacteroidales bacterium. Taxonomy (GTDB): domain Bacteria; phylum Bacteroidota; class Bacteroidia; order Bacteroidales; family PUMT01; genus PXAP01. The sequence goes on from SLMM01000076.1 coordinate 2,034, forward strand.
CCGATTTTATCTCCGTCAGGGAAACATCCATTTCTGACGACATGCTTTCCTCTATCCGTCCGTCCATGTGGCCGCTTAAAGGTGATGCAAGAGCTGTAGCTGAATCGCGCAAAACAATTATCTCCAGCAAGTATGTTTTGTTCTGCAAAACAATTTCCACTACCGGCCCTTTAATTGCTACTTTCTTTAATGACGAACCGTTATAAGTGGTAAATCTTATAAGCCTGTCATTTAGCCATATTCCGGATATAAACCCGGTAAAAGAACCTCTCAGCCAGGGTATTTTGGCAACCGAGGTTTTAATGGAAACACCGGGCTCAGAAAAGTGGTTTGACTGAAGCCATATATAGCCTTCAGGGAAAGAGCTGCCCCAGTCCTTTTCAATATATCCCCTGCCACCTGTAAAATCAATCTTTTTCCCTGAGTATTCAAGCACTCCCTCAATTGAGTGATCCATACTTACGATACCATGATAACACTGCATGAAGGGCGCAAATGTGTATGGGCCCATAATACCAGGCGAATACCATGGTTTGGGCCAGGGAACATTTCCTGAAAAATGAAGCTCCCCCTTAAGGCCGTTAAGGTTAACCGAAATATTACTGCCGGAGAATTGGTTGTTGCCGACAGAAACATAGAACCGGCCGGGTGATGGGCTGAAATCGTTAAATTCAAACTTATGATATTCTGATGTTTTTTTGCGTCCGTCAAGAACCTGTACAAATGAATGCCGGTTACCTTCTGTATCCATTGAAACACCCGGAATCAGGGCAAAGGCACTTTCTTCATCAGCAGATAAGATCTTGAAATACCACCCTTCAAAATAGCTGCGCTTTCTCGACCACCCCTGAAAGTGTTCCGGATTAAACAGGGAATTGACTCTTTTTACAAGGTTCATAGATTATAATATTAGTTCAGCTACGAAGTTAATGGAAAGAATAGAATTCACTACAATATCGCAGAGATGCAATAATGTATCTTTCTTCATAGATAAATCTAATCAGAATATTTTCGCATGTCTGATAAAGGCAGGAATTTTTCTCCCAGACTGTGGAATTATTCCACAATATCAAATTTATTCTCTTAATTACGAGATAGAATTAATTACAATACCTGTTTTAATATATTTTGCCGATGCACCTATGGGACTGTACAATAATCCTTTAACCACCTGCGTTGTATAGTATATGTGCCCGGCCAGTTTTTTTGGCACAATTATTTAACCTGTTACAGGCAGCAATAAATATATTACTATCAATTATTACAATCAATAATCAGTGTTTTCAACTATTATTAACCCTAAAACAACGGAAGTATGAAGAGAATTAAAAAAATGATGCTGAAACTTTTTCCCATGCTGGGAATAATGATTCTGCTTACCGGTTGTCCCGGTGCAATAGAAGAAGTAACTGAAGTAATGGAACCTTTGCCCAGGCCAAATGTAGCCGTAATGGTTGCAGAAGGGTTCCATGACGGAGAAGCCTATATGCCTATTGGTTACCTTGCTAACCAGGGTATGGATATTACGGTCATAGGACCTGAAACAGGTGTGGTAAAGGCTTACAACAGTGATTTTACAATTAGTATTGAAAGGGCTGTTGCAGATGTTTCTGTCGACGAATTTGATGCCCTGGTTCTTCCGGGAGGAACAGGACCAGCTGTCCTCAGGGAAATACCTGAAGCAGTTGAATTTGCCAGAGAGTTCTTCGAAACAGGCAGGACTGTAGCAGCAATCTGCCACGGCCCGCAGGTCCTTGTTACCGCCGGCGTACTGGACGGACTTACCTGTACTGCTGTTGGAGGGATACAGGATGAAATTGAAGGAGCAGGCGCTACCTATGTGGACGAAGCACTTGTAATCGACGGCCATCTTATCACTTCGAGAACCCCGCCTGACCTTGCAGTATTCAGCCAGGCAATAGCCGAAGCAATAAATGACACATTCGATCCGACGGTGCCACGGGCAATACCGCCCCAACCGGGAATGTAGACACTTCCAACAGTCAGCCTGTAAAACAGGCATAAGGCCAGACCGGCATTCCGAAACAATTATTGTAGCATTGAATACCAGGAAAACCGGAGGCTCCTAAAAAAGGCTTCCGGTTTTCTCAGTACATGTCGGCCACATTAATGCTTATACGAACCATTGAGGATTGACTTTGTCGATCTCACATGCACTACTGTTCGCTTTTTGAAAAATATGTCAGATGTGACATTCATCGGGAATTGAAATACTGAACAAGAATCAACCAATAAACATAATATATTGACTATAAACTTACTTAATACAATGAAAAATATCCGAGGAAGAGAACGGGTAGTTATTGAAAATGTCTATCCCGAATTAGATTGTGGCAAATACCCCGTAAAAAGAGTTACCGGTGAAAAAGTAAAGGTAAGCGCTGATGTTTTTGCTGATGGTCACAATCAGATCAGGGCAGTCCTGCTGTTTAAAAAGAAACAGAAAAGAAAATGGGAAGAGATACCGATGACACATATCTCCAATGACAGATGGGAAGCTGCTTTCACACCTGCCGGAACCGGGTTATACGAATATACAATTAAAGGTTGGATTGACCATTTTTCTTCCTGGCAAAAAAGCTTCAAGCTTAAATATGAAGCCAATCAGGAAATCGATACAGATCTTCAGATTGGAGCCCTGATGATTAAGGAAGCACTTAATATTGCTACCCCGAAATTCAGGAAGAAACTGACCAATTGCATAGACTACATTACTGGTAACAGATATACCCCTGCTGCAGCGGCTTCAATGGTACTGAGCGATGAAGTGAGCGCAGCAATGGATGTATCCTCGGATAGAAGAGATGCAACAATATATGAAAAGGTCCTGAGAGTAGAGGTTGAGCGAAAAAGAGCATTATTCAGCAGCTGGTATGAAGTTTTCCCCCGTTCAACATCACCCGTACCGGGGAAGCATGGTACTTTCAGAGACGCAGAAAAGATCCTTCCCCTGGTAGCCAAAATGGGATTTGACATACTGTATTTTCCTCCCATACACCCTATTGGTATTTCGTTCAGGAAAGGCAAGGACAACTCTCCTGAAGCAAAAAAAGGCGAACCAGGTTCTCCCTGGGCAATTGGAAGCAAAGAAGGCGGCCATAAATCCATACATCCGGAGCTGGGATCGCTGGATGATTTCAGGAGATTAGTCAAAAAAGCCGAAGGTTACGGTATTGAGATAGCCCTTGATCTCGCATATCAGTGCTCCCAGGATCATCCCTGGGTGCAGGAGCATCCCGAATGGTTCAACTGGAGGCCGGATGGCACAGTTCAGTATGCAGAAAACCCTCCCAAAAAATACCAGGATGTGTTGCCTTTGAATTTTGAAAATGATGACTGGCAAAACATGTGGCGGGAGCTGAAAAGCATAGTGGACTATTGGATTGAGCAGGGAGTGAATGTTTTCAGGGTTGATAACCCCCACACCAAATCTTTTGGCTTCTGGGAATGGATGATCGCTGAAGTAAAAAACAGGCATCCTGAAGTAATTTTTCTGGCAGAGGCTTTCACAAGAAATAAATTAATGGACAGGTTGGGTAAGATAGGCTTCACCCAGTCCTATACCTACTTTACATGGCGAAACAGTCCCCAAGAGTTTGTTGAGTACCTTAACAATCTCACAAAGACCGAACGAAGGGAATTCTACAGGCCCAATTTCTGGCCGAATACTCCTGACATTCTGCCTGTCTCCCTGCAACATAAAAATGAAGCTGCGTTTATAACCCGCCTTGTCATGGCTGCCACAATGTCTTCAAATTACGGAATATACGGTCCGGTGTTCGAATTCATGTACAATGTCCCTCATCCGCTCAGGGAGGAATATATAGATAATGAAAAATATGAGATAAAGCATTACGACTGGAAAACCATGACACGCATGAGAAAGCTGATAGCCTTGATAAACAATATACGTAAAGAAAATCCGGCACTTCAGACGACATGGAACATCTTCTTTGCAGAAGTGCAAAACGATCATCTGCTTTGCTACGGAAAAACAGATGATGAAAAAGACAATAAACTATTTGTAGTTGTCAATATGGACACGGTCAATACCCAGGGAAGCTGGATAAAAATTCCCCTGGAGGAAATGGGCATACCCGCCGACAGTGATTTCGAAATGAACGATCTGCTTACAGGCAACAGGTTTAAGTGGAACGGTGAGTGGAATTACGTAGAACTTAACCCCTTGATTTTCCCTGTTCATCTCTTCAGGATTGAACAATAAAACTAAAAATATCTCTCAAACCAAACATTGATATCATAATCTTTTATGAAGACATCCAAAAAACCGGCAGCCCTTGATGATCAGATACACTGGTATAAGGACGCGATTATTTATGAACTCCATATCAAGGCGTTTTATGACAGTAATTCAGATGGTATAGGCGATTTTCAGGGATTGCTTTCCAAACTTGACTACCTGGAAGATCTTGGGGTCACAGCAATCTGGCTTTTACCCTTTTATCCGTCTCCATTGCGTGATGACGGCTATGATATTTCTGACTATTACAGTATTAATCCCTCTTATGGAAATATAAGGACATTCAAAAGGTTCCTTAAAGAAGCCCATAAACGGAACCTGAAGGTTATTACCGAATTGGTTATTAACCATACTTCAGACCAGCACAAATGGTTTCAACGGGCCAGGATAGCAAAAAAGGGGTCGGCCTACCGTGACTATTATGTATGGAGCGATGAACCGGAGAAATATAAGGATGCAAGAATAATTTTCAAGGATTTTGAAAACTCTAACTGGACATGGGATAATGTTGCCAATCAATATTACTGGCACAGATTTTATTCACACCAGCCTGATCTCAATTTTGAAAATCCGCGCGTGCAGAAAGAAATTTTAAGGATTCTGGACTTCTGGTTCGACCTTGGAGTTGATGGCTTTCGCCTGGATGCTGTTCCCTATCTATTTGAGAGAGAAAACACAAATTGTGAAAATCTTCCTGAGACACATGAATTCCTCAAGAAACTCAGGGCCCATGTTGACTCTAAATACACAGGAAAACTACTTCTGGCAGAAGCAAATATGTGGCCTGAAGATTCAGCCGCCTATTTTGGTGACGGCGATGAATGCCATATGAATTATCATTTCCCCATTATGCCCCGTATGTTTATGTCACTTAAGATGGAGGACAGATACCCGCTAACCGATATTTTTGACCAGACACCTGAAATCCCGGAGATATGCCAGTGGGCAATGTTTCTAAGGAACCATGATGAACTTACCCTTGAAATGGTAACCGATGAAGAAAGGGACTACATGTACAAAGTATACACCAAAGATCCAAAAGCAAGGATAAACCTGGGCATCCGCCATCGGCTCGCTCCGCTTCTTGATAACAACCGCCGAAAGATAGAGCTTATGAACTACCTGCTTTTTTCATTACCGGGTACCCCGGTGTTGTACTATGGAGATGAAATAGGGATGGGCGACAATTATTACCTGGGCGACCGTGATGGCGTGCGAACCCCGATGCAATGGTCGGCTGACCGCAATGCCGGGTTCTCCAGGGCAAATCCTCAGAAACTGTACCTACCTGTTATTATTGATCCGGAATACCAGTATGAAGCTGTAAATGTGGAAACACAACAAAACAACTCATCATCTCTTCTTTGGTGGATGAAAAGGGTGATGAGCATGAGAAAACAATACAAAGCATTCAGCAGGGGTGATATCAGTTTCTTATCACCAACAAATTCGAAGGTGCTTGCTTTTTTAAGGACGTATGAAGATGAGACCATACTTGTACTGGCAAACCTCTCACGCTACAGCCAGGCTGTAGAACTTGACCTGCAGGATTATAAGGAGTTTACGCCGGTAGAGGTATTTTCGGGAAACAAATTTCCATCAATCAGGGAAACATCATATCTGATCACGATGAGTCCCCATGGATATTACTGGTTTTTACTTGAAAAACCGGTCACCCCTCTGACAGAAATCGATGAATCACTTTCTCCTAAATTAAAAGTGGGGACCTATGAAGACATTTACAAACCAGCCAGCCTGAAAATACTTACAGGCAAGCTCATCAGGAATTACCTGAAGAGTTGCAGGTGGTTTGGTGGCAAAGCAAGGCAGATAAGGAGCCTGGGTATTGCAGAAACAATTAATTTTTCCTACCAGCAGGAACAGTTCTCATGGCTGGTAATTGAAGTTATATACAAGGAGGGCTTACCCGAGATCTACCAGCTTCCGGTAAGTTTTGCAAGCAAAGAGGCAGAATCTGTTCTAAGAGAACAATCACCACATGCAATAATAGCTCCAATAACCATTGACAATACCAGGGGAGTATTATATGATGCCGTTTATAGCAGGTTGTTCCGTGAAGCAGTATTTGAATTCCTGGTAAAAAGGAAGAAACTCAAGGCAAAACACGGAGATCTGGTGTTTTTTGTGAACAAAGATTTTAAAAGTGCTCAAAAAACCGAACCGGAAGACAGGGAGTTTCACGCGAAAGTTTTGAGTGCAGAACAAAGCAACACATCTATTATATTTAACAGGAAGTATTTCTTTAAGCTGTACAGGAAACTTGACCGGGTTGTTAATCCTGATGTTGAGATCCTTCGTTTTCTTACTGAAAGAACAGGCTTCAAAAACGTACCCCGGTTCATGGGTGCTGTTGAACACCGAAATCATAAAGATACACCCATGGTAGTAGGCATGATGCAAGAGCTTGTAGAAAACCAGGGTGATGCATGGGATTATATCAGTGACGAACTTAACCGGTATTTTGAAAGGGTGCTGGCTTACCCGGAATTCAGAAATGTTCCTGCATTCAAAGAGGAACTGGATAATGAAACTTTTGACAATTCTGATGACAACCTGAAAGAGGTCTTTGGAGTAGCAATTTTTGAAAGGATTAACCTGCTGGCGCAACGCACAGCTGAGATGCATCTTGAACTGGCTTCACGCAGGAGTGATCCCGATTTTGAACCGGAAGCATTTTCACTCCATTACCAGCGGTCTTTGTTCTCTTCACTTCAGTCCCTCACCAGAACCGCATACCAGTCGCTCGAAAAAACCATCAAAGAACTGCCCGAACCAATTCAGGATGAAGCCAGAGGCATTCTGGAGATGAAAAATGACATCCTTAAACGAATGCGAAAAATCTATTCAAGGAAATTAACATCTCTGAAGATAAGGAATCACGGTGATTATCATCTGGGACAGGTACTTTTTACGGGCAAAGACTTCATCATCATAGATTTTGAAGGAGAACCCGCGCGAACATTCAGCGAAAGAAGGCTTAAAAGATCACCTTTGAGGGATGTTGCGGGTATGTTAAGATCCTTTCATTATGCTGCCTACAGTACATTGTTCAAGCATATGGCCATTAGACAGGAGGATAATGATATACTTGAACAATGGGCCGGGTTGTGGTTTGACAGGGTAAGCTCCAGTTACCTTAATACATACATCAGGACACTGGGGAAATCAAAGCTTATCCCTGATAATAAAGAGGACCTGAAAATAATGCTGGATACTTTTATTTTGGAAAAAGCAGTATATGAGCTGAACTATGAATTGAACAACAGGCCTGACTGGGTCTCGATCCCCATAAAAGGTATTAAGTACATTATGCAGTCTGAGTAACAATAATAAAGGAGGAACTTATGAATAAAAATACCGGCGAAACCAACAATGAAATACCAGTGATAAATTTTCCCCGGCTGAACGATTTTGACATTCACCTGTTCAGGGAAGGCAGGCATTTCAAACTCTATGAAAAACTTGGTTCCCATATAACCAGTCTTGATGGACGCCCGGGAACCTGTTTCGGAGTTTGGTCTCCCAATGCTGCAAAAGTTTCCGTAATAGGTAACTTTAACGGCTGGAACCCCTCCTCTCATCAGCTTTTTAACCGGGGCGACGGTTCCGGGATATGGGAGGGTTTTATTCCTGATATCGGAAAGGGTGAAGTGTATAAATATAAGATAGAATCGAATTACAACAACTATAGTGTCGAAAAAGGAGATCCGTTCGCCTTTATGTGGGAAGAACCTCCGCGCACTGCATCAATAGTTTGGGATAAAAACTTTTCCTGGTCTGATGCGGAATGGCTGCGATCAAGAAAAAGAGATAAAGATAAACCAAAGCCGTTTTCAGTTTATGAGATGCACATAGGTTCATGGAAAAGAAATCCCGGAGAGGGAAATCGTTATCTGACCTATCTTGAGCTGGCAGATCAGCTGCCAGGTTATTTGAACGATATGGGATACACCCATGTAGAGTTCATGCCTGTAATGGAACATCCATTTTATGGTTCATGGGGATACCAGGTTACGGGATATTTTGCCCCGTCAAGCCGTTATGGATCACCCCAGGATTTTATGTTCCTGGTAAACGAACTTCACAAAAAAGGTATAGGGGTCATCCTGGACTGGGTACCTTCTCATTTCCCGTCCGACCAGCATGGTCTGTCATTTTTTGATGGCACCCATTTATATGAACACCAGGACCCCAGAGAGGGTTATCACCCGGACTGGAAAAGCTATATCTTTAACTATGGCAGGAACGAAGTGCGATGCTTCCTTATTAGTAATGCAATGTTCTGGCTTGATATATACCATGCTGACGGGCTAAGGGTAGATGCCGTGGCATCAATGCTGTACCGCGATTATTCCAGGGAAGAGGGAGAATGGGTGCCTAACCGGTTTGGAGGCAGGGAAAACCTGGAGGCAATCAGTTTTTTAAAACAGGTTAATGAGGCCACCCACGAAGAGTTTCCTGATATACTGACTATTGCAGAAGAATCAACAGCCTGGCCCATGGTCTCGCAGCCGACGCATGTCGGGGGACTGGGTTTTGACATGAAGTGGATGATGGGCTGGATGCATGACACACTTAATTATTTTTCAAAGGATCCGGTTTACAGGAAATATCATCAAAATGATATTACCTTTAGCATTGTTTATGCCTTCAGCGAAAAATATACCCTGCCGCTGTCACACGATGAAGTAGTACACGGCAAGGGATCAATGGCAGGTAAAATGCCCGGCGATCATTGGCAGAAGTTTTCAAACCTGAGATTACTCTACAGCTATATGTTTGCCCACCCGGGAACAAAGCTTCTTTTTATGGGAAATGAAATTGCCCAGCTCAATGAATGGGATCATGACAAGAGCATGGACTGGCATCTGCTGCAATACGGATTGCACCAGGGAGTAAATAAAACCATTAAAAAACTCAACGACATCTATAAAAAAGAACGGGCATTATATGAACTCCAATTTGAAGATAAAGGTTTTGAGTGGATAGATATCAGCGACTCTGCAAACTGCGTAATCAGCTTTGTTCGCCGCGGAAATTCAAAAAAAGATACGATCGTCGCAATTTTCAATTTCACCCCTGTAGTACGTTATAATTACAATATAGGTGTTCCTGCCGGAGGAGGGTGGGCCGAGATATTCAACAGCGATGAAGGTGAACTGGGCGGTAGCAATATCAGAAATAAGCAACCAATTAAGGCACTCGAAAAACATAGACACGGCAGGTCACATACATTATCACTTACATTGCCGCCGCTGGGAGCTCTGTTTCTTAAGCCTGACCTTTCATAAAAACCGAGGCAAACCAGAAATTAATTTTTCCCTTAAAAATTTATTCCCATTTAATTCGATTATTTTTGCAAAAAAATAATTACATGCTAAAATTTGAAACATGGCCCGGGAAACCTTACCCATTGGGGGCCAGATATGACGGCAAGGGTGTTAATTTCTCGCTTTTCGCTGAGAATGCAAGGGCTGTGGAGCTATGTCTTTTTGACAGCACCGGTAAAGAGACAAACCGCATAA